>CBFGVZ010000052.1:0-18993 GCA_965652315.1 uncultured Saprospiraceae bacterium | reverse complement strand
TCATATCCGCTGGTTTTGAACGCCACCTCATTAGTGACTCCCCATTCGAGGGAGTCACTGTCTGAATAAGGCCAGATGGTTAGATGCTGACTTATAAGAGGTGTTGAAAGAAGTAAAACGATTATGTAAGTCAGGGTTGATTTATGCGTCTTCATAGTTTACTTTTTTATCAGTTTAAATTCCCGACTGCTTGTTTTTGTCGTCCAATGGGCAATATACATTCCGGCAGGCAGTGGCTGATCAATGTGTACAAAATGGCGGGATGTTCCTCTACTGATTGTGACATCCTGGTGAAGGATTTGCTGTCCGAGCAGATTGTATAATTCCAGCCGGCCGTACTGGTTTGCCTCGCTGTTCGTCACTTGAACCCATAGATAGTCCCCAAATGGATTAGGATGAATGGTGACCTGCATTCCTTCCTGTAATTCTGTTACAGAAAGAGCAACATGACCTAATGACCCATCTTCGGTCTCAGCGATAGAGGTTAAAGCCGAATAATCCATGCTGATATCATCAATCGAGAAAGGTTTTTCTGTGGTAGTTTTGTTAACTCGCAATGTCAGAATAGCATCTTCCTTTTTCAATAAAACACCTTCCCTGGCCATTGAAGCAAAAACTACGTAGACTTTTCCAGAGGCAATATGTATGTCGGCTTCTTTGAAAGCAGTACTCAAATCAATTAACTGAACAGAAGAATACTGGTCTGGTAACCGGAGGCAAAATTGTGTTGCTGATATCCGGGTATCCTGGTCAACATTCAATCGGATAATGGAACTCTTTTGGCCCCTTTCAATAGTTGCGTTCAGCATCAATCTGGTGGCATTCCTGGATCTTACTGATCTGTCAGAAACGTCACCAGTTTTGATAGCATAATAAAGTATGGTGCTATCGGAATAGGAGTGATCCACAGTAGTGACATCGTTTAGGACACCCACTTCATTGTGATTGGAGGACACCTCTGATTGCTGACCATTTCTGTATATGCGCCATAAAGGTACATTGGGAAAGGAATCTATCTGATGACTTACCAGTTGGGTCAATAGTCCCCAGTCAAGTGCATTTATTTTCAAGTCATTATTTACATCCGCAGCCACTTTCCTGAAAGGATCCAGAGTGATGTACTCAGCCCAGTGTTGCTTCACAGCTTTGATGTCCAGTACATTTATTCGATCTCTTGGATGCCCCTGATCATAGTACACAGTGAGGTCAGCATTTTTTGAATTCAGTGGAGTAAATTCAAACCGACCGAGATAATCCGTACTGGTGTCTTCTTCGTCGAGTCTTACGGTAACTTCTTCCAGATTATTATCTGTTTGGAAATCCCGTACCTGTCCCTTGATTATCAATAAAGAAGACTTCTTCTTCAGGCAAAGCTCTACAGGTCTGAAATGGATCTCTCCATCGCCTGAAGTAACTTCCACGAACTCTATTTGATACCCTTCGGCGGCATATTCACCTGTACCGAGGATCAACTCATACAGTGGTGTATCAGGGTCGTAATTTTCGATTTTACTGTCTTCAAAAATCTTAATTCTCGATCCATTGTCCAGAATATTGAAGTCAAGGTTATAGGCAGAGGCAAATCCTATGATTCTGAATTTTTCGATATCAGATGTTTGCATCTGGATACCCAGATTGGTAATGACCGTATCACCACTGAAATAAATGGGAATACGTACTTCGCTGCTTTCTTCCACACATTCCATTGGGAGACTGAAAAGCGATCTTATACTATTTTTCTCTGGTGGGTCCGGTACATAAATCAAAACTTCTTTACAAATCTTGTATTTGCCACAGGCATTTTCAGCAGTACCACAGATGGTGTACCGACCATTATCAGTGTAAGTGTACTCATCAGGGTCGGTCATAGTTGATACGAAGCCATCACCAAAATCCCAGGTCAGGGATTCTACCCCTGATAAAACAGTGGGGAGGACATCCACTAAGCTATCAGTCACCAGGATAGTAAAATCAAAATCAGGCAAGTTACATGGTATATCCTTAGGACATTCAATTAACAGATCAAAAGAACCTTTCTGGTCAAACTGACCATCTACTACGATGTAGTATTCTTTCCCTTTCTCCAGTATGACTTTGAAGGATTCGTCATCTCCGGGTGGCTTGATGCCGGAATGGACACAGCTGTTGGGATCACAACTGTCCAGGATAAATACGTCCAGATCTGCAGTATTATGGATGTTCAACCGCACAGTGTATGTGCCGGTCTTGTCTGGTGTAAATGTGTAAACCTGTTCAGGCGCAGTCATACAAATGGCTGATCGAAACGGACATAAGGGGTAATAACTGATGGTGGATGTACCCTGATAGTTATTTCCCGTCACCGATTGATCGCAATCCAGTGCAATCGTATTGATACAGGGAAGAGCTTCACAGGATAACTGAATATTGAAGCTGCCTTTGGTGTTTTTGTGCGGACCATCAATGAATACATAGTACGTGCCAACTGGTAGTTGTCCCAGGTCGATCGACCTGTAGCGGCTGCGACTGTTATTGGCTGTGCAATAGTTGGTTTTCGTCAAATCGCAGTCATCAGTCACGATAACCTGCAGGTCCGGATCACTGATGTCAAATACATTGAGGCGCATCGGCGGATCTCCTGCCTTTACTTCCAGGGAATACAGTGCTTCCCCACCATTCATAGCCGCTGATACGCAAGGATATCCGTTGTAATAATTTAACTGTCCGAATGTAGTCCCTGAAAGGGTGATTCCACAGGTCAAAGGCGTGGAAGGAGGACAGGCTGAGCCGCCCGGTGTGGTACCAGGAGGACGAATTCCGCCATGTGATTTACCACCAAAGCAAAGATTGTCAATGTGATAGTCCGAACTCGTATTGGGATCATTGGCCAGATACTCTATTCCCGCAAAATCATTCTGATAAGGGATCTGTATCGATTGGCCATTTATTTCCAAAGTGATCATTTTCCCATCCAGATCAATGTCTATCAGGTTTTCGAATGTACGGTCGTGGTAGGTAACGAAGTCATTAACAGGATAAGTGAAATTGTAAGTCTGATTGTTGACCAGATCTGTTACCTGACCTTCACCTGTTCCGTCATCATTCTGATCACCGTTGAACGCAATATGAATTGTACGGCGGTCCAAATTATTAGTATCCACAGATTTTAGAATATAGTAATCACCTAACCGGTACTCATTGGATTCAGGATCATAGAAAGCCATGTCCCATCTGAGCTGATACTGTCCCTGATCATACTTGCCGGGCTTAAATATCACATCTGAATTGAATCCTCCTCCATTCTGAAAACTCAGTTGATTACCGGTGAATATATAATCCTTATATATCTGGGCATCCAAATTACTGATCGCTATCCAGTGAGCAGAATCTACGACGGAAATCAAATCCCCATTTTTGAAGGTTTCAAAGTCATTGTAATAAATAGCCTGCGTGATCTGATTACCACAGTAGGTCGGAATGTGGTTCTTCTTGTTACCGATGCAGATGTTGTATATTTTCATGCATCCCGGAGTCTGCAGGTCACCATTGAATGATATCAATTCCGGAGCATAGATCTCACCTACTTTCATGCCATTGATGAGTACTGTTTTCAATTGATCTCCTGTTAATTCCAATAGAATCCGTTTTGACCGGTCAAAGTAGAATGGGTCGAAAATACCAGCGAAGGTATTTTGATAGAAACTACCTGTTGAAGTTTTGGCGGGGAAGAAAATGCTCCCTTCATCATCGATCGCATTGGCGATCAGGTCAAATATGATCCAATTGTTGCAGTTCCCCAGTTCCAGTTCGACGGACAAATAATTGAAGGATTTATTCCTCAGATCAAGCGCAGCATTTCCGCTACTCGCATCAAGCCAGGCTTCTCCGTTGCTGGTCTCAACTATAGCATCAGATCCCGGAGTCCACCATTCAGGGACAATCTGTCCGATTTGCTTGCCTGTTTTTCCGTTGAATGTTTCACAATATTGCCGGTCCACACCAGGGGGGCAATCACATCGGGGGTCGATGGTTTTGCAGCAGATATAGATGCACCCATCCGGACCGATGATGTAATAGCAGATGGTTATGGGACCGTCATAATCACCGGGATTGAGATGAACCTCCCGTTCATTTTCAGAGACCAGGTTACCATTCACTTCAATACGGGATACCTCCACAAAATCATTATCATAGGTATAGGAAATCATGTCCTCATCCGTAGATATCGAGCGGAACCAACGGTCACAGTCAAAGTCTTCCTTGCACGGATTGGGCAATGGATAGCAGCACACTCTCCAGTAACAAAAACCATTGATCCGGACCAGATAATAAAAACAGACCACGTATTGTCCGGGATCCAGACAGCAAATATGGAGTGATCTTTGGTCATCACTGTCCGTCTGGCGTACCCCATTGATGGTCCAGTAAGATGCTTCTATTTCGATATCCTCCGTAAATGATACATCAAATACACCGGCTTCCTCTTCCGATCGCTCCACCAATAGGCCGTTGCATTTTCGCGGATCTATGAATATCACCGGAATACACCGTATGTAATGGCAGTCGCCAATGCGATACCTGATACATGCGATTAAAGGATCACCACTATTCTCCGGAGGACAGATCAGGGTGTTATCCGATGATGCGTCCAGCTGATTTCCAGCCTGATCTGTGAGGGTCCAGGTTATGTTTGTACTGCCTTCCAAACCTGCATCAAAGCTATAAGTAATGCCCTCTTCATCCGAAGATTGAAATTCATACGGTGTAATAATCGGGGGGCAAATTATTGGCTCCACTATCAGGCAATAGCAGCAAAATCGCAGACAACCTTCCCGGTCATAGTAAAGCACACAAATGGTATAGGTTTGAGTATCAGGCGAAAATGTGAATGTAGCCTTATCTTCATACTTAAGGTCATTCCCGTTCCTTCCATCCTTGACACCCCAAAACAATATATTTTCGAAACCTGAGGGAAGGCTAAATTCAAATACCAGGTCACCTGCAGGAGTGATGGATTTTAATTCCGACCGGATGATCTCGCAACTATACGGTGGATCAAATTTGATCTTACGGCAGCACTCAACCAGACATCCTTCCGCATCGATATAAGTGATGCAATAATAGTAGGTTTCTCCGTAATTTATCCGGACAGCGTCCGGGTCAGAAATTTCTTCACCATTGATCATCCAGGAAGTAACTTCATACGGGAAATCTTCTGTCACGTACAATCCCATAGACACATGATCCTCATTCAAGTCCAGGATATCATAGGACAACCAGTCACATCGTGATGTGTATTTTACACAACCTGCCTCTACGAACTTACAGAAGATGATCTCACAGCAGTTCTTAGTATCATGTTCATCATCGTCTTCGCAAGTGAACAAGATGCGCACGCACACATAGTATACGCCTGGTTTGTCATAGTCATGGGATATACTGCCAATTCCGTTGGCATCCTTCATTGTGGTGGTTTCGCCATCCCCAAAGTCGATCATTATATCACCCGTGGTAGGGAATGTGAAAGACGAATTCACTTTCAGGGTACTGTTATTGCCAGAACCTTCTACACTGAAAAAGTCTTGATCTACATCCGAAAAGTCCAGACAGTTGTCGAACCAGTCAGAGCAGGCCATATAGAACGTGGATGATCCGCAGTTATTCGATACGGTAAGTTTGACCGCAGTAAAGCCTACTGCCAGTGATGTTTCGAATACCGGAGTAGTCGATGAAAAATGGACGCTGTTATCTATTAGATTGTTGGAGTCAGGGTAATAGACACTCCAGCTATAGGTGAGATCATCCCCCATAGAGCTGCTGGCGTCAAACCGGTAAAAACATAATACCGGTTCCACCGGCAAACAATTTTGGCCAACTTGTTCCCAAGTGAATGGGAGTGCCATGGGTTTGACATGACAGGTTCCCGGCAATCCTCCCTTGAGTGTAATGCAGGATTTTTGTAGCGTATCGCCAGGATGGTTATCCAGGCATCTTATGACGGTGCACAGATCGTATTGTCCTTCTTCTGAAATATCAACTCCACCCAATGAGGCATAGGAAGTCTCTTCTCCTGTATTTATATTTTTCAGGACATATAGGGTATCCTGGTTATCACAGGGAAAAACCACCCTGATGCCACTTTTGCGCGATGAGCTGGCCCGTCGCCCCTGAATATATCCTGTATTGTCCGCCAGATACAGATCTTCTATCAAGGGCGTTTCGATGAGATTACATTCTTTTCCCTCCAATTCAATGCAGCATACTTTCCATATGCAGTAGCCATTATAGGAAACTTTGTAGTAAAAGCACAGAATGTTGGAATCGTTCTGATCCAGGCAACATAAAGAGATGGATTGCGCGGAGACATTATCTGTGACAGGTTCACCATTGAGGGTCCAGAAGTAATCCAGGATGTGCTCTGTTCCAGTGAATTCGACCAGTGTTTCACCATCGTATGAATCTGAATTCTCCACGACATACAGCAATTCACATAGTAACGGATTCTCGAATACTACAGGGAAACAACGGTAGAAATAACAGTTTCCCACCAGGTAGAGTACGCATACCGTGAGGGGTTTTCCCGTCCAGCCAGGCGGACAGGTGATTTTGGAGGAATTGAAGGATTGAATAAGTTGACCATCTTCACTGGTCAAATCCCAGGATTCAACTCCTGCATTCTCTTCATTCAGTGAGAACTGGTAGGTGATTCCTTCTTCATTATCCTCAGGGACATGTTTGAAAGTGACCAGGGGTTCACTGCCACCTGAAGTATAGGCATAGGAATCTGATTCACATTCCACTTTGGGAACATTAATGCAGTAACAACATACCCTGAGGTATCCTTGCCGGTCATAGTAGAGTACACAGATTTCATAGCTTTGACCATTGGCCGGAAGGGTATAGGTCTGTCTGCTTCCCGGTTTTGTCAGGCTGGCAGTGCCTCGTCCTTTTACTGACCAGCTAATAGCCGTATTCTCTGATCCCGGCATATCAAATTCAAAAGTAAATCTACCATCCTTTTCGACGCTGACAAATCGAGACCGGATCAATCGACAACCAGGATCGGGATCAAAGCGGAATTTGCGACAACACCTTACAAGACATCCATCGGAATTATAATACACATAACAGCAGTGGTAGTCTTTTCCATATTGGAATTTTATTTCAACCGGATCTGTCTTAGTTCCATTGATGAGCCAATGAGACCCTGGATCACTGGATTGTCCCCCCTGTGCGGTCAGATCCAGAGTGGCATAATCATCATTCATGTGAAAATTCTCGTATCCGATTAGGTCACAAAGGTCAATCGTTTCAGTACAGCCCACCTTTACAAATTTGCAGAAAATCAATTCACAGCAATTCCGGGTTGTGGAAGTATTTCTCTGCGGAGTGGGATGTTCGATTTCGCAATAGTACCGGACCCGGACACAGACATAGTATATACCTGGACGTGGATAGGTGTGACTTAGTGATCCGATGGATGAACCAGTGCCTGAACGTGGATTGCTCCCATCTCCAAAATCAATTTCAAATTGGGCACCATCTCCAAAATCAAAATCCGAGGTGACGATTACATTTTGCGGTGAGGTCTCACTGATATCGAAAAAGGAGGCACCTATGTCGTTAAAGGTGCGGCATTGATTGATAAAATCGGAACAAGACAGGTACACCGAAGCAGAACCACAACCATTGAGTACACGCAGATGGATACCGGTGATATTTCCGGGATCATCAATTGTCGTGACAGGCCCATCCGAATAATGAACATAGTAATAAACTCCCAAAACAGGATCTTGTTGGTAAATGGTCCACACGTATTGCAGACCTTCACCCATGGAAGATGATCCATCCAGGCGCAACTGACATATTTCATCATCACAATTTACATTGGATACATCAAATGGCAGAGCCATGGGGAATACTTCACAATTCCCTTCGCCGATTGAGCCCCCATTGAAGCAAAATTCTTCCAGGATCTCCCCGTCTTCACATTTGATCTGGTGACAGATCTCCCAGTCAGAAGGATCAGGAAACGAAGAAACATCCTGGCCGGTATAGGGCTCTGTGTGCCCGGTGGAGATATTGCGCAGGATTTGTAGGGTATCTGTTGCACAGACGTCCGTTGGCCCTACTTTTTTTTGCCCACCACCCCTTTTGCCAATGACACGGGTAACCTGTACCAGGGATCCATTGTCGGCATAATAATCCTCGAAAACAGGCGGTATGAAATCCACGCACTGGTCATCATAACAGCAGATCTGGATGCATTCTGACTCAGGAAAGTATTTTACACAATACACCTTACCATCATCCTCAGTATAAGAATCCGGAACAATACCGTTTTTCTTGTTCGCACTGGATCGATTACTGCCATCGGCTGTGTACCAATTGAGTACACTACCCATACCACTAAAACCATAAGTAAGGCTGTTCCCCGAAGCGCTGGTCAGGCTGATGTCGCTGCAGTTCCGGAAATCGGTCGGACAATAATTAAAGTGTACCCGGCTATAACAATCCCCATCCTTTATATAGCAGGTGATAACATACGTTCTGCCTGGTGTAAGTAGAAATTCGTTTTCATTCCTATTTTCTGTTCTGCCATCACTGGAAGAAACGCTTATATCCAATAATTCGACATCATCCTCAATACTTTGAAACCGGAGCCAGTTCGAATGGTCATCTACCGGGATGGGGACTATCGCTCCTTCGTAACCACGGCTGGGGTCGAAGCAAATACAGCAGACCCGAATGCAATCGTTCTGCCCCAATTTATAGACCAGGGTGAAATAGACTTTATCTTGTCCACTACTAAGTGCTCTTTCAATCTCTTGGACCCATGCAGAATTACGTTCACCATCTTCGAATTTGTAAATTATTTGACCATTCGGTTTGTGGGCGTACCAATTAATGATAATAATATCCTGGTTGAACTTTTTATCGGGTACAGAAATCAACGGTGCCCCCCCTATCTTTGGTCCCACTTCGATAATGTTGCAGTCAAACAGATCATCCGGTGGACAAAATTCAAAGCAACACATCGTGCAGGTAGTAGCTTGTGTATTTCGTAGAGTCTGCGGAATGTCTTCCCTTATGTATTGAAAGCATATCTCATTCGTCCATCCGGGCCTGAATCTACGCGTTATTCTGGTAGATTTGTGCCCGGTTGACTTTCCGTCGATCAACCAATCATACGGCTTTCCGTCGTTCCCGATATTTCCATTGTATTCAATAGTGTATTCACCAGGACGGGATAGATTGGGATATATATCGTATTCCTGGTGGCAAAAAGGGCTTAGGTCGTTGCAATTCTCCCCTGGGTCGGAAGAGGTGCATTCGACGGTAAGATCGTAATTTATATTACAGACTTCACAATTACCAAAACGGTCCTGAACATAGGTGATTCCTATGAATATTTCATTATAATTACTTACATCAATGGTCTTACTATAGTTCGTAGAATTGACATAATCACAAAATATATTGTTATAATTATTACAATTGGTTCCTACCGAAAGATAAAAGGAAAAATTGCTGTTGGCAATATTTATTGTAATTTCAGACGATTCCGTTGCATTCAATTTGTAGCCATTATATCCTAATAAGTTACCTGCATCTAATTGACCATTGCAGTCGATTATTGACGCCGAAAAAATGATAGAAGCAGGTGAATTTACTGATACTCTTTCCCCGCAATCGATAAAAGGATATTCATTACAATTTTGACTAAATGACAGATTTACGAAAAAGAGGATAATTATTGTGAATAGACTGGTTGTACACAAAGATTTCATAGTGATAAAGTTTAGTAGGTGTAAGAGATATGGTTTAGCAGGTGTAAGAAGTAGTTGATATTGTTTCCATGGAGTGTGCTGGCCGCCTACAGGCTGACCCCCATTCCTATATTGAAGACGGGCAGGCCCATCTCGGTCAATGTGGTGGCGGTCTCCGGAAACGCCTCATATTCGCTGCTACTGCCACCTTCCGGATTGATTTCTGTCACTTCCAGTCCTTGTGGCACCTTACCAAAGGTAAATCCGGCTTCCAGACGAAAGTAAACCCGGCTTCCCCAGCGTCCGCCAAGCTTCACGTTGGTTCCCCGGAATGCAAAACTGGTTTCTGCATTGACACCATCAGGATGTTCTTCTAATCCTTTCAGCATCAGACTGGATCTCGATACCGTGAGATACCCTCTTCTTCCCTTGTCAGAAAAATAAAGATTCACTCCGTATTCCAGAAAACGCGAACCTATGGAGGCCGACTCGTAATCAGTCTTCAGCCTGGAGATCTCCACAAAGGGAGCCACTCGGTTTTGTAGCAAAGGAGTCACCACTTCTGCTCCGGCAGATACAATTCCCGGTAATCCTGCTTTCACTCCAAGGTTGATTCTGTGAATAACTGGCCGGCAATCTGCCTGGTCAGTTTGGGGTGTCGGGTTTTGACCGATAGCCTGAAAACTAAATAGCAAAAAGGATAAAGACATAACATGAGGTTTAACACGCAAGTATTTTGTTAGGGTAAAGATAAAATTTAACAATAATTTATATGTAAAATTCACAATAAAATTCGGTATATTCTTTATCGAATTGATATAAAATACTGGTTTGCATTGGATTAAAGCTTTCATGCTGGTGTGATTTTTATTGGTTTGATTGCCAATTAGTGTACGAAATATGGAATGGTCACCCATAAGTTTAGAATTATTTTTATTTTTATCCCCACTGGCTTTTTTAAGGTCAGAACCCAAAAGGTATTATATGTGGTTTTTATCATTCATTCTGTTATTTCTTTTCCAGGGAATATCTCCTTTGGAGGACCTTCCACCAAACCAAAATGTACCAGATACAACGACATATAACAGGATGGTGAAGATGGTGGATTCACTCTATATGCGGGGAGAATACTATAGTGCATTGGATTCGTGTGACCAGTGGATAGACTTTTGCAAACAAGAATATGGTGCTGAAGGTATCGAAGTATGGGATGCCCGTTCTTTTAAGGCTCTGATACTGATGATGAACAGCCAGTATGAGGAATCTTTGAAATTGCACGAATGGATATTGAAAGAGGTCGATCCGGTCATTGACGAAGACCATCAGATCGTGTATGCCGCAACCTTGTCCAATTATGGTGAGCTGCTAAAGAATCAGGGAGAAGTTTTGAAAGCTTTGGATATTATGCTCAGAGTAGTATCTATGGATTCTACAATGGGGTACCAGAATGATGGTGCACATGCAGAAGTCCTCAATAACATTGGAGTAGTCCATGAAGCTCTGGGTGATCCTACCACCGCGTTGGAATATCTGGAGCGATCTGTTCCCATAACGTGGCCTGAAAATCTTCCATACCGGTATGCGAATATGGCTGAAAACTATAGACAATTGGGGGATATCAGACAGGCTTTGACCCTTTTTGAAAAGGCTGAAAAATTGTTTCTGAAGCATTGGGGGGAGGATTCCCCGGAAACCATCAACTGTCAGGTGAATTATGCCAGCCTTCGTCTTTCGATGGGAGATTACAGTACGGTCATCGATGACCTGACTACCATTGAACAGCGATTGAGAAAAAATAGTCAGATAGATGCCACCCATGAGGTCAGGATACGGATTCAGCGACATATTTCATTGGCTTTAATTGGGGCAGGTCAATTTGATCTGGCCGGTACATATGTGAATCGATATCTGGAGACTTCCAGGGCTTTATATCGGGACAGGCCGGATTTTATTCAAATGGCTGAATTACTGAAGGTGCGTTACCTTGAAAGTCTGGGGCAGGAATCAGAGGCAGACCAACTGATTACCCGTTTGTACCACAATCTATCAGGTGAATCAGAATTTTTTACTTTCCAGGTGGAGCTTCTGGAAGAATACATCAACATTAAAGCCAGGACTGACCAGTTTGATATGGCAGTAGCCGTGCAGCAAGATCTGATCCGGCAACTAAAAGATCAGTATGGTCCCTACAGTCTGATGCTCCTTCGGAATGAACACCGGTTATCAGCTATGATGTATGGGCATGGCTACGTGGAAGAAAGCAAGAGACTCAACCTTCGTATAATGCAATCCCTGATTTACCAATCCAGCTTTATTTATCCCTATCTGAGTGACAATGGTAAGTTGCAATTTAAAAAACAAACCAGACCGATAGTCGATTTTTTGTCTGGTACAGCAGTTGGGTCCTTTTCCACTGACGAGAATTATATGGAAAGGTTTACAGAACTTCACCTGAACTATAAAGCCCTTACCCTGGTTTATTCAGCTGCCAATCTGATGCGTGCCGGGACTTCCAAAGAATTTGATACGTGGTATGAGGTTCGTCAGGAAATCGAAAAAGCTTATCTGCAGCCTGGGGGGGGTAAAGTAAAACTGGATTCTTTGATTGCCAGGTCCAATGAACTGGAGCGTACACTATCTACTGGTAGATCTCAGGACTTTGATAAACTCACGTATCAATCTTTTAAAAAAAGCATCAGTCCTGAGGAAATAATCATACAGTTTATTTCCTGGAAAGATAGCAACGAGATTGATCATTATGCTGCCTTGATCGATCAGGAGACAGGATCTGGCAAACTGGTTTCGATAGACTCCCTACCCCGGACAGAGATGGAATGGGAGGCTGCTAACATGTATCAATACCTATGGGAAAAGCTGGAACCATACCTTCCGCCTCGTCCGGATCTGGTCATCGTTCCGGAGGGACTGTTTCACCGTGTATTTTTTTACAGCATCTATCTACCCGAATCCGGTAAATATCTTTACCAACAATATAATGTAAGAATCATACCGGATATCCGGTATATGAACAGAAGGTCTGTCAACGATAATGATATTTTGTCAAATAAAATAGCCCTGTTTGGGAATCCTACCTATGACGGTGGTTTACCTGCTTCAGCCACTACTGGAATTGGTACAGCATTATCCGAATTGCCCTCAACTGCAAAGGAGGTGCATGCTTTACATGACATTTTTATATCCGCCGGCTGGTTTTCAGAAGTGTATGAACGAGAAAGTTCAAGCAAAGCCAATTTTTCTAAAATGGGAACAAATGATCTTTCTGTCCTGCATATTGCCAGTCATGGATCATACCGCCCACCTGGGGCACAAATAGAACGCACTTCAAAGATAAACGCGATCGATTATCCTGCTATTAACCCCATGTTCCATTCGGCGATATATCTTTCTGATACGCATCCTGATTCTACCTCTTCCACTGGGTCGGGTTATCTGTCGGCCTATGAAATATCCAATATGCGGTTTGATCGACTTGAACTTGCAACGTTATCGGCCTGTGAGTCGGGGTTGGGACTGGTACATACCGGGGAAGGCGTATTTGGATTGCAGAGGGGTTTTTTAATGGCTGGTGCCCGTAATATCATTTCCACACTTGCTGAGGTACCTGATGCAGCTACAGTGGAATTCATGCAAACATTTTATACAGGTCTCACGGGGGGGCAAAGTATTTTTGATTCTTTTAAAAATACCCAGGAATTTATGTCTGACCGGTATCCGCCAGAAGTCTGGGGGGCGTTTGTGTTGATCGGTCGCGGGGATTCCGTTTTGACTTCCGGTGGCTACTCATGGAATGGGATCCTTCTGCTGATTTCTATTGGTTGTCTGATAGTACTGGCTTACTTGTTCAGATCCCGGATCAATTTGCGTGCAGGTGATGACCTGAAGTGATCCGAACCTGCCACAATTTGCAGTTCTGTCAATGCTGCATTCTCCTGATCTGACTGGAGCAGTGCTAAGGCATAGTACCATCGGTATTCCATGTTTTGTGGATGATTATTGCTTAATGTATTTAGTAACGATTCGGCTGCAGTGATATTTGATGTCTCTATTAAGGCAATGCTTTTATAAAACAGAAACTCGTCATTACCGGTTTCCTTATACAATTCATCGAGAAGGGGGATAGCTTCCTCATAATGACCCTGATCGAATAAGGTAAAGGCCTGATTGATCTCGGGATCCGGAGTATCATCACCTCTCATCAGATATTCATGAGCCGGAATATTATAGTATTGAGTATATAGACCTGAAGACGATGTGGTGTTGGACCAAAACCACCATCCTGCCGTAATGCACAAAGCCACTGTGGCTGCAATAGCGAGGATACGACCCGGATAACGTCTTAACTGAATAATCCTCGATTGAACTTTTTCAGTAGTGGAATTCTCTGCAGATTTTTCGTCCAACTGGTTGAAAAAGTCGAGGGTTTTCCGGTGTTCTTTATACCGTAAAGCTTCTGTCAGCAGATGTTCAAAGCCTTCCGTACCGTAATTAGCCTCTATTTTTCCAAGTGTTTTTTGAAGTGATGAAAACCGGATACCATCAAGCAAATTTAGAGCATAAAGCTCCCGCTCCTGGTCATTTTGAAATGTCAGGGAGAGCTCATCCTGATTTTCATGCAGAAAATCGATTATATCCTTTAAAATGTCCTTCATGCCACTTCAGTTTTTTGAACCAATTTGATTAATCTTTTAAGGCATTTGTACTTTTGGTTTTTGGCTGTTGCGGTGTTTTTGTAGTTGAATGTAGCCGCGATTTCTTCCATCGATTTATTCAGATAATAGAACATTTCCAGTATGATGGAACACGGTTCACCTAGAATTTGCATTCCCTCATTGATTTTAAGGATTTGCTTTTCTTTTAATTGCTTCTCCTCAATGCCAGATTCCTGGGGAAGGTTGAGCAGGAAAGAATCGATGGGTGAAATAGCATATGATTTCTTTCGGTTTTTATCATAAATTTTGTACTTGCCAATCTGAAAGATGTAGCTCTTTATGGAGGTATTAATTTCCTCCAGTTTATCCTGTAATATATTTTCATAAAAGATCAACATAGTCAGCTGGTAAATTTCTTGTGATTCGTTGTCCGTTAATTGAAACTGTTTGATAGCCCACCGGCAAAAATCTTCTTTGTACCGGGTGTAAACTTTGCCCAATTCGTTTTGATTACCTTGCTTGATTTTTTGAATAATGATGTTATCGGCGTCCGCACTCATATTGCTTAATTTGAAGTAGTCTGCCAAAATAAACAAAAATGGGGAGAATGCAATTCAAATTCATTCTCCCCGGGGTTTGAAACGGTCGTGATAGAATTATTCTACCAATCGGACACTTTGGACATCATCCTGAAAAGAGATGATTTCTTCATAGCCGACACTCAGTGTATTTATTATAGGATTTTCATAACCAGGTTCTATTTCGGTCACGCATACATCATCTATATGGTATTTCATTCCCGATTCATTGGCAAAGAAATTCATGCCTGCAATTGATTTCATATAGCCTCCATAACGGAATCGCGGAGCACTGGCACTGAAATATACAATCACGGAATGGTCGATCACGGCGTAGATGGTGTTGTATGTCATATCAAATACCAGGTTGATGTCGATCCATCGGTCTTGAGACACGCGATAGTTTGAATGCTTTGTTATGCCATTTTGAATGAAAGTCAGTCTGCCATATTCGTCAATGGTGATTTTAAAACCACTCTCACTATGATTACGACCAGTTTCCACTAATTTTTCTGATCTGAATCCTGAGCTGTATCCATACGGTACATACATCTTGAAGTCCATGGTGTAAAGGCCGTGCGTGATGGGCAGTCCAATCAACGTGCGGACCACATCCTGATAGTAAAACCGACCCCAGTCCATTTTTACAACCTTATTATCTGTGAATCCGTCTTCATACAACACACGACCATCTCCTGCATTGGGCTCCCAAAGACTCCAGGTGTTCGTTTGTCTGCTGATTCCATACCCCGGATGATGTGTTGCTGTGAGGTTCTCGTAGTCTTCGCAGAACCTGGGTGGAGGAGGTGGTGTGATATCCTGAGCAGTAAGTGTAAATCTACCTGAGTTCGTATAAGAGTCAACGATAATGAAGTATTCCCCAGCATGCACTTTTATAGTGATCTCCTCATCATTCGTCCCGCCTCTTTCACTTTTCGCCAGTAAATTTCCGACCAGTTCTCTTCCGTACGCATCTTCGTATATTTCTGACAAATAGAGATCCAGATCGGTATTCATTTGGCTTAGGGTGATTTTGATATCTGCGTTTGTATTGATCTCCAGTTTATACACCCGATCTTCTCCCGGGTGGCCAAAATTCCGACTTATAGAATTTCCCTGGTTGACCGTAGAAGAATGTATTGAGTATCCGAACGAAATCCCTTCTACTCCTCTGGCCCTTGTGACGGGTTGTGCTTCTTTCAAAGAAACGTAAACAGGCTTTTCACTTGGTACTGAATGTTCTATTTCTCTGTGCTTAGGACCATAAAGTCGAAATTTGTCCAACTGGTCCTTGTCCATGTACACTTCGGGTAAATCCAGTCCGGTTTCTTTTTCCAGTCCGACGTCTGAGGCCTCAGGAATCATTTCGTCCTGACAGGCTGTGAATTGAGCAAGAATAATTACTGCGGTGATTAATTTGATGAAAGTTTTCATTTTCTTTAAAATTTAAAAGTGATAAATCGTTTTACACCCATTAGTGTCAGACCAGAACAAAAGTAACCCGGAATAGTCCAAATATTATTTTGTCGTTGTACTTAACCCTCAAATTCGCAAGTCTGCCTCAAGAAAAGCGATATTTCGACTGAAATCGGTTTTTTGTTCAAAATTCCATTTTTCTGGATGCGTATTTGTGGTTTAACCTTGTTCTGTGGTCTCAAATTTGATGATATTTGAATCTAGATTAAAATATGGAAAAAGAAGATTAAGTTATCCACATTAATTATTGAGCTTTCCACATAGTCTTCCTGTATGATTTAAAAACATAATATGTTATTCAATAAAATAGAAGTGTGAATTCAGGAGTTTGCCCACTGTATGAGTGGGATCAGTTCCTTTTGCTGACAGTAAATTTTATAAAATTTTTGTCTTGATCTGCAGACCAGCTTAACGGAAAAAGCAATCAGACGAAACATGATCTGCTTGATTCTCATTTTTGGTTTTATATATTGGCCTGTCAGGATATGAGCCAGGCTTTTAAAGGCTCTGACCAGCAACATACTTATAGCCGCTGCAATCACATAGCACAGATTGGATGGAGCTTCTTTGAAGGGAAGATGGTTCACATTGTAATCATTCTTCAATTCATCATTGATTTTTTCTCCTACTCCACTCCGGTCGAAGTACATATGGATCAGGTCAACGGTAGAATATTGCTCTTTTGATGTGATAGGTTATAATTTCATCAAACTCCTGATCGTTGAACAAATGTTTTCTTCATTGACCTTCTGGTAGTATATCATTCTGTAATAGTGGCCAGCAAAAGTGTCCTTCTGTTCGCAGATCCGGTAGGTCTCTTCTCCGATCTCGACAAGGGCACAATCCTCGGGTTTGATACTGAGCTGTCGTGTAAGAGATTTTCTGGACAGAACAATATAATAGTCGCAATAATTAAGGATAGTCTTTGTAGCTTCTTCACTGTAACAGGCTCCTCCCGAAAGCTTTCGGGAGCACGAAACGTATCAAAGGTAAGTCCCTTCTGCTTCATGGCTTCAAAACCAGTAGTCAGCGCCTCAATCAGATTGGTTTTCGGAGTGGCATTTCCACTCTGAAGAGAGAAATATAGGGGAATCTGATCTGTGCTGAAACAAGAAGCATAATACCCTTTGCCTCTGTAACATGCCCTGGCGTCAGGCTTATTGGTATACAGCTTCGTGTGATCATGATCCAGAATATGATAATCATCTACATCGAAGAATGACTTAGAGGCTTTGAGTATCAATATATTGAGTGGTTCATTAAAAACAATTCTACTTCTTTGTCCTTTTCGGTTTATCTCACCTCCATATGATCCAGATCTACCAGTTGCCTGGTCACATATGTGTAGGTGTCCGAAGAGCAGCATTGAAAACCAGTATCAGCACTATTCTTACGCCTGAGTATATTGAGATCCTCGTTATAGCTGCAGCCAGCCCCAATACGGGCCTATATGGGTTAAACACGAAGATGCAAAAGAGATGAACACATTGCTGTAAGAATATCTGGCTTGAGCCGGACACTTACCCAGCACCTGGCTGACTATGGATCCGAAATCCGATTTCTCAATAAATCGATGATATAAATGAAGTCCACCGTAAGAATCTATGGATTTGTCAAAAATTTGTTCTACTTTCATGTCGCTTAGATCTTTCACCAAAATGGTGAAGAATCGGGACTCCGACAAACTTCTGAGTCCCATTATTTCTCCACATCATTCATTTTTGTTAATTCGAGACCTGCGAGAACAAGGTATCAGTACTACTTCGATGAATTATACTTATTTTTTCTTTTTCCGCCCGGACGGGCAGGCAGGTCTGAAATTTAAAAACTGTGATGATCCTTAGAAACGAAAAGGGCAATTTTTGATTTCACCAAAAAGGGATTGGTCCAGGTAAGTCGTTGTTTATTGAGTGAGTGTGAGTGTGAGTGTGGGTGTGGGTGAGATGCCTGGAAGCCATTTTTTTGGCCGGAATTTCCCATATAAGTTTTCGATGCCGTTTGTCATGCCGCCAAATTCCGGAGCTGGAAGCTCCGGTTACATTCCCGCCCTGGCCCGTGCGGCAGGACATGGCAAATCGTTTCAACCCGCCACACCCTTTGCAAATTGAAGGTGGCTGTGTAGTTACAGGCTCGGCAATCTTTCTCACGCGCAGGCCCACCCACTAGCTTAGACGATCCCATGCCTTGGACTGGGATCGGCCAAGCCCGTGGGAAAGGTTGTGTGCAAGCGGGATTGCCGAGCCCGTCTTCGAGCAATAAAACCGAGCTCAGCTAACTTTTTTTACATACATACAGACTCAACCACCAATACCGTACCAAAGCAAGCTTGGCCATTCCGCCTTAGGGATAAAATCTGCTATTCTCAGCACTGCTTTTCTCTGCCCAAAATGAGCAGGCAGCCAAATATGGCGTTGAGGCAGGGACTTAGTAACCCCTGTACTTTTCGTCATTAAAAACAGGCTAAAATCTGAATCTCTGAAATCAGGAAATAATTTCCCGTCACAATTAATTTTGTGACCT
>CBFGVZ010000051.1:0-20031 GCA_965652315.1 uncultured Saprospiraceae bacterium | reverse complement strand
TTCTCGGAGCTGGTGCTCCGAGTCCCCAGGTGGAGCTGGTGCTCCGAGTGCCCAAGGAAGGTGCTCCGAGTCCACAGGGAAGGTGCTCCAAGTACCCAGGACAGCTCCAAAGTTCAGTAAATTGAAAGATCAGTAATTTGCACACTTTTATTTGGAAAATGTCTAAATTTGTAGTCCATGAACAATTTAAGTAAGCCAAATTGTAATCCGTATGCAAATTGACACTTTTTAGAAGGATTTACATTTAATCCCGTGACCTTCTGAGAGGTATATATTAGATTTATTATTTGTGTTCCATAACCACAATTCCGGATATGGAATGTAGCATTAGACTGTTATTGGCGCTCTATTGCAAGGGCTTATTTGGAGATGTTCGTGCTCGATTTAGACCTGGTCTGGATCGGGAAAACTACGATATGAACATATTTCCTAACCAGTCCGGTAAACGCAAATAATTCCGGACGCCAAACAAACTATTATGCACAGTAAAATTACCGTTTTCACTGTCCTGTCTCTTTTATTCTCATTTACCGCATTTGGACAACATTTAATTACCGGAAAAATCGTGGATGACAAAGATCACCAACCTCTGGTGGAGGCTGTTGTCATGCTGGAACCCGGAAGCAAAGTTGTGCTGACAGATGAAAAAGGCTCATTCGAAGCACGTACTGATTATATTGTTGACCGGATTCTAGTCAGATATCTGGGATATGAAGACACCGCTTTTGATGTTCCGGCAAACGCTACAAATATTGGAACTATATCTGTACAGAGATCAAGTACGACACTCAATGAAATTCTGGTAAGCGCTTCCTCTATCAATTATAAAAGTGATTTCAAAGGAAGTAATTTCCGGCTCAATCCGGCCAGGATGGAAAAAATCAATCCGATGGGAACTGAAGAGGTGCTCCGTATGGTGCCTGGTGTTAATATTGTGGGAGACATGGGACTTTCCAACCGACCCAACATCAGCATACGGGGATCCTGGGGCCGACGTTCCCGGAAAATTCTATTGATGGAAGATGGTTCCCCAATTGCACCTGCTCCGTACATTGCCCCCGGAACCTATTACAATCCTGTCAGCGATCGCGTGACCTCGATCGAAGTCAATAAGGGTGCAGATATGCTGCGATTCGGTCCCAACAATGCCTATGGTGCGGTCAACTATATTACCGCTCTGCCACCTCAATTACCCGAGTTACGGGTCAAACTAGCCGGTGGCCCCCACCAATACAGAACAGGACTAGTCAGCTACGGCGGAACCTGGAACAATCTAGGGGCACTGGTAGAAGGGGTCTACAAAGGATTTGACGGATTCAAAGACAATTCAGCAGTGTCCGTCCTCAACCTCAACGCTAAAGTATTCGCCAAACTTTCTGAGGATCAATCTCTTTACTTCAAATTGAGTGGTCAGTTTGAAGATAACCAGGCTACGCTGGGTTCGCAAACACCATTTACCTTTGACAATGCACCCACCGAACATCCGTTTGATGCGGACCAGTTTACCATGCGACGATACGGAGTGGATATCATCCACAAATGGTTACCCTCGCCGAGATTGAGCTTCACCTCCAAAGCATTTGCTTCTGATTTCGAAAGGGATTGGTGGAGACAGGTATTCACTTATGTCAAAGCTTCAGAAGTTCGGGATTATGTAGGTGAAGAAATTTATCGGGACCGCTACAGTTACCTGGATGAACTCCATCCGGGTGATGAGGATTACGTTCGGGTAGGAACCATCACCAATGGAAAGGAAAGCACCACAGACAGCCGGTGGACTTTTACGGTCTCAGGGATCAGGGAAACGATGAACCTGGATTGGGACGGATTCGGAGAAGAACATAACCTGGAGGTGAATTTCACCATCCACTCCGAGATTTTCAAAGATCAATTACTCCGTGCTGAAAACAGCCGATGGGCCAGGCATGGAAACACCACCACCGATCTGCGGTACAAACTGACCTCCTACAACGGTTATATCCGCAATGAGTTTAATTTCAATCAACTGAGTATTACTCCTATTCTACGTGCGGAAAGCGTGAGTATGTACCGACAGAATTTGATAACCGTCGCACAGAATCCAGACCTTCAGGATATTACATCGGGTCGTGAAACCAACAATTATACCCAGGTCCTTCCGGGTATCACTTTGGATTATACATTCGGGAAAGGTAATCTTTACGGCAGTATATATGAAGGCATGATCGCTCCGTCCAAGATTTTCGGATTCCTTACAGTGAAAGATGGGGTAGCTACCAATCCATTTATCGGAGAAAGCATCAATATCAAGCCCGAACTGAGTTGGAACCGGGAAATTGGCTGGCGGGGATCTATGCTGGGGAATTGGATTGATGGCCAGGTGGCCTATTTCAACAATACCAGCAGGAACTTTTACGCCGCTGGTGAAAAAGAAATATTCCAGACACTGGGAAAAGTAAACGTCCAGGGTGTGGAACTGGCCTTCGGTGCTGATCTTTGGAGTCAAAACGATCAGCAACTACGAATGTTCGCCAATGTCAACTTTATGAAATCCAAAGCTCTGGAAGGTAAATTACAGGACAATGAACTTTTCACGCGCGTTATCCATAGCACAGCTACCAAACAAGAATTTATAGACAAGGTGGCTGCCAATCGCAATGCCTATGAAATATACGTCAGCGATGGAGCAGGCGGTGAGATTTTACTGACTGACGAAATTGTTAATTTATCCGATTTTGATCAAATTACCCGCGCTACCGTTCAGTTTGGAAAAGGAGGCCTTGAAGACACTGAGGCGCCGTACACACCCCGGTGGAACCTCAGTGGTGGCCTGGATTACGACATCCACCAATTGACGATCGGAGCGAGTGCACATTATGTCAGTGAACAGTTTTCCGAATTTTCCAATTTCATTCACGAATCGGCCAACGGTACGATCGGTAAGATCCCCTCCTACCTGACCTTTGATGCCTATCTGAATTATGATTTTACTTTCGGACAAAATGTCAAAGCCAGAGCCTTTGTCAATGGCAAAAATTTAACCAATGACATTTACCGGGCCTCACGACTCAACAGAGGGGATTCCGGGATTTTTGGAGCTGGTTTCCGAATGTTTATCGCAGGAGTAAATATTCAGTTGTAATTTATAGGAACAAAACCAGTATATGCAAATCGAAGGCACCGGATTCATCATCCGGTGCTTTTTTTTTTGCAGTCAGTACAGAACGCCTAACCTAAATTATGCACCATATACAGCCTGTGAAAGATGTATTATATTCCACACCAATTCCTAACCACCATTCAACGCACATTCCCAATATTTTGCTTACCTTAGAGTGATTGCGAACTCCTTCATTTTAATACCATTTTAAAGATCGATTTGTGAGCAATATGAAAAAAGGCAACCTTCTGGGTGTCCATTGTTCCGTCAGTGGAGGAATTATCAACGCATTCGAGGAAGCGCATCGACTTGGGCTGGATACCTTCCAGATATTTACAAAAAATCAGCGACAATGGCGGGAAAAAGTCATAGATGAAGAAGAAGGACTGGCTTTTATTGAAAGGGGAAGGAAACAAAATATTAAGATTATTTTCTCGCATGCATCGTATCTGATAAACTGTGCGGCCAATGACCGGGAACTTCACGAACGATCCGTCAATGCCCTCATCGGTGAACTCCAGCGGTGCCACCAGGCAGGACTGGCATTTACCGTATTACACCCTGGTGCGGCTAAAGAACAGGAACCCGCACAGGCCATGGAGCGTATAGCTTTAGCTCTTCAGATGGCTTTAAAAAACACTGAAAACACCGACGTCCGGATTGCCCTTGAAAATACAGCCGGCCAGGGTACTACGCTCGGTCGATCTTTTGAAGAATTAAAATTCATTGTCGATGCGGTGAACGATGAAAGGATTGTTTTCTGTTTTGATACCTGTCATGCTTTTTCTGCGGGATATGACATTCGTACCCACTCCGGAATCAAAGCAGTGTTGGACGAGTGGGATGAAATCCTTGGCCTGAACCGACTGGCTGCATTCCATCTCAATGATTCCAAAGGTGCGCTCGGTAGCCACATTGACCGCCACGAACATATTGGTCACGGCCTGATCGGCGATGCACCGTTTGAATACATCATGCAACGATTCCCGGATATCCCAAAGGTCATCGAAACCCCTAAAAAAGACGATTGGGATGCCAAAAATCTGGCCAGACTGAGAGGGTACCTCTGAGTCGTTGAAACACTTAATTACAGACAGTTAGAGTGACCGATAGAAAAATCTGTAACATTGGATATAGTGTGATCCCGAGCTTTCTCAGAACAGTAATTCATTACATAGTACATGCAGACAAATCAGGAGTTTCCCTACGGACACGGCATGAGTGGGGATTACGATCTGTCATGGTTCCCACATCAAAGATGGCTTCAGTATCTTTGATCTTCCACTTCATTCGGTCATATATCCCATCTACATGTAGCAAATACCATGCGTAATCGGGGCTAATCTGCCCAACCTCAAAAATTAATCAGCTCCACTTCAAATATCAGTATGCTGTTCCGGGGGATTTCGGGGGAAGGAGGACGACTTCCGTATGCCAGTAAAGAAGGAATGAATAGTTGCCCGGCTCCTCCCTTCGATAATAATGGAATACCGATCTGCCAGCCCTGAATCATCCTCGAAAGCGCAAATTCCACATCGGTTCCCTGGTCAAATAACGTCCCATCAAGGAGATATCCCTTGTAATTCACACGCACAATACTGGTTCCATTGGGATGTTGTCCATTACCTTCTTTTGTAATACGATAATAAACCCCACTGGGATGTTTCTCAGCAGAAATATTATTATCCTCCAGATACTCGCGGATTTTTTCATCATCTACTGATGGCCAATCTACGTTTTGTTGTTGTTCCCCTTCGCATCCAGCAAACCCAGCTACGATAGCGAACATTACCATAATGAATATCCAGTTTTTCATAGTTTTTTTCAATTTTCTTTTACAGGCATAAGGCCCAGTTCTTTTCCTTTTTCTATCATGAACGTATAAGCAGCTTCAAATGAGTTTTCCAATTCACCTTCCAGGATCGCTTCCCTTATCGCATCCTTGATATCACCTATCTGTGGACCGGGTTTGATGCCAAAGGTATCCATTATCAGCTTACCATCCACCGGTGGTTGCCAGTTTCGCAAATGATCTTTTTCTTCAACCTCCTCCATACGCTGCCGGACGTATTTATAATTATTGAGATAGGTCCGTACTTTCCGTTCATTCTTGGACGTGATGTCAGCTTCACACAGAATCATCAGATCATCAATGGTTTCACCGGCGTCAAACAACAATCTTCGAATGGCGGAATCGGACGTCTCCTCGCTGACCAGTGCAATAGGTCTCAGATGCAGACGTACGAGCCGGGCCACGTATTTCATGTTATGATCCATGGGTAGTCGGAGCTTCCTGAATATTTTAGGAACCATCCGGGCTCCTACCACTTCATGACCGTGAAAAGTCCAGCCATGATCTTTGTCAAATCGCTTGGTCCGGGGTTTTCCGATGTCGTGAAGAAGGGCAGCCCATCTGAGCCACAAGTTATCCGATGAGAGCGCTACATTATCTACCACCTCCAGGGTGTGGTAAAAATTATTTTTATGTCCCTTGTTCTGAATCACCTCAACCTCATTCATCCTGGACAACTCCGGTAAAATGAGCGACATCAGTCCAAATCTTTCCATCAGTTCCAGCCCGATGGAAGGTTTTGGGGAGCACAGGATTTTATTGAATTCGGTGGTTAATCGTTCCTGGCTTACGATTCCAATCCGGTCTGCGTTCGCGATAATGGCTTCACCGATAGAATCATCCAGATCAAATCCCAACTGGGCAGCAAAACGCAATGCCCGCATCATACGCAGCGGGTCATCCGAAAAAGTTTCATTTGGATCAGCGGGGGTCCGGATCAGGCGCAGTTCTAAATCATTCAACCCTCCAAATGGATCGATGATCTCAGGATTTTCAAAGTCCAGAACTGAAAAGGCTAATGCATTGATCGTGAAGTCCCTGCGCAACTGGTCATCGTGGAGGGTACCGGTTGAAACTTCAGGGTTGCGGCTTTCTGATGAATAAGATTCTTTCCGGGCACCCACAAACTCCAGTTCGTATCCTTCCCATCTGACCATGGCTACCCCGTATTTGCTATACAACTTCAGACTTTTCTCAAGTCCGGTTTTTGCTGCAAACTGTCGGGCCAGCTCGATACCATTGTCTCTGCAGACGATGTCGATATCCTGGCTTTCACGTCCCAAAATCCGGTCACGTACGAAACCACCAATCACGTAGGCCTCGGTATCAAGCTCTGAAACAGTCTCCGCAATTTTTCCCAACAACCGCTTTTCACCTGGCTGCAAATATATTCTCGTCATTAATTCCATTATAACTCCTGTGGTTTACCTACGGTCAGACCAGTACTTCTTGCTCTTCATAATAATTCTGGAGATCGTCCAATACACTCATAAGTACCTCAGGCTCAAACTCCGTGACCAGTTTTTGTCTAAAGGCCTTCACCCCCGGCAAACCTTTAAAATAATTAGTATAATGCCTGCGCATCTCCACGACGCCCAGTCGTGGCCCTTTCCATTCGAGTGAAAATTGCAGGTGTTCCCTGGCAGCCTTTACCCGTTCCCGGATGGTAGGAGGAGGTAAATGTTCCCCAGTCTGCATATAATGCTTAATTTCTCTGAAGATCCAGGGGTATCCGATCGAAGCACGACCGATCATGACACCATCCACACCGTATCGATTCTTATTTTCCACGGCTTTTTCAGGAGAATCTATATCCCCATTGCCGAAAACCGGAATGTGCATTCGTGGATTTTCTTTTATTTTACCGATCAGGGTCCAGTCGGCTTCCCCTTTGTACATCTGTTTACGAGTCCGGCCGTGAATACTGATTGCTTTAATCCCCACATCCTGCAAGCGTTCTGCCACATCGACCACATATTTGGTTTCATCGTCCCATCCCAATCGGGTTTTGACGGTCACCGGTAAGGAAGTGGAATCTACTATAGCTTTCGTTAGTGACACCATTTTATCCACATCCTGCAGGATTCCGGCACCAGCCATTTTATTGACTACTTTTTTCACCGGACAACCATAATTGATATCCAGGATCTCAGGCCGAGCTTCCTCTACAATGGCCGCGGCTTCCCGCATATGCTTTTCATCACTTCCAAAAATCTGTATACCAATCGGCCGCTCATAATCGTATATATCCAGTTTCTGAATGCTTTTCTCCGCATCACGAACCAGGCCCTCTACCGAAATAAATTCCGTGTACATCAAATCACATCCATGCCGTTTACACAATGCCCGGAATGGAGGGTCCGACACATCCTCCATCGGAGCAAGAAGCAAAGGAAAATCCGGAATTTCAACATTTCCAATAAAAACCATGTATAATTTTTATAGATTGCAAAAATAAAAATTTTGTCTGAGAATCAGATCCCGAAGAAAATAAAGTCCACTTTGTATAAATTTTTATAATTTTAGCTCGATTGTGCTGAAAAATGTTGACCAAATTACCTAACCGATGATCACAACCATTATTGCCTGCTTTGCAATAGGCTACTTACTTATTGTATTTGAACATCCACTTCGGATGGATAAAACGATTCCTGCCATGGTTATGGCAGTAATTCTGTGGACCCTTCTTTCTATGGGTCACATGGATGTATCCATCCATTCCGAGCCCCATACTCTGGATGAAACCTTGCTCTACCATTTGGGTAAAACATCTGAAATCCTGATATTTCTGATCGGGGCTATGACCATCGTGGAAATTATCGACCTCCATCGCGGTTTTAACATCATCAAAACCCTGGTGGGAACCAAAAGCCGAAAAAAATTACTGTGGATCGTTTGTATTATTTCCTTCTTCCTTTCTTCTATTATTGACAACCTGACCACGACCATCGTCATGGTGACCATACTAAGAAAACTAGTGCGGGATAAGGAAGATCGAATTTGGTACACCAGCATGTTAGTGATCGCAGCCAATGCAGGTGGAGCCTGGTCTCCCATCGGAGATGTTACTACAACCATGTTATGGATCGGAAACCTGGTATCCACACCGGTTCTGATCGAGAAATTGGTTTTACCATCTATAATCTGTATGGCCATACCGACCTATATTGCCAGCTTTTTAAAACCTTTTCAGGGCAGCTTAACAGCCGAAGATGAAGACGAGCCTGAGCAATCCGATCTGAGGTCCAGTAGAACTATGCTATTGTTAGGTCTCAGCATGATTATATTCGTGCCCATCTTCAAAACGATCACCCACTTGCCACCTTATATTGGCATGATGTTTTCACTCGGAATAGTGTGGCTGGTATCGGAATATATTAAACCCGAGGAAAATTTTGATGAACAAAACAGATACGGATTTTCAGCCCACAAGGCGTTATCCCGAATTGAAATGTCCAGTATATTGTTTTTTCTGGGTATTCTAATGGCAGTAGGAGCTTTGGAATCTATTGAGCTCCTGCAAAATCTGGCAGAATGGCTGGATTCCATTATCCCCTCCCGTGATTATGTCGCCATACTGCTTGGAGTGTTTTCTGCTATCATTGATAATGTACCACTGGTAGCCGCTGCGATGAGTATGTACGAACTTCCTATGGATCATGATTTCTGGCATTTTGTAGCCTTTACTGCGGGTACCGGCGGTAGTATGCTGATTATTGGATCGGCTGCTGGAGTAGCTGCGATGGGCATGGAACGGATCAGCTTTATCTGGTACCTCAAGAAGATCACCTGGCTGGCTGCCATCGGATTTCTGGCAGGTTGTATATTTATCTTACTGGAGGATAAATTTTTACATAATTTTTTTCACTAAATGAATTGATGATTTGAAAATATATTTGTTCTTGACCCTTTTTTTATGTCTGGCGCTGACCAACTGTACGGATAGTGAATCCGAGGAACTGATTGAAGGAAGATGGGAGGCTGCCACAATGACTGGTGTTGAAAGTCAGGATCACGTTCTGCCAAAAGGTATCTATCTGAATTTTGAATATCCCAGATATGAATTTTCCGGCGAAACATCCGAACAGGGAAATTATTATATCAAAAACGATAAGCTGCATTTGATCCCCACAGATCAGGATGAAAAGCGAGAACTCCCGATACTAAAACTTAAAACAGATACATTGATCCTTCATTTGGAAGACAGTCTCGGCAGTCGTTCGGTGGAATTTCTACGAAATTAATTGAAATATTCAAACTTAGCTCATATTCCATTTGCATTACGATACATTTGGACTTTGAACAGGTTCGAAATGAACCATAACTTCCGTCGAGTCCGGAGTAATCAACAAAGTATCCATTTGAATTTCATGTCGGGGCATAATCCGCATAAAAGGAAATTCCCCTTCGATTCGTCGCTTGAGGGCATCAAATATGTGATGGATGTCAACCGGTTTTTTTTCAATCTGAGCAATAAGTAAATTCCTGAAAAGTCCAAACAAAATTTTCTTCAAAATGTCCAACCCTTCCACCCGGATCTCCCCTACTTTTGGATAAATGGTATTATCCTGTAATTCCAATGTCGCGTCAAGCGTTATTATCCAATCGTTTGACAACTCTTTTAGATTGAATATCAATTTATTATCACCTATTACTTCAACGGATACAAACAATAATTCGTAGCCCTTTATTTCCAGCCTGGGGTGGATGGAATGGTTGAAGAAATACACCAGATCACTGGATGGTATTTGCATAAAGAAATATGGTGGCGAATTGTCAGCCACTGGAAAATGCTCTTGCATCGCAGAGGCGGTCCATTCAATATCCTCCAATGGTAGATCCATTTGAGAACTGATACGAAAAAATAATGGCTGCAATAAATGAGGGAGCAATTCCGAATTGAAATATTGGAGCGATATCTGACGTAACCGGGAGTCCAGGACCTGTTTTAATTTTTCAGGCACATTGGATTTCTGGTGATCCAGAAACCGGTTGATCGTATCGATCAGATCCACCTTGTGGTCATCCAGGAATAAGACGCTGTCAGGAACCAGGTACAATTTCTTCACATCAATTGAATCGAAATCTGCCCATGAAATAAGGTCATCCTCCATCTGAAGTGACATTTCCAATCCAATCCGGGTAATGAGGGTCCATTTCGGATCATTAAATTCACCTACCAGCTGAATCGAAATGCCCAGATGGCCTTCTTCGGGAGCCGACCAATGAATATGAATTACACCAGTTTTGTACGGAATATCCAGAACGGGCAAATGCCCCGAAACAAAAAACAGATCCTCCTCCAGGGACGACAGAATTTCCCGGTTAACCTGTAAAACTATACGATTCATTTCGATCTTTCCTGGCATAATCATCATGTTACCTTCGCACAAAATAGAAAAATATACGGACAAGGCCTGAGTGGGCAGTTCATTGTTCACCAGAATATTTTTGAAGCCGGGTTTCGGAACATCCTGTTACCTATTTTGTTATCTATTCCAGTATTGTTATCTTTTGAAGAGAAAAGGTAATCGGGCTGGATTTTCCGTCATATCTAATTGCATTAACTGGATATTAACAGAAAGTCCAGGTAATTAGAATCTGAATATACGGGCTGCTGGCAATAACTTTAGTACCTTTGCTCGCACATTACGTAGTCACAAATGGGATTGAAATGAAAAAGATTCACATCGCAGCAATAGGAGTACTTATCATAGCTCTGGCATTGATTTTCACCGCTTCCAAGGACTTTTCTACTTACGCTTCCTTTAAAGATGCCGAAGCTACCCAAAGCGAAGTTAAAATCGTGGGAGAGCTGGCCAAGGACAAAGAAATATACTACAACCCATCGGAGGACCCCAATTATTTCACTTTTCACGTCATCGATAAAGACGGTGTCACAAGAAAGGTGATCATGAACCGAGCCAAACCACAGGATTTTGAAATGTCAGAACAAATCGTGGTGACCGGAAAGCTCAAAGGAGAAGAGTTTATCGCCAGCGACATTCTGTTGAAATGTCCATCCAAATACAAGGATGAGGAGATATACCTGCGTGCCGAATCCGAATAAATGATAACATGACGGAAAACATCGAGTACATTGGTGAAGTTCTATGGCCTGGCGAACTAGGCCATTACCTAATAATCACGGCATTCGTATCAGCTCTCGTTAGCGCCATTGCCTATGCTCTGTCCACCCGAAACGATTCAGAATCGCATTCGTGGCGTCTGTTAGGGCGATATAGCTTTTACTTGCATGGTATTTCGATCATTGCAGCTATCGTGATTCTTTTCACCCTGATGCTCAATCACCACTACGAATACAATTATGTGTGGTCCCATGTATCGGACGATTTGCCGATCAAATACATGTTTTCTGCATTCTGGGAGGATCAGGAAGGCAGTTTTCTGCTGTGGACCTTCTGGCAGATCATCATTAGCGTGGTTTTCATCCGGGTTTCCTCTGCCTGGGAGTCCAGTACGATGTGGATCATGGCGTTGATTCAGGTCTTTCTCAGCAGTATGGTTCTGGGCGTTATCATCGGTGATATGCAGATTGGCAGTTCACCATTCAATTTACTACGCGAAGAAAATGTCAATGCGATTTTTGAAAACCCCAACTACTTATCACTTATAGAAGGGCGCGGTCTTAATCCATTGCTCCAAAATTACTGGATGGTCATCCATCCCCCCACCCTCTTCCTGGGATTTGCGCTTTGTAGTATTCCATTTGCCATAGCCGGTGGTGCGATAGCAACAGGTCGTACCACTGAGTGGGTGAATCCAACGATGAAATGGTCCTTGTGGGCAGGAGGCATTTTGGGTGTCGGAATTCTGATGGGCGGTGCCTGGGCATATGAAGCGCTTTCTTTCGGAGGCTACTGGGCGTGGGATCCGGTGGAAAATTCTTCCCTCGTTCCCTGGTTGCTGATGGTAGCTGCCATTCACACCAACGTTATTTCAAAAAGCGTCCGTAGGTCCTATAAATTGACATATGTCCTTTATGCCCTGTCCTTTGTGATGGTATTGTATTCCACATTTCTAACCCGTAGTGGACTGACAGCAGAAAGTTCGGCACATGCTTTTACATCCAGCGGTATGGAAGGACAGCTACTGGCTTTTATCTTCTTTTTTGTGGGATTGGGTGCATGGATATATTTTAAGAAAGGGAAAAACATACCTACCAATAATGACGACGAACCTTTCTGGTCCAGAGAATTTTGGATGTACCTGGGTTCTTTTGTGCTGATCCTTTCTACCATCCTAATTACTTTTACAACCAGTATTCCGGTTTTCAATAAAATCATTGATGGTATCGGCACGCTAACCGGTCAGGACCTGAGTTCCTGGCACCGGACCACTCCGTTGGACCCCATCGCGCATTACAACCGATACCAGCTTTGGATCGCCGTGTTGATCGGTTTGCTGGCGGGTACTGCTCAATTTTTGAGATACAGGGAGAACAATTATCTGAGTCGATTCCGAAAGATTGGGCGTGATTTGTTGCTGAGCCTGGTCATTGCAGCTCCGATTGCTTATATTGGGCTGCGCTGGGTTGGTGGTCTGGGACTAGGCTATATTTTATTGATCTATTCAGCGACTTATATATTCATATCCAATATAATGTATCTGATCCAGGGTTTCCGGATAAACGCCAAAAAACTGGGGTCCGTCACAGCGCACGCTGGATTCGGAATCATGATATGGGGGGTGATGGCATCAGGACTTCAGAAGACTTACATTTCCACCAATCCGTTTATCATGCGGGAGCTGGTGGCAGATGAAACGATGGCCAATCAGAATATCCTGTTGTATAAGGATATCCCGATGAGGATGAGCAATTACGAAGCGCTCTACTATGAAGACACACTCATTCGCAATGAACGTTTTTACTCCATCCGCTTCACAGAAATCGGAGAAATGGGCCAGCGACTGGATTCGTTCGAATTGCAACCGTCATCCGTATATGCCAACGATTTTTCGGAAGTGGTTTCTTTTAATCCATCCACCGACAAACGGATTGGGAAGGATATATTCACCAGCATATCCGCCCTGCCTCCGGAAGTGATGAATGTCAGTGAAGCACAGAAAAGGGAGGACGCCCTCCCGTATGAAGAATATATGATCCCGGTAGGCGATACAATCTACTTGATGGATCAGCTTGCGGTGTTCAAAGGCCTCGATTTTGATTCATTCCAACCTGATTACAATCCGGAAGAGGATGATATAGCTATCAGTGCCAATATCCTGATTATCGACCCGGAGAAACATTCCACCTATCTGGCCAAACCAACCATGGTCATAAAGGACCATCGTTTTGTGGTGCACTACCCCGCCAAATCCAATGAAAGCAGGATTAAGGTCCGGTTGGGCGAAGGTTTTGTTAATTTTCTGTACCCGAAGGATGAAGATCTGGAATACCACAAGATCATTTTGGAGAAAGGCCAAACGGTGCCATTTGAGCCGTACATGATTACGCTTGCCAATCTGGAAAAAGGCATTACCCATCCGGAGTATGATGAGGAGGAAGGGGATATTGCTGTACAGGCCCAACTGGAGATCCGAAATAAAGCAGGGATTCTGGTGGATTCCCTGGAACCCGTATTTATCATTCGTCAGAATCAGCCGAATTTTATCCGGGATTTCAAACCCCGCAGTGGACTCGCAGCTAATTTTGTGCGAATAGATCCGTCAACCGGCCAAATGGAATTTCTTGTGGGGGAACGAAAGGAAGCTGACCCCCGTTATCCCATTCGCGTAGCAGAAGATGTACCCCGAAGCGATTTTATCGTACTGGAGGCTATCGTATTCCCCGGGATCAACCTTTTCTGGCTGGGCAGTATCCTGATGATGTGTGGATTTTTTATTTCGATATACCTCCGGCGTAGAAGGAAATTGGCATGAGATCAGATTTCGTGCGTGTGGGATTGATTGGATTTGGGAACGTCGGCAGTCACCTGGCTCGAGTCCTGAGTAAACATCATGACATACGACTCACTGTATATCAGCGCCATTCGAATGACAAAGAATTTGCAGAGCTAAATATAAATTTCACTTCAGACTGGTCACGTTTGGATGATTCAGAAATCATTCTGGTGGCTGTAAAAGATGAGGCGATCGAAGAAGTGCTTGCGGCCTTAAAAGCGCATATAACCAGTGATCCGATCGTAGCACACTGTGCCGGAAGCGTATCTTCAGAAGTGATCCGGCCCTATTTCCACCGCTACGGCGTACTGTATCCCCTTCAGACCTTTTCCCGTGACAAAAAACTGGATTACAAATCCATTCCGATCTTTATTACAGCCGGAGATCAGATTGCAGCTGAACGACTTGGAGAGGTGGCTGCTTATATCTCACCGGTAATCCAACAAATCAATGACGATCAGCGTATGGCGTTGCATATTGCAGGGGTATTTAGTTGTAATTACACCAATGCTTTTTATACCATTGCCCATCAAATCTGCTCCGATCACGATATTCCATTTGCACATCTAATGCCGTTGATTGAGGAAACCGCCAGTAAAATCAGGAAATTGGCCCCTCATGAAGCCCAAACCGGACCTGCTATCCGGAGAGATTTCGAGACGGTCCGCAAACACGAACAATATTTATCGGTGTATAATCCGGAATTGGAAGAAATGTACCGGATCATAGCCCAATTTATCCATGATAAAAAATAAGGTATGAGAGTCATAGGCCAATTGAATCATCCAAGGATCAAGATCACGCTTTTTGATCAGAATGACAAACTAACCGTAAAGTTTGAAAAAGGACAGAGTGAGATTATTCTGAAATTCAGAGACGACAAAAGTGAAGTGATGGACTCGCTTCACCAGGAAAATGATTATACCGCATTTTCTATGATCGAAAAACAACTGGATAGTCTGCTCATTTTCCGCCAAAAATTTGAAGTGGGGCCGACCACAGATCCGGAATTACCAGAAATTGTGTAAAGTACACAAGAGAATATATGATCACAACGGAAACAAGCCAGACCTATGCAGGCTATGACATCTTGTAGTGGCGACTTTTATCCGCCTGATGTCAGAATAGCGGCACCCAACTGCAGATGAGATTAATACTTTTAGGAATATTGATCCGCTGGATCATCTTTAAAGTTTCTGGTTGTTTACTTTCTGTCTATTTCAAGGACAAGTGAAAGATTGTATCGAAAACAGAGGAATCCGGATCTCGACGCAAACGACTGATCGAATCTTCAGTGATAGCAAACCGGGGTACCCAGTATATTGATTTCCGCAGATAATATGGTTAGTACAAGAAGGTAAAAAACCTGGGACCAATGCACTACGACAAAAACAGATCTCGCAAATTCCCGGCATCCTCCGGTTTCATCCGGCCGGCCATGATCAACCGTAGCTCTCGACGACGCAGTGCTCCATCATACAATTCCTTTTCTTTTGGAGTTTCAGGCTGAACCAATGGCACTTCCACCGGTCTGCGACTTTCGCGGTCCAATGCCACGAAAGTGAAAAATGCCTCATTACATTTCGTCCTCTCCCCTTCGAAATTTTCTGTAAAAACTTCCAGATAAATCTCGATCGAAGTATTGAACGCTCGAGTGACCCATCCCTCCAGGATTACCATAGAACCAAGTGAAATAGGCAACTCAAACGACACGTGATCCACCGCAGCGGTGACCACAGCGGTATTGCAATGCCGCATACCGATCATCGCACCGGCAATATCCATCCAACGCATCAGCACACCACCCATCAAATTCCCCAGATGATTGGAATCATTGGGCATGGTCAACTGTGTCATTACGGTATAGGATTCACTTGATTTTTTCGTTTTTCGCATATTGCTATATTAAACAAACGGACAAAATGCTCTGTGAAGACAGGTATTACCTCAGCCAGCCGGACCGGTCGCTGCAGCTCAAGTTCCAATGAGGTGACATCCATACCAGCCTGATCGATACCACAAGGTACGATATGGTTGAAATAGCTCAAGTCAGTATGTACATTGAAAGCCAGGCCATGCATACTGACCCAACGACTCAAATGCACACCAATAGCGCAAATTTTACGGTCATCTGAATTCCCCGTCCACACACCAGTGAATTCTTTAATTCGACGACCTGAAACACCAAAATCTGCCATGGTACAAATCACTACTTCCTCCAGGGTACGAATGTAGCGGTGTACATCAGTATAAAAAAATTCCAGATCCAGGATCGGATATGCCACGAGTTGTCCGGGACCGTGATAGGTAATATCTCCGCCACGGTTGATTCTGTGAAAAGTAATTCCCTGATTTTGCATAAAAACATCATCCACCAGGAGATGGTGATCATCCCCCGATTTGCCCAGAGTAAATACAGGATCATGCTCACACAGGATCAGATAGTGTTCTCCCTTATCCGGTTGTACACCAGAGGCTCGAGCCTGCCTTTTCCGCGTTATCAAGGTTTGCTGGTAAGCGGTCTGCCGGTCCCAGGCTTCCTGATACCCAATCCGCCCCCAATCTTCAATGATCAATCTATTCGTCATTACCATACCGACAAATTTAGGAAAGTCCCGGCAACTTTTCCGGACAACAAGCGCCGAAAAACATATACAGAAAAATGACTATCTTTGTATCTGAACGCCTCAGGATCGATAAATAGTCAATACATGAAATTAACATATTACGGGCATTCCTGTTTTCATTTTGAGTCGAATGGTCAACACATTTTGGTGGACCCATTTATCACCCCCAACGAACTTGCTGCCGGTATAGATATAGACACCATACCCGCAGACTTCGTTCTCCTGACCCACGGTCATGAGGATCATATTGCTGATGCAGAGGGTGTGTTGAAGCGGACCGATGCGACGGTTATTGCGTCATTTGAAATAGTGTCCTGGTTTGAGGAAAAAGGATTTCAGGGACATGGCATGAATACCGGTGGCCGGCATGATTTTGATTTTGGCCGGGTACGTGCGGTGGTGGCGCACCATTCCAGTCGACTGCCCGATGGTCAGAACGGAGGAAATCCGCTTGGATATGTGATAACCACGGATGATACCACATTTTATATCGCCGGCGACACGGCGTTGACCATGGATATGCAACTTATCCCCATGATCTGTCCACCCCTTGATTTTGCCATTTTACCGATCGGGGGTAATTTCACAATGGAGTATACCGATGTGCCGCTCGCTCTTGAATTTTTGAAATGTAATACGGTAGTTGGCTGCCATTTTGATACCTTTGACGTGATTAAAATCGATCATAGCCAGGTTGATTCATTTTGGAAATCGCACGGGATTCAGGGTCATCTAATGTCTATCGGTCAAACAAACGAATTTTAGATTATATGGGTAAAATTGTGGCTATTGCAAACCAAAAGGGTGGTGTGGGGAAAACGACGACAGCCATCAACCTCGCGGCCTGTCTGGCTATCCTGGAACAAAAGGTACTGGTCATCGATCTCGACCCCCAATCCAACACCACTTACGGTTTGGGGATCAGCAAAGAAGAGGTCGAAGTGTCGGTTTATGACTGTCTGCTAAATGATGCCCGTGCCCATGACGCCATCATAGAAACGGAAACTCCAAACCTCTACGTGCTGCCATCTTCCATCGATCTGGTCGGCGCCGAAGTCGAGCTGGCTCATGCCCCCAATCGCCACGGACGGGTCAGTCTCCTGGTCGGTGAAATCCGGGACGATTTTGATTTTATATTCATCGACTGCCTACCTAGTCTCGGGGTATTGACTGTCAACGCCCTGACCGCTGCCGATTCTGTATTGATTCCCATCCAATGCGAGATTTTTGCTCTGGACGGGCTTGGAAAATTAAAGAATACCATCCGGCTCGTACGTCAGAATTTTAATTCAAGACTGGAAATCGAAGGCATAGTCCTTTCAATGTACGACAAAAGACTGCGCCTGGCTAATATGGTTATCGAACAGGTACAAAATCATGTCAAAGATTACGTCTTCGAAACGATCGTCCACCGGAATTCCAAAATAGGTGAATCGCCCAGCGTTCAAAAACCAGTAATTATCTACGATGCAGGAAGTAAAGGGGCACGTAATTTCTTAAATCTGGCGCATGAATTTGTCAATAAACAGCATGTGGCCGAACATCAAACTGCATAAGGCACTATGGCAAAAATAAAAAAGAAAGAATTGGGGAAAGGATTGGAAGCACTGCTATCCAATATGGATGAGGAACGACAGATCAGTGTACCGGTTGCAAGGGATGAGGATCTGGAAGGCAAGGACCAATTGTTATTTCACATACCGCTTGAAAAAATCGAGACGAACCCGGATCAACCCCGGAATCAATTTAGTGATGAAGCATTACAGGAATTGTCCCAATCCATTCGCACCCATGGAATCATCCAACCCATCACTATACGGAGATTGCACAGGGATAAGTACCAGATCATTAGTGGGGAAAGGCGGTACAGGGCAGCCCGAATAGCAGGCCTGGAAGCCATACCAGCCTATGTGCGAATCGCCAACGATATGGATCTTCTCGAAATGGCTCTGGTGGAAAACATCCAGCGGGAAGACCTCAATCCGCTCGAAATTTCCATTAGCTATCAGCGATTGATAGAGGAATGTGACATTACCCACGAAGAATTATCCAACCGTATCGGCAAAAACAGAAGTACCATTACCAATTATGTACGACTTCTGAAGCTTCCGCCCGAAGTTCAAAAGGGACTTAAAGAAGAAAAACTTTCTATGGGACACGCCCGGGCACTGCTGAGTCTTGAAAATATTGAAGAGATCCTGCATGTGTATTCACAAATACTCAATCAAGGTCTTTCCGTGCGAGCGACAGAACGTTTGATCCGTGATCTTCATGCACCCAGAAAATCCTCCCCTGTAACACGGCAGGAAGTGGATCCGGAAATCCGCAAAATAGAAACCCGCCTCGCAGAAACGCTGGGGGCCACGGTTCAGATCACCAGTCGTGATGGAATGAAAGGGGAAATAAAAATTAAATTCGAAACTCCCAATCATTTGGAAGAGATCCTGGAACTCATCGACCAGGAAATTGTATGATCCGGTTTTCAACCTATAAGCAGTCAATTTTTGAATAATGCGAAATCTCCGGTGCATTCATTTCCTGTATCGTTTCAGATTGGAGAATGATGCAAATATTTTGGATGGAGATCAGTGGGAAGAACAGGAAAAAACGTTTCTATTTATGATATGAGAGGAATGCACCCAAACTGGTTTGGAAATCCACGATGCCCTTCTGTAATTTGGTTCATTTGGGTCATGATCCTGGTGGGGGGGCCGGTATTCTGTCAGATTGATACTACAGATGAAAACTCAAGAGAACTCATTGCGAATGACAGTCTCCGAATGGAAGATCTGTCTGCTCCTCAGGCAGAACAATGGCAACCCGACCCGAAGAAAGCCCTCTGGTTTTCTCTGGCTCTGCCGGGGCTGGGGCAAATTTACAACCGTTCATGGTGGAAGACTCCACTGATATATGGAGGATTGGGAGTGAGCATATGGTTTATCCGGGAGAACAACCAGAACTACAAAGATTTCCGTACGGCTTACAGCGAAAGCTTTGATCCTAACACATCCAACGAACTCGTCGCAAAATATCCCAATCAGGAATCATTGAAAAGAATCCGGGACATTTATTATAAGAGATATCAGCTCAGTATCATCGCCACCGCTGCCATTTATCTTATGAATGGTATTGAGGCGTATGTGGATGCCCACCTGAAAAACTTTGAAATTTCGGACGACCTATCGTTGAAATGGAGCACACCACATTTTCCATATTCGCTCCCTACCCTATCCGTGACATCGCCTCAGGTTTTTCCAGTGATTGGAGTAAATTATGTCATTGACTGAATCGGTCATAAAGATTCCCGGATCAGCTCGCATCTACATAAAGCAAATACCGTTCAAACCGGACTAAACATTCACCCATTAATACTGATTATCAGCGGATAATTCCGTAAAAGAAGACTTGCTGCTATGGGACTACAAAATCCTAGCACTGTAGATGAAAAACTATTTTTTGTCGGAGCTGGTGCTCCGACGTCCCCAGGA
>CBFGVZ010000050.1:0-20076 GCA_965652315.1 uncultured Saprospiraceae bacterium | reverse complement strand
GATTACATTGCTCTTTGCGAGGCCCTTGAGATGGGAATTTGTTCTTTCTAGTATGCAAAAAAAGTAGTCAGTCAAAAATACGTCCCGGGAATATATGATGCATTAGGACGTAAGAGGGATGAGAAACAGGAATCAGGAAAGTCCGGGTCTGTGGAGGAGCAGGGTAGTATCTATCCGCGTTTTCCGGAATAGATTTATGGTGTCACTACAAGCAGCCAATACCAATGCCCATTAGTCAAATCTCAATCCTCCTGACCACCTGAGCCAAAATGCTGCCAGCCCTGAGCTTCCAACGGATGGATTCGACCGCTCTGACTGTGAAGAGAAATACCCGTCCCCAGTTCAGTAATCTCACCAATGATCGTGGCATCGGCCATTTTAAGTACAGAAGCCCGGTCTTTGGGATCGATTGTAAACAGGAGTTCGTAGTCTTCGCCCCCATTGAGCGCAGCAGTGGTCGGGTCGATGTTAAATTTAAAAGCCATTTCACGGGTTTCCTGAGCCACGGGAATCTGGTCCTCTCGAATGAAACCATTGACTCCCGACCGCTTACAAATGTGAAATAATTCGGAGGCCAGCCCATCGCTGATGTCGATCATTGCCGTGGGCATAAAATTGTGCTCACTGAATTCCCGGATGATATCCCTCCGGGCTTCCGGCTTGAGAATACGCCCTACCAGATAATCCTGATTCTCAAGATCCGGCTGGATATCCGGGTTCTCCAAAAATATTGATTTTTCTCTTTCCAGGAGTTGCAAACCTATATATGCCCCCCCCAGATCTCCTGTAGTAACCAACAAATCACCAGGTCGGGCACCACTTCGGTACACAACCTGGTCCACATCCGCCTGTCCTATCGCAGTCACACTGATCACCAGCCCACTCAGGGAAGAAGTCGTGTCGCCCCCCACGAGGTCCACCTCGTACCACTCGCAAGCCTTCCGGATACCAGCATACAGTTCGTCCATTGCTTCAACGCTAAAACGGTTGGAAATCGCCACAGAGACCGTGACCTGCAAAGGCCGGGCATTCATCGCATATATATCGGAAAGGTTGACCACGATGGATTTGTATCCCAGATGCTTCAAAGGTTGGTACATCAGGTCAAAATGGATGCCTTCGACGAGCATATCGGTTGTGATAACGGTGGTTTCCCGATTGTTTTTCAAAACCGCAGCATCATCGCCCACTCCGTAAATAGTATGGTTCCCATGCAATTGTAAATCGCGGGTCAAATGATCAATGAGACCAAATTCCCCCAGTTTGCCAATGTCTGTTCGCTCAGGTGTTGCCATAGAATTTTTCATTTAAATGGTGAGATAAAGGTGTGTCTGGTCTATATTGGTCCGATCAGCAGCCGTGCCAGATCCCACAAGGGGTCCTTTGGAAGCGAAACATCCCGGATGAGTACTGGTTCACCCTTTTTCGGCCGGATTTCATAAGCAAAGGCATGCAAATGGATAGCCCTACTGGTATTTTTCCTACGGGCACCATATTTTATATCGCCTTTTACCGGCCAACCTGCTTGCGCCAACTGAAATCGAATCTGATGAAAGCGGCCGGTACGCGGTCTAACCTGTAACAGGGTATAGTGGTCAAATCGATGTAATACCGTATAAGATAATTCAGCAGGCTTCCCGTGGGAAAGATCTTCCACGGCCTTCATTTTCCTTCCGTCCCTGCGGATCCGGGTCTTCAAAGTGCCCAGCTCCTCTTCCGGGTGTCCTTCCACAATAGCCAGATAAATCTTATCTCCGATGGTCAGATCACCGGGAGTGTTGTGTTCCCGCCGGAACAGGACGATTCCACTGACCGGTTGATCGATCCGTGTCCAAAGCTTCAGCTCTTCATTCAGGTATTGGCCTATACTCTGATCCAGGGGTGCAGGAGGGCCTGGATGCCGACTTTGACAAGGTATGCCGGGTTCTTTGTGCAGCCCGATACAATACGAATCTGCATATAACAACTCGAGGGAAACCAGGCCATTACCTGACTTCTTCATAGTCAATGTATTCATCTTCGTTGTCGGCTGATGGACGCTTATTTCGCTGATCTGTACCGAAATCATCGTCCCGAAGGTATCTGTTTCGGTACTCGATCTCCTTTGCTTTTCTTTTTTGGTAGTTTCTGTAAAAATACCAAATGACCAGACCGATTAATAACCATTGAAACATACTGAAATCTTGCTACTTTGTAAACAAATGTACGACAATCCAATAAAAGGGAGCTCAATATGTTTATTATAAATCGCCATTTGCGAATTGATATACTCCAAAAATCTACTCTGCGCATACATTTTTAGTATTTTTGGGGCAAAATTGAATTTTACCTACATGAAGAATCAGTACAATTTGTTGAAAAATACGGCAGGCTGGGTGGTGTTTGGCATTACGTTCATCGTTTTTGCCGCTACTACGGAGCGCTCGGGATCGCTGTGGGATGTGGGCGAGTTTATCGCAGGAGCCTGGAAACTTCAGGTGGTTCACCCTCCGGGGGCACCTCTGTTCCTGACGATTGGCCGGATCTTTGCGATCTTCGGTGATCTGTTCTCGTCAAGTCCATCCGGTCCCGCCTTCGGAGTCAACTTATTGTCCGCTTTTTCTACAGCCTTTGCCGCTATGTTCGCGTCCTGGATCTGTATCCGGCTGGCCCGCCTGGCTTTGGTGGGAAGGGGAGCAGAGACTACCCCCGCACAGAACATAGCCCTGGCACTGGGAGGGATAGTAGCTGGTCTGGCAGGCGCTTTTTGTACTTCGGTTTGGTTTTCCGCCGTGGAAGGCGAAGTGTACGCACTGTCCACCTTCTTCACCATGCTTACACTGTGGGCAGCGGTCAAATGGTACACCCTTCCCGAATCCAAAACCAATGACCGTTGGCTGCTACTATCATTTTATTCAATTGGACTGTCGATCGGAGTTCATTTACTGTCCGCGCTGGCCATTCCCTCGCTGGCGTTATTTTATTACAATCGTAAATCGGAAAAACCCTCCTTCAAAGGATTTGTTCTGGCCGCTCTGGTGGGACTGGTCAGTCTCGTGATTATCCAGAAAGGTGTAATTGTCGGCCTTCCGGTCCTGTGGTCCAAATTTGAACTATTTACGGTGAATTCGCTGGGTTTGCCCATACATAGCGGACTTATTCCGCTGCTATTATTACTAATCGCTGCCTTTTACTTCGGACTGCGATACGCCTGGAAAAATAACAAATACATCATCGAACGGGCAATTCTAGCCTTGATGTTGGTGATCATTGGCTACAGTACCATTATGATCGTTGTGATCCGGGCAGGAGCAGAACCGCCCATCAATATGAACGACCCGGACAATGTGTTTTCTCTTATACCGTACATCAACAGGGAACAGTATGGCGAACGGCCCATTCTGAAAGGACCACAATTTGATAAAAATCCGGTAGATATCACCTTCACCGATCGGTATGGTCGGGTAGGAGACCACTACGAAGTGACCGGACAGAAAGGAGATTATGTTTACCGGGATCAGGATGAAGTATTGTTCCCGAGGATGTCATCCACTCAGGCCAAAGATCAGCCCCGGTACCGGGCGCACTGGATGAAACGACAGAATGGGTCACCTACACTCGGTGATAATGTGAATTACTTTTTCCAGTACCAGATAGGATGGATGTATATCCGATACTTTATGTGGAATTTTGCAGGCCGGCATAATGGAGACCAGGGTTATGTGCCATGGAACTGGACCGAGGGCCATTGGGTTTCAGGCATTCCATTCGTAGACAAGATCGTAAAAATGGGTTTTTATGATTACAGTAAAGACCCCGATTATGTAAAAGCGGATGAGAACAGAAACTTTTATTTTTATCTGCCGGTGATCTTTGGACTGATCGGATTTTTCTGGCATTATTCGAGGACGCGGAAAGACTGGCTCACGATGCTTGCTTTCTTTATCATCACGGGTATAGGCATTATTGTATATTCCAATCAACCACCCATAGAACCCCGGGAACGGGATTACGTGCTGGTGGGATCCTTCATGGCCTTTGCCATCTGGATGGGTATGGCTGTGCCGGCCCTATACGAAAAGCTTCGGACGAAGATGAATGGAAGTATTCCGGCTATAGTTGCCGGGGCGGTAGTATTGATAGCGCCACTTTTGATGGGCTTTAATAATTATGATGATCACAATCGTCGACACTTGCACAGTGCACGGGATTCCGCCATCAATTTTCTGGAAAGTTGTGAGGAAAATGCGATCATTTTCACATTCGGGGATAACGACACTTACCCGCTGTGGTACGCCCAGGAGGTGGAGGGGATACGGACGGATGTACGGGTCGTCAACCTGAGTCTCATACCGGTGGATTGGTATATCAATGGATTACGCCGTAAACTCAACGATTCTCCAGCCATTAAATTGACTTTTACGCGGGATCAGTTCCGGGGTTCCAAACGGAGTAATCTACCAGTGCAGGAAGGTAACATGATGTCGCTGGAAAGAATTATGGAATTCGCAGCTGCTGATAACCCCCAACCTGCATCGGGAGGTCGTCAGCTGGAAAGTTACATTCCATCCAATCAGTTTTTTATCGATGTAGATCCGAATGACCCTAAGGTTCAGGAGATGTTGCTGCCCTCCGATTCCGGCCGTGTAGTGACCAGGATGAGCGGTACCATTCCCAGCTCAAAAAACTATTTGAATAAAGGGGAAATGGCGGTACTGGATATAATTGCGAACAACTGGAAAGACCGACCTATTTACTGGTCCCTTACTGCACCTACGGATCAACTATTTGGATTGGAAAAATACCTCCGGATGGAAGGACTGGGCCAGCGATTGGTTCCGGTACAGGGGCAGGATATGGTCAATCTGGAGGCGGTTTATGACCATGTGATGAATGACTTTCAATGGGGTGGGCTTGACCAGTACGATCAGGCGGTTGCGGATGGATTCCGGGCGACGGTTATGGCCTTGCGCAACATGTTTGGACGTGCGAGTAGAGAAGCTATGAATCTGATGAATCAAGCGACTGATCAGGCAGACAAAGATAGATACCAGCAGATGGGGATCGACCTCCTTGATAAATATTTTGAGGTTTTCCCCGATTTCAATTTTCCATATGACCCGGAAACACTGGTATTTATTCAGTATTATAATTTGTTGGGTAAACCGGAATTGATGGTGCCGATTTTGGATAAATTGATTGATCGCTTTGAGGAGCAACTGGTGTTTTACGGAGAGTTGAGTCAATCTGCACTCAATGCCGGTTTTGGAACCGAAAAACAAACCTGGGATTCCAGGCTGCCCGGGCTGGCTAATCTGGTTGTCCAGACTGGTGATGCTACATTGCTTGAAGAGCTTCATGCCAAGCTAGGCGGTTTCGCCGATCTTTCACAATTCACGTTATAGTTCAAAACGTCAGGATGATGAGCCGAATCTTATTTTTTATTTTGGGCATTTATTTCACAACATTCACGGGTCCCTTGACAGGCCAGGCGATCGACACGGATGTGATGAAACTGAGTATGTATGCCGACCGGATTTCTCAGGACCGGATTCGCGAACATCTCGAAATCCTGTCGGCAGATGAAATGGAAGGAAGAGAAGCAGGACATCCCGGAAATATAAAGGCTGCGGAGTATCTGGCTGCCCAGCTGGAAAGCTTCGGGTATGTCAGTCCCCCGCGAACTACGGATTATTTCCAGTTTTTTCCTTTATACAAACAATCCTGGAAGGATATTTCGGTGTCTATTGACGGAAAGGAGTTCGATTATCTGACCGATTTTTACGCACTACCTTCTCAGAATCCCAATCTTCCTGCATTTGAGTGCGAAGAAATCCTATACCTGGGCTATGGAATGTCCAGCAAAGATTATAATGATTTTCAGGAAGCGGATCTGGTGAATCGGGTCGTTGTGATCAAAGAAGGAAGTCCGGGTCAAGGGGCGTCTGCCACATCCGGACTGGAACCTCAAAAATTGCAGGCAGCCCGGGAAGCGGGTGTGCGACTGATCTTCGTGATTTCCGAGCATTATAGTCAACGGCTGAGCAGATACCGTCAACACTTATCCGCCCCTTCCATTTCGACCGATATTCCTGAATCCAAACGGACCAACGTCGTGTATATCTCACCCCGTATGGCACAACAGATTATGTCCGGTGCCAAAGACCGGATCAATGCTTATGATGAACATTATGCAGGAGCAGAGCAGATGATACAGCCAGTGGAACTGGACCAGAATACTGAGATCGCAATGCACAAACTGACAGAATATGTATATATCCCCAATGTGGTGGGATATTTGCCCGGCAAAGACCCCTTACTAAGGCATGAAGTGTTGGTCTTGTCCGCGCATCTGGACCATGTAGGAATGCGCGGGGATGTCATTTACAATGGAGCGGACGATGACGGTTCCGGGACCTCGACCATACTGGAGATTGCGAAGGTGATCAGTGATCTTTCCAGGGAAGAGGAAGATCTACCCCGTCGGTCACTCCTGATCTTTTTTGCCAATGCGGAAGAAAAGGGATTGCTGGGGTCAGCCTATTACGCCGACAATCCTTTGTTCCCGCTTTCGTCCACGATCACCAATCTCAATGTAGATATGATCGGGCGCCGGGATGCCGCGCATGCCGACAATCCCTATTATGTATATATTATAGGCTCGGATCGGCTGAGCACCGATTTACATGACATCAATGAAGGTGTCAACCAATCCCTGACCAATCTCGATCTCGATTACACGTATAATGACGAGGCGGACCCCAACCGCTTTTACTACCGTTCGGATCATTACAATTTTGCGAAACACAACATCCCCGTAATATTTTATTTCACAGGAGTCCATGAAGACTACCACAAACCCACCGATACTATTGAGAAAATAGAGTTCTCCAAAATGCGGACCATTGGACAGTTGATCTTTGGCACCGCCTGGGAATTGCTCAACCAGGATGAAAGACCGAAGCTGGATTAACCCGGATTATTCTTGGTATTTTCTTAGGGTCCAGTTCGTGATATACCATATTCCGCTCCCGCCATGGATTTCAATTATTCAGACTCTGATCAGCAGGTCCACTTGCAGTTTCCGGTCCAACTGACCAACATTCTGCAACTGCAACTAAAAAAAACCTAAAATATTGGAGTAAAAACTTAAAAATGACTTATTTTTGCCAATGACTGATACTTTTACGGACCTGAGTAGTCTTAAAGATATAGCTGGTAGTTTTAAGGGTAAACGATGAAATTTCACGTTTGCCCTTTTTTATTTTGGCCCAATGTTTTAAATCAAAATGTAATAGTACGATCTTACCTTCATTCAAAATAAAAAATTCGGCGAAAGTGATTTCATTTTAGATGAATGTCATCGATATAGTTCCCCGGAGCTTGCAGGTTTTAGTCCATAAGGCCTGTCGCCGGAAAATTCTAATGAATAATCCGTCGGAATTGATCGATGCGTGTGTTCCAATAAGAAGATTCCTCCAGGACTTCTTCAATTACGCCATGAGAGGTTGTGCTGTGGATCAGCCAGGTTTTGGACGGTGTCATCCGGGAAACAATGGCCACATGATCTATTTTACGCACATTTCTGAAAAAAACCAGATCACCGGGTTTCAATTCTTCTTTTTTGATCTTTTCTCCAAAATGAGCCAATTCCCGGGTGGATCGGGGAAGCTCAATATTGTGGGCTGTATATAAAGAAAAGACCAGGCCGGAACAATCGTACCGCCGGGTCCCGGTGGCACCATAACCATATTTGGCACCCACGGCTTCACGGGCATCCTCTACGATATCAAGTCGAACGGGATTCAATTCCACCCTGTTTTCTGATGTGACCACATGTCTTTCGAATGAACAGGACAGCATCCAGCAATTCAGCAAGATCAAAATCAGGACCTGGGATATACTTCCGCGTGTTATCATGTCGCTAAGCTAATAAATTACAAATTATCATAATATGTAAACAGATAGATTAACAATATTCTAACTGAGGCTTAGCCCATTATTCACCCTTTTAGTCTGCTGAAGATGTATTTTATTGAATACCAATCTGACATTGTCCGACGCATCATATTTACAATAGCAGATACCATGCACCATCCGGGTTAGGTAGAAATTGATTTTGAAGTAGAAGAGATTGAGACATAGATTGAAGCTGTGACAGAGAAAAAACCTCGGGTGCCACAGGAATAAGTAACCTAACCCTAACCCTATGAGGCCGGAAGACTCCAGATCAAAAGACAAAGGAAATCAGGTCCTGTGACTATTTTAACAGGGTTACATCCGATACCCGCTGGATCACCTGACCGTCAATATATTCCACTTTGACGATGGCTACATATACATCAAACATAGCAGGTTTCCCGGAATAGGTTCCATCCCAACCAGTGATCTGCGCCTGTCCCGGCGAAATATCTTTTTCTTCCCACATCAGCGTACCATAGCGATCATATACTTGAAATTGTTGGATCGAACGGACTGAAGGACCCGGAATGACAATCAATCGATCGTTGTGACCGTCCCCGTTTGGTGTAAAAGCATTTGGAATTCCGATGTCGCGTTTTTTCCGAACCAATACAAAAATATTATTCGTACCGGTACAACCCCGTGAATCCACCACTTCCAGATGAATGGTGACGTTGTCCACCGCTGTAAAGTTGATCGTGTTTTCGGTATTGGTGGAATCAGGGGGGGCAGGCGTCCAGATGTAATCCGTGATGGGGTTGGTACCATTGATCTGAGCTGCGATAGAAGTAGCCTCACCCAGAGACACCTGAAGCGTATCGGGTTGATTGAAGTCCACGATGATGGGGTCCGGTTCCCGGATAGTGACGACGTTGGTCACGTTGCACAAATTTTCATCAAATACCGTGATCTCATGTTCTCCCGCCAGAATATCCAGTGATTCTCCAAGGGGCACGGGTACACCGCCATCTATAGAAAACTGGTAGTTGCTGCCCGTCCCACCAGTGGCGGATGAAATGGTAACAGGTGTGGTATACCCTGCACAAGGTGGTTCCTCGATGGGGGGGATGGTGAAATTGACCGGTTCAGGCTCGTCCAGAATATACATGGTATTGGCGCTGCATCCCAGCGAATCTTCGATTCTGATGTCGTACCGACTGGCCCGAAGGCTGTCCAGAGACAGTTCGGTAGTCTGCCTGGCACCACCACTGAACGTGTACCGAATGCTCTTCTGGCCCGGATTTCCTCCCGAGGTGATTAACACCAGCCGACCATCGCTTTCTCCGGTACAGGAAGGCTCGACCACCTGAGTGGTATCCACGGCTACGGTAAAGGGGTCTGGTTCGCTAATGGTGAATTCCAGATCAAAAAAGCAAGGACTGGTCGTTCCCAATGGTTGTTCCCGAACTTCCACCCTATAAACACCTGGCGCCAAATTGGTATATTGTCCGATAATGTCTTCCCTGCCCGAACCATTGAATTCATAACGAAAATCATTGGAGCCACCGGATGCGGTTACATTGATCTGGCCATTATTTTCCCCAAAGCATTCTACATCAAAATAAGAGGTGTCCAATGTGATCAGATTAGGGAAATGGATACTGAAATTCGTATCAATCGCCACACAATCTTCCTTATAAATTTTGAGATTGTGGATATCCGGATCGAAGACGAAAAAGCGGTTGTCCGCTTCCATTATTGGGCCGTCATCCCAGGAAAATCCATAATCGGCCAGTGGTTCACTGAGGGTGACAAAAACAAATCCCTGCGTAGTGCAATTGTCCAGTACGCTGGTTTGGAAATTGGTGATCTGTACACCACCCGCCTGGGAGCGGATATATATCGAATCCCGGATCGGACTACATTCCGGATCGGTCTGCGTAATGGTAAAAGCGTAATATCCTGGTGAGCTGACTGAAATGATTTCAGTATTCTCACCGCTATCCCATAAGATAGATTCAAATTCATCCCGGATAGTCACTCCCACTTCTACCATAGTATCGACGTTGCATGGGATGGAAGTTTCAATTTTATCGTAGATGATACCCTCCCGAATGGTATAGGTTTCTTCAATTTCACATCGGGTGTCCAGATCAGTCACGGTCACAGTATATTCCCCGGCATCCAGATTCGAAATAGAATTGGACGTTTCATCGTTACTCCAGACATACTCATAATTGCCATTTTCAGGAAAGACTTCTATCGAAATGGCACCGAGACCTCCGTCTGCTCCACAACCGATTGCCGTGATCGTCGGATCGATGGAAGGGGGATTGGCTGCAAAATCTTCAATCGTAAAATTAAAAGTGGTATCAGAACATTCTCCTTCGATGAGCCAGTAATATTCGCCCGGATCAAGGAATCGGGCCAGAATAGCGCCAGTGAGTGGGTTGACCATGGACTTCGTTCCATGGACGGGGTTACCATCTCCATGATATAAGACCGCGCTTGAAAAATTAACGTTTGTCGTATTACTGCTGGTTGATATATTGCCGACAAATTCTCCCCTACGATCACCCTCATTTTCACAATTGATATCCACTGTTCCGTCCCCTTCGGAAGTTGTGAGGGTAAAGGTTTCTCCCCCGTCAATATCATTATTGACCACCAATGTAATAGCACAACCCGCCTCATCCCGAATATTGAAAGTAGAACGCTGACCGTATATATCCAGTTCGACTCCATTTGGTACTGTGATCGTATTTCCTTCGTAATTGATGGTATAATCTGGTGTTCCACCAGAAACATTGATTTCTATTTTTCCCGGGGAAGAAGCATCACATCCGGGTAATGAAGTCACGTTAGAAGTCGCACGTACACCCCTGTATTCCACTGTTCTAATCAAAGGCGCACTGGGGCAATTGTTTTCGTCTGTAATGACTACAGATACTTCTCCTTCGGCAATCCCATAAAGAGTATCGACATTGTAATAAGTCTCATTGTTGTGGGTCCATTCGATCTGATAATTACCGGCAGGTGGATTGTCAATGAAAAAATACCCGTTGGGGTCGGTCAGGCTGCAGGTGTTATCCATTCCTCCTATTCCATAATTTCCGTTAACCGGTGTAGAAATTGTGATATCCTTGGAAATGGTGGCCCCATTGGCATCAGTGATTTCCAGGTTATAGGACCCCTCGGTCAAATTGGTTATGTCAAACTGATCCGACAGATCACTGCCACTAGCATTTTCATCTCCTGTTAAACTGTAACTGAAAGGGCCTCTCCCTCCGAATACTTGAACGCTGAGCTCATAAGTGGTCGATGCACAGGCGGAATAGCTGAAGTCCAGATCAGAGGAGGGAACAATGGTTACGCTACCATCGTATATACTGAAATTTACCGGGTCGGAGTCCGTAGAAAAATCAATGTTGGTTCCATTATATGAGCCGAGCGTCACAGGGCTACTTTGGCCAGGGCTACCAATGGCAGTAAAACAAACTTCGACCAATGTAGAATCATTGGGAATATCAATTGGGATTACATTGTTAGCAAACCAGAAAAATATTAAATTTCCCTGGTCTTTAAAGTCATCGTTTTCTATCAGGCTATTCCCATCTACAGAAAGTGCAGGATTTTCATAGCTGATACTGCTGTACTGGAGGATGGCCGGATTCCAGCGCATCACAAATGAAAATGCACCGATAGTCTTAAAGTCTTTGACGGTCAGTGGTATGCATATTTCTGAACCCTCCGTGGTAGTCGTATCCGGTACATGAACTTCCAGTGGCGGTCCGGACCGGAAATTGATGATGCGACTCGCGCTACATTCTACCATATCTGAGATGGTTATCCGGTACGAATGATCCGTATTGGAGATGGTGTATTGAAATACGGAATCATTTTGGGCATTCAACGTGACGGCCACTTGGGTAGTCATATTGGTCATAGTAACGCTATAAGGGGAATCATTCCACTCCGGAAACCCACCTGATACGGTAATCGTCCCTTCGGTTGGGCCATTTTGTTGAATGGTAAAATCCAGTTCATCCAAATAAAGGATCGAAAATGCGCTGTTACTATTGATATGTATGCAGGGATCAGTTTCTTCGAAATAATCTTCGGGATTTTCACCTTCAATGTTGTGAATAGTGACCGGTGCGAACCACAGCTGGACGGGGGCTTCCAAACCAGCCGCCTGCAAAAAGGAACCGTCATTGATGATGGTCATATTCCCGTTGGCATCAGCGACTGCGAAAATAAGGTGATCATCGTCGATCTTGAGTATGCCGTCCAATCCGGATAGGGTTGCCCCATCGATGACTTCATTAATGGTGGGTGCTTCGGTGAATACGGCATAGAATACACCCGCAGGGGTGGCCGGGTCGGGATCTTCATCTACCATAAAATCTCCATTATGATTAACGATCACACCCGCTCCGTAACAAAGCGTCAGATCATCCGTGTCCACCAATTGTTCACCATCTGTGGTGACCGCCAGCCGGGCATTTCCAGCTCGCATATTCGGACATTCTTCACGGACCTGTAAGATAGAATGGTTGCGATGGTCGACTACCACCGGTACCTGTGCCGATATATATACTGTGAAACTACAGATGATAAAAAGCAATAAAACGGAAATCCTCATAAGTGGGTTCAAGGGATTAAAATTTTGCAATATTTCTCGCCCAGTCGGACTTGGGTCATGTAAAAAACGAGCATACGATCTCTTTAGTACAATGGTTCAGAAATTTAAGCAAAATGAAGGTTTGTCATCGGACTGAATAGAAAAATAGCAAGCTAATAATTGGTTGACAGTGTTTTACAGATAGCTTATTAGTGTTATGTGCAAAATACTATGTGAAAGGGAATGGGGGCCGGACGATATGGGCTCAATAAATATGGAAATGTATGGTCGAAATTTTTTACCTTGCAGCCGGATTACGTTAAAGAAACAATAAGACATGGCTTTATTCAAAGCAGCCATCACGGGTGTGGGTGGATATGTACCGGAAACAAAACTCACCAACCAGGATCTGGAAAAGATGGTCGACACCACTGACGAGTGGATCCGGACCCGGACCGGTATTGTGGAAAGGCGCATTCTCCGGGAGGAGGGGAAAGCATCGGGATATATGGCCGAACAGGCTGCCCGGGATTTGCTGACCCGTACAGGTGTGGATCCCCGCGAGATCGATCTGATTATTTGCGCCACAGTCACTCCGGATATGATCTTTCCGGATACGGCCAATTCTATAGCCTACGCGATCGGTGCAGAACGTGCATTTGGATTTGACCTGGGAGCAGCGTGTTCCGGTTTTCTATTTGCCATGAACACAGCCGCCCGTATGATAGAGAGTGGGGCCTACCGTAAAATTCTGGTTGTCGGCGTCGATAAAATGTCTTCCATCGTGGATTATACTGACCGGACGACATGTATCATATTCGGGGATGGAGCTGGATGTGTTCTCGTAGAACGCAGTGAAAACGGAGAAGGCTTTGTGGATGCCGTATTACATGGCGATGGTTCGGGTGCTGAATACCTCTTTATGAAAGCAGGGGGATCATTGTTACCGGCGTCCCACGAGACGGTCGATCGGAAGCAGCACTTTATTTACCAGGAGGGTCGCCCGGTATTCAAGGCTGCTGTTCAGGGGATGAAGGAAGCCACCCTGGAACTCCTGAAAAAGCAAAATCTGACACCAGAAGATCTGGATTGGGTGGTACCTCATCAGGCGAATATGCGGATTATCAATTCTTTGTCGGACTTCCTGGACATTCCGAAAGAAAAAGTGATGGTCAATATAGACCGATACGGAAATACTACCGCGGCCACCATACCCCTATGTTTGTGGGATTACGAAAAACAACTCAAAAAAGGAGATCAAATGATCCTGACTGCCTTCGGGGGCGGGTTTACCTGGGGGACCATATATCTGACCTGGGCCTATGATTCAAATTAATTTCATATTTTGTAAATCAAAAGCAGCATTTTTTACCTATGGCAAACACTTCTGACATCCGTAAAGGACTATGCATTAATTTCAATAATGATTTGTATCAAATCATTGATTTTCAGCATGTGAAACCTGGAAAAGGGAATGCCTTTGTCCGGACCAAACTCAAGAGTATTACCAGTGGAAAAATCATTGACCATACCTTTCAGGCGGGTCATTCGATCGATCCGGTTCGTGTGGAAAGAAGAACCTTCCAATTTCTCTACAGCGACGAATTTGCGTTTCATTTTATGAACGATGAAACTTATGAGCAAGTGGCTGTAAATAAGGAAATGGTGGACCATGCAGAATTTATGAAGGAATCGGAGAAAGTGGAAATCCTGTTCCATGCCGCTGAAGAACGTCCCCTGGTAGTGGAATTGCCTCAGTACGTAGAACTACAAGTGACCTACACAGAGCCAGGTGTGAAGGGAGACACGGCCACCAATGCGCAGAAACCAGCGACGGTCGAAACCGGTGCCGAAATCCGGGTTCCATTGTTTATCAACCAGTCTGATGTCGTAAAGATCGAAACGGAGACCGGAAATTATATCGAACGAGTAAAACAGTAAAGAATGAATTACAAGGAAATCACCGAGTTGCTCAAACTGATCAGCGACTCCCATTTGTCGGAGTTCAAAATCAAGGATGGTGACTTTGAACTCTCGATCAAGACAGATAAATATCAGAAAAAGAGTAAAGAGAGTAATCAAATCATTCAAATTCCGGGTAATCAGAACCTTCCATCCACCATTCAGGAAACACCCTCTGGGCAGGCAGGTATTGCAGCTAAAGCTGATGGCAATGGTGGGGAGGATGCCGGTAAGACCGAAAAAGCAGGAGCCGACAAGGATGAAAATAAAGGTCTGCTCGAGATCAAGTCTCCCATGGTCGGAACGTTTTATCGTAGTCCATCACCAGACAAACCGCCCTTTATAAAAGTAGGTGATCAAATCGAAAAAGGGGATGTGGTGTGTATTGTGGAGGCTATGAAACTCTTTAATGAGATTGAGTCAGAAATCAGCGGGAAAATTATCAAAGTGGTCACTGAAGATGCCGCACCGGTGGAATACGATCAGGTATTATTTTTGATAGACCCCAGTTGAGGCCGATTATCGTGCTGAGGTTCCAGTTGAACTGGCACTTTTTAATGAGGTAGAACACGTTCAGTAGGTTTAGAGACAGACGTGGAGGTGTTGTAGGGTTTACTTTAGAGCAACAACCGAAAACACGAACGTCTGAATCCAAAGAGCACAAGCCCAAACTTATGGGATCGAAGGTTGCAGGCATTAGAATAATTCAGAATTCAAAGCGACATGTTCAATAAAATATTAATAGCGAACCGGGGTGAAATTGCCTTACGCGTGATCAGGACCTGTAAGGAAATGGGCATCAAGACGGTAGCGGTATATTCCACTGCTGATAAGGAGAGTCTGCACGTCCGGTTTGCCGATGAGGCGGTATGTATCGGGCCTCCACAGAGTAATTTGTCCTATCTTAATATTGCCAAAATCATGGCTGCGGTGGAAATCACCAATGCGGATGCACTCCATCCAGGCTATGGTTTCCTGGCCGAGAATGCTGATTTCGTGGAGATATGCACTGAATATGGGATCAAGTTTATCGGGCCCACCGCAGAACAAATGCGACTCATGGGGGACAAGGTGACCGCCAAAGAAACCATGAAACAGGCCAAGGTGCCCTGTATTCCGGGTTCAGAAGGTTTGGTAGAGAATTTCGAAGAAGGACTTAAAATAGCGGAAAAAATCAAATATCCCGTCATCATCAAAGCCACTGCTGGAGGAGGGGGGAAAGGTATGCGTATCGTACGGGATGAAAAGGATTTTGAAAATCATTGGAACAATGCCCGGATGGAGGCCAAGTCCGCTTTCGGGAACGACGGGCTCTACATTGAAAAATATATCGAGGAACCGCATCATATTGAAATACAGGTCATTGGTGACCAGCACGGTAAAGTGGCCCATTTGAGCGAACGGGATTGTTCCATCCAGCGCCGCCACCAAAAACTGGTCGAAGAAAGCCCCAGTCCTTTTATGACAGCCCGGTTGAGGGAAAAAATGGGCAAGGCAGCTATAAAGGCAGCGAAAGCTATCAATTACGAAGGGGTCGGTACCATCGAATTTCTAGTGGACAAAAACCGTAATTTTTATTTCATGGAAATGAATACCCGGATACAGGTAGAACATACCGTGACGGAGGAAGTGATCGACCACGACCTCATCAAGGAACAGATTAAAGTTGCTATGGGAGAAAAAATTTCCGGTAAAAGTCTGATTCCGGTACTCCATGCCATTGAATGCAGAATCAACGCAGAGGATCCTTTTAATAATTTTCGGCCATCACCCGGTACGATCACTGGTTTTCACAGCCCCAAGGGGCAGGGAGTCCGTGTGGATACACACGTGTACGCCGGATATACTATTCCACCCTATTACGATTCCATGATCGCCAAGCTGATTTGTAAGGCCCAGACACGCGATGAATGTATTCGAAAAATGCGGCGCGCACTGGATGAATTTATTGTAGAGGGTATCAATACCACCATTCCATTTCATATGCAGCTCATGGAGAATGAGGAATTTGTAAGTGGTAAATTTGACACCGGGTTCATGGATCATTTCAAACTCGTAGAACCAGAACCGGCCGGATAACGTTGGTTATGAAAATCGCATCACAGGCGCTTGAGTACAGAACGAAGAAAAATATGGCATTTAGTCGTACCCTATAAGTGGTATTTCGCCGGGAATATAGTGTCCAATATTCTTGTTGCACTGTTTACGCTGGTCAGTATTCCCATTCTCAAACCTTTCTTTGATGTCCTTTTTGGACAGGTAGAGGAGGCAGTGCCACTCACTAATCCCGGTCCGGTTTCGCTGAACAATTTCATGGAATTTATCAATTTTCATTTACATGATTTTGTTCAGGAACAGGGGAAGGCGCAGGCCTTATTCCTGGTATGTATGATCCTGGTGGCTTCCTTTTTGTTCAAAAATGTATTCCGGTATCTATCCCTGGTGTGCATGGCATATATGCGCAATGGGGTGGTCCGGGACATCCGGGAATTGATTTATGCTCAATTGTTACAGAAACCCCTGGAGTTTTATAAAGAAGAACGCAAAGGCAATCTGTTGACCGTTATGAGTAGCGATGTAATCGAGTTTGAATCCAGCGTGTTGTCCGTGCTGGAAACCATCATCAGGTCGCCCCTAATTATCCTGGGAAGTCTGGGGTATATGATTTATGTGAGTCCTACGCTGACGCTGTACGTGGTAGGTCTGATGATATTTACAGCGGTAGTGATCGGAGGACTGAGCCGGCAGTTAAAGCGTCAGTCCCGGGAATCACAGGATTTGCTGGGATCCACGCTGTCCGTGACGGAGGAATCCGTTTACGGTATCAAGACCATCCGGGCTTTTCATGCTCAGGAATATGTCCAGAACCTGTTTTCCCAATTCAATGAATCGTTCCGGAAACTGCGGAATAAAATTTTATTTCGAAAGGATCTGGCATCTCCGCTGTCTGAGTTTCTGGGGGTGTCGGTAGTCACGCTATTACTCTGGTTGGGCAGCAGGCAAGTGTTTGAAGGCATGCTGGAGGCGAGTACCTTTCTGACATTTATTTACGCTTTTTACAATATTATCGAACCTGCCAAGTCGTTTTCGGGAGCTTACTACAACTATCAGAAAGGGATGGGTGCATGGGCCAGGATTCGCAATGTGATGGATGGTGAAATGGAGGTGCAATTGACAAGCGGAACTGTGGACCTGGATCATTTCCGGGAGGCGATCGATCTGGAGCAGGTATCGTTCCGATATCCGGGTGAACCCGCTGATGTACTCCGCAACATCAATTTACGAATACCACAGGGCAGCAGGGTGGCCATTGTAGGGGCTTCGGGGTCCGGTAAAACGACCCTGGTCGACCTGATTTGTCGCTTTGAATCCCCTGTAACCGGAAAGATCAGAATGGATGGTGTGAATATTCGGGATATTCGGGAGGATTCGTTCAGGAAGAAAATCAGCATTGTATCCCAGGAACCGGTGTTGTTTCACGATTCCATTCGCAATAATATTTGTCTGTCGGAGAAAAACCAGGATGATGAAAAGATCAAAGCAGCCTGTCGACAAGCCAATGTGTGGTCATTTATTTCGGAGATGGAATCCGGTCTGGATACAGTGATCGGTGAGGCCGGCGGAAAGTTGAGCGGAGGTCAGCGTCAGCGGATTGTGCTGGCCCGAGCATTGTATCATGATGCTCCGATCCTGATTTTGGATGAGGCCACCAGTTCTCTGGATAGTGAATCTGAAGATATGGTGCAGAAATCCATCGGGAACCTCGGGCGGGATAAAACAATTATTATTATTGCCCATCGTTTACAAACCATCCGGAACGTTGATCTGATCGTCGTTCTGGAGGATGGTGAGATCATTGAATCCGGAAGTCATGAAGATTTGATGTCCTCCAGGGGAACGTACAGTCGTTTTGTTGAACTTCAGAGTTTTTAGAGTTTGAGAATCAAGCCTACTTTTCACCAAATCGTCCTAACCATTGCAATGCTGTTAATGGCCGGACGAAGTATGGGGCAGACGACCTATTTTCCGGCAGTAGGGGATACGATGCATTTTCTGGTGGACCGGGCTCCTGAAAATATTTCCATTGACAATATGGACCGCCGGTCGGTGTGGGACATCAGTCAGGCTCAAGCACCATATCTGCGCCCGGTCCTTCCGGTAAATCCCGAATCGATCGGGGAAGGGGTACATTTTCCGGGTGCGAATTATGCCCTGAGAATGGAGGACCGAACCATTCATTTTTATAAGTCAGAAGGGAAGGAATTGTACATGCTGGGTCAGTATGGATTCTATATATTCAACCAATATGTACCGGTTCCTCTGAGATTTGATTATCCGTTTATCGTCAATTATCCCTCTGCGCACAACGGGCAGGAATGGGAGTACGAAAGTCAGGCCACCGTGCAGTTTTCTACGTCAGAGCTCCAGCCTGGATTGTTGTCAAAGTTCCCCGTGAAAGCGGATAGTATACGCGTGGTAGTCGAAATAGATCGGCGAACGGTCGAGGATTCTTATGGATTATTGCGATATGAGATCATCACGGATGAAGTCACCCGGCACTATACTATAGAAGAGTACCATTACCAGACTCTGCTTCGGGTGGGTAATAAGCCGTGGCAGGATTTTTCGGCGTATATTAACACAGGAGAGGCTTTTGGTCCGGCGATCCGGTATCGCTATGATTTTTTTAATGTAGCGTATGGTATTCCGGTGTCCAGTGTGTGGGTCAACCCATTCAATCGGCAACCGGTGCAGGTGCGATATTGGGTGCGATCTTACCTTGACCGGTTCAGAAAACCCGATCGGTTGATGGAACCAGATATTTATGCATTTCCCAATCCGGCGATCGGATATGTGAACATTGAACTAAGCAACTTGAAGCCGGGAAAATACAGAGTAGGGTTATTTAATTTCCTGGCTCAGGAGGTATATCAGATGCCGGTGGAAATCCAGTCTGATGAAACGGTACGAATTGACATTACTGAGTTTGATAAGGGGCCATATTTGTATGCGCTAATTGACGAGTATGGACGTCGGATCATCACCAAGCGACTCACTATTCTCAAGCCCTGATTTTATTTTTTTGTTGGGAGAAGGAAGTCAATTACTGAAAAACTTGTAGTTTTGCATCGCTTAATCCGGATTATGCAAGGTATTCGATATAATGCATCTTTTTCAGGCTGCATGTGGTAAACTTATCCGGGTTAAGGGAAGTCTATCTGAAAGGGTAGGTTTCACAGACAGGCCGCGTAGTTCAACTGGATAGAATATCAGATTTCGGCTCTGAGGGTTGGGGGTTCGAATCCTCCCGCGGTCACTTGTTGGTCAAAATGCCAACGACCGATAGGTCGTTTAAAAAAATCAGAACAGCCCACCCGAGCTTGCTCGTAGGTGGGCTGTTCTGATTTTTTTATAGGCGACCGCAGGTCGCCCGGCATTTTGAGATAATACACGGATTAGGTGAGGATCAGCGACAGCTAATCCGTACAGGTGTGAGTGATAGTGTGAGTTTGGGTGTGAGAGTGGGAGTGGGAGTGAGAGTGAGAGTGGGAGTGGTGAGGATCAGCGACAGCTAATCCGTACAGGTGTGAGTGATAGTGTGAGTTTGG
>CBFGVZ010000049.1:0-20310 GCA_965652315.1 uncultured Saprospiraceae bacterium | reverse complement strand
CGGTGGATGGGTTTCCGATGGTCATCCTCCAACTTGTGGAGAGGAGACTCCATTGGAACGTCCATACTGATTACCTCCGGTCATAATCCGCCCAGACGAAGTTCTACCGGGTGGTGCTAGCCCGGCATAAAAGAGGAATTACCAGCTAATCTTGCAGGGATATACCTGAATCTGTCAGGCATGGTGGCTGCAGACATACCGAGGCATATAACTAGTGGCCGAGTCAGTAAGATCGTGATATTAGACCGGGCTTAGCCTGCCTGCAGTACCTGCAAGGTAGGCAGGAAATCGCTACGTGCTACCCATCCCTATGTTTAGCCCGGGATAGGATGGGTCAACGAGTGGTAACCCCTTGCTATCTGCCGGAGACACGGGGTTTTACCCCTTGCTTTACGCACCTGGTGTATCCTTTTTTCAATCATAAAAAATGTAGCCGAAGCAACCCTGCTTAGGGATCATGTAATTTATTTCCCGAAGTTGGAAGTTTCGGCTACATGGTGAACACTTTCACTTCGTAACTACTCAGCCATCTCAATAATCGCCACGTTCCACCCCTGATACCAAAGGGAGCCGAGGTGATTTTCGGTCGACTCCCTGAAGGGTCAGGGGAAAAGAGACTTTAAATTGACAGGATTTATCAGGTGACAGAGTAGTTACTCAAGTTCACTGGACGATGATTTTACCTTTCATGACCAGGTGGATACTGCAATAATATTCATCGCTTTTTTCCGGCACAAATTTCCAGGTATCTTCCATCTTCAATATTGGAGAAGCCCAGGATTGATCTTCCTGGGTAACATCGTGATCCACGATATCCTTGTTGATGAAGAGGATAGTATCTCCCATTTTTACGGTGATTTCTTCCGGCTTGTATTTCATCTGCTCTATAACCACAGTATGCGTCTCAGGGATTGATGCATTGCTGCATCCAAAAATGCAAAGGCCGATCCCCACGGATGAAATCACGTACCAATAATTTGATAAAAAGCTTCCCATGGCTCGATCATTTACTTATTAAATTCTTTTTGAACCATTTTTGCATGATCCAGGTGAATCTGTAGGGTAGGCGCAACCTTAACCAACAGCTCCTTGAGTTCAGCATTGTCTGTTTGCGGGATGAGTACGGTTTTGACTGCATGGATTACGGCATCGTGATAGACTACTTCATTATCGATGTATGCTTTATCAAAAGCATTGCCTTTCAATGCATTCAGTTTCCGGGATGTTTCCTTCTCTCCGGCTAACAAGGTTTGGGTGAACGCGTTGTCTTTGGGGGTAACGCCCAATTTGGTAGCCAGATCAACGGCCATTTTAATGACTGCACTGTGGTCGTCTTTCATGGTTTGTGCGAATCTGCGTACTTCCTCATTATCGGACTTTTTTAATGCTATCTCTGCATACCTCACATCGATTTGATTGGCAGTAACAGCGATTGACGCTATTTCCGGATCGGAATATTCCGGAGTATTCTGCGCACTTCCCATTACGGTGAATCCCATTAAAATGAGTGATATACCAAAGATCCATCCAAATACATTTTTTAAAGACTTCATTTTTTATGATTTTGAAATAATTATTGATAAGGTTTGATAAAACATGTTATCTTACTTCAGGGCCCTGAAATTTGATGATCCATGTAACCATTGGATGTGATCATTTCGATTTGGTTACAAAATTTTGTAACCAGATTCTATTTTTTACATCCAATCTATAAAATGAAGCGAAATGGAAATGATGATTTTCTCCGAAACCGATACTGCCGAAATAACTGATAATGAGATTGTGGACAAGATATTGCAGGGTAATAAGGAATGGTTTGAGCTGCTGATTGAACGAAACAATCAGACGTTGTACCGCGTGGTTAGAGGATATATAAAACAGGAAGAAGAGGTGCGGGATGTCATGCAGAATACCTATCTGAAAGTGTATGAGAAACTCGCGCAGTTTCGTCGTGAATCGACCTTTTCTACCTGGCTGATCCGGATTGGGATCAATGAGGCCCTGATGCGGCTTCGGTATTTACAAAAGAAAAATAACTATATCAGCTCTGTCAGGGCGGATAATGAAATTGATTCTGCACCTTCTGAAATTGATTTTATGAACCCGGAAAAACACGCAATACAACAGGAAACCCATAGGTTTATCGAACAGGCGATTGACCATCTGCCCGAGAAGTACCGGATAGTCTATATGTTGAGGGCTGTGGAAGGGATGAGTACTGAAGAGACAGCGGATCACCTGGAACTTTCAGAGGGCAACGTAAAAATTAGGCTACATCGGGCAAAGGAGATGTTACAACAGAATTTATACAATTTGTCTTCTGATGTGGAAATTTTCAAATTTGGAGGGGGTTATTGTGAGGAGATGCGGGTTACTGTGATGGAAAAAATCCATAATTTTCATGCCGGTTCCTCAGATCAGGCTTCTTCCTCAATCAATGGCGTTAGTAATCTCCAGGAAATCGAATCGTAAATTGAATCTTTACACAGTCCCGATTCAAGTCTACACACCTTTCCTGTTCACTGGCTTTCATGGGACTGATTTCCCTGCTTTAAGCGGTTAAAGATCGTTATTGGAACAAGTCGGTTATTTCTTTTATGGCATCAGCGTAGCGATTGATTGCATCAGCGGTCAGAACGATTTGTTCGGAAGCCTCTTCCCAGTTATATTCCTCGATTCCTTCCCGTATACCAGGAAGCGTCTTGACGCCGTAACCGGTATAATAGCCGGGTGCATAAATTCTGTGGCGATACCAGGGCCGGCGTGGTAATCCATCCGGATCGGTGAGGTTTTGTTCTATGGATTGCAATGCGCTGTTGATGGCTTTCAATTTTACTGGATCAGCCTGAACTTCCCCGGATAACATTGATTTCAGTGATTGATCATATTGAGCAGTCACCTCATTCAACCGGGCCACCGCATTCTCCATCGGTGCAAAATTGAGATACGGAATCGGCGATTCAAGTTTTGGCGGATGGTAAGGTTTGGTAGGGTCGGCAGACAGGACGTATGAATTTGATTTATGTAATTTTTCAGCATAATCCCGCTCCTTACGCATGTTGGCAATCAAATCCTTCACCTCCTTCAGGTAATGGGCTATGTTACGGTTCATGTCCTCAAATTGGTGGGGGATTATATCGGCGTTGGCCAATCGAAGGAGAGCCCGGCCGGTAGTTTGACTTAATACTACACCGTATTCGAACTTTGGATCTCCGAATCGGCGATAGTGATCATAAGAATCATATCTCGAATGATATGCACCACCACCCCCTTCACCGCCATAACTAATATTGAGGGACGAGATGCCCAGATGTTGCAGAAATGGAGAGTAATCAGAACCGGAACCCAAAGGATAGAGGGGATAATCTCCGCCTTTGGCTACATCTTCATTTCCGTTGACCATTAATCTGGCTTTGGCCCGTTTCAAAACGGATACGTCCGTTTGTGGGTCAGTCACACTACGACCTATCTCATTGACAAAGTGCTGTAGGCTGTGGGATCCACCCGCGTAAAGAAAACCCCTGGAATTACCGTCAGTGTTGATGTAGGCTACGGCCTTATTCTTCAATTCATCTAAATGTTTTTCCACCCACTCAGTGGAACCGATCAGGCCTTGCTCCTCTCCATCCCAACTGGCAAAAACAATTGTCCTTTTGGGTTTCCACCCGGATTGAACCAATTGTCCTATGGCAAATGCCTCTTCCATCATAGCAGAATTACCGCTAAGAGGATCCGCTGCACCAAAAACCCATCCATCCATGTGATTACCCCGTATGATCCATTGATCCGGGTATGTACTGCCTTCCAACCTTGCAATGACATTATACAGTGGTACCTGATCCCAGTTAAACCGTAACTTCAATCGGACTTTGGAAGCACCCGGCCCCATGTGGTAAGTGATCGGCAGACTGCCCCGCCAGGAAGGAGGTGCCACTGGTCCGGTCATGGCACTTAAGAGTGGCAAGGCATCAGCATACGAAATGGGGAGGACCGGAATTTTGAGAATAACTTCACTTTCTTCAATTTCTATCCGTGGCGCTTCGGGAGTAGAACCCGTACCGGGAGTCAGCGGATCACCGGGCCGTACGGGCAGATCCATTACGGAACCTCGCTGTACACCACCCTCTGGACGCCAGGAACCTACAGGATAGGGATCTCCCACAGAATATCCATCATCGATCGGGTCAGAATATAAGATGCATCCAATGGCACCGTGTTCGTAGGCTACCTTAGGTTTTATACCACGCCAGGAACCCCCGTATCGGGCAATCACAATCTTCCCCTCTACTGAAATCCCTCTCTTCTCCAATTCTTTATAATCGTCGGGTACGCCCCGGTTGACATACACAAGTTCTGCAGTCACATCCCCATCTGCGGCAAAAGCATTGTAAGGCGGCAATGAACCTTCACGGATGGCAGAAGTAGCGTCCTCCTCTAATGCTGGTTCGGAAAGACTGGCCCGGAATTGCCCCGGCTCAATCATTTCCAGTACTCGTTCTGCTGGTGTCGGTAACAACACCATGAATTCTTCGATCTGTGACTCAAATCCCCAGGAAGAGAATAATGAATCCAGATATATCGCATTCTGATATTGTTTCGGAGATCCGAGATGATTGGGTTGTGAAGACATCCATTCAATCCTGTCCCGGATCCGTTCCGAAGACAGGTGTGAATCAAATTGACCTTCCAGCAAAAGTTGTGCTTCATTATTTTTCGGCGTAAATCCAGTGATTGTATTTTGGGCTGTACCTGTTACTATGGATAAACTAATATAAACCCCAATAGATAGTATGTTGGATAAGGAAAAAATCTGGTACATTTAATATCATATTTCGTCGTTCAGGAATCCACCAATATTAACCTATTTTGACGAAAATGTCTAAATTAGTAATAAAAGTTTCTAAAACTATTGCACGGGCGAGGTTCTTCTTAGCGAGAATCAAATGACTTTCTCTGTTCAGGAAGTCCCCTCACCGATTTATAAAATTGTATTTGAGCCTCCCTGCAGTTTCTAAATGCCTGGATTGTAACAACGCCATGGTATTAGCCATTAAGCCTCAGAATTAATCTGAAATTTTCTGCAATAAAAATAATACCTATCTTGGGACTCGCATTTTAAACAAATCGTTCGGCACCTGCTCATGACAAATTTTGATTACCTCATAGATGGTACTATAGTAATTTTGTATCTGGTCGGCACGATTGTAGCGGGGCTTTGGGCCAGGAAATATGTGCGTACCGTTTCAGATTATCTGGTTGCAGGCCGCAGTGTCAATTTATATCTGGGGATTGCCTCCCTGGCTGCCACAGAATTCGGGATAGCTACCTTCATGGCCAACGCAGAATTGGGCTATAAATATGGTTTTGCAGGCACAACACCCGGGGTGACCACAGCCATTGCTATGTTTATTGTGGGCTGGACCGGATTTTGTATCAAGCCCTTGCGGGACCAGGAAGCCATGACCTTGCCAGAGTTATTCGAAAACAAGTATGGGAAATGGGTTCGGTGGGGTAGTGGGGTCGTCATAGTATTGGGAGGATTATTGAACATGGGGGTATTTCTTCGGATGGGTGGGAATTTTCTCACCGTAGTCTGTGGGTTTGATATGGCCTATCTGGAGCTGGTGATGACCGTCATTCTGATAGGTGTAGCGATTTATACCATTGTTGGAGGAATGATTTCTGTTTTTATTACGGATTATATCCAATTTGTTGTCATGAGTGCGGGTTTGGTGATGGTGGTCTTGTTACTGCAGTTCCAATTGGGATGGTTTGAAATGTTATCCACCCTGGACAGAGAGATTGGCCCACCGGCATATAATCCTTTTGTAGGAGGGACATATGGTATCGACCGGATTTTATTGGATTGTTGTCTGGCACTTGCCTCTGTCTTGACCTGGCAGACCACTTTATCCCGGGTACTTTCAGCCAGGAATACCCAAACTGCCAAAGGCATATACAAAGGTACATCACCCTTTTTTCTGGTTCGGTTTATCCTACCCGCAATACTCGGGATTGCGGCTTTAAATTATTTTGGGGCGGAACGATTTAGCGGCTCAGAATCGATCATGGCCATGCCGCATCTACTGGCTGCGATCCTACCAGTGGGACTGATGGGGATTATGGTTGCCGCCATGCTGGCAGCGGACATGTCCACGAATTCTTCGTACATGATCGCCTGGAGTTCAGTGATCTACAATGACATAATGAAACCGATACACAAAGGACTATGGTCGGACCGGAAAGGCATTCGCTGGAACAGAATTCTGGTGGGATCAATCGGAATATTTTTACTATTATATGGTTTGTGGTACCCGTTGGAGGGAGATCTGTGGGTATACCTGCAGGTGACTGGTACGATTTATCTGTCGAGTATGAGTGTATTGCTGATCGCGGCCTGTTATTGGAAAAAAGCCAATAACTGGGGAGCAACCAGTGCTATTGTTACGGGATGTCTCATACCATTGTCGTATTTGGTCTTCAAAGAAATCTCTGCTACCCGGGATCTCTTCTTATCCATCGGCCCTTATAAAATCGGTGTGGCTACATATGTACTGGCTGCAGCTGCGATGTGGGTCGGATCTATAATAAAACCTAAATCAAAATCTGAGATATGACCGCTGCACATTGGTTTTGGACGGCTATCGTTGTTCTGGTTCTCCTATGGTATATAATAGTTACTATTATTGTAACTTTCAAAGGCGGAAAAGATGTCCTGGATCTGTTCAGTGAACTGGAGGATGGAAGAAAATCTGATTAAAGAATTCTGTTTTGAAGTGATTGTTGTTTCCAGGTTCTCGTTACCGTTTCATTTCGTTAATATTTGCACAATAACCACCTTTTGTGCTGAAGCATGCTAAGGTCTCCAACTTCTATATCATGATTATTTGATACTGTCGGATATCTCTTATTATAAAATATCATAATATAATCCTATCCATTTCAAAAATATCTCTTGAAAGGAGGATATTGTACGTCTTATATCATCCTGATATACTGTGCTTTAAGCCCAATGATTTGAAATAATTCCCCCCAAATTGAAAATTTGTTAGATTATTATTAATAAATTTAAAAAGGAAATAATATATTTGTTATGACGCCATGAATTTATGGGCGGAGTGAATTCACATAATGCGCTTCGACAACAAACATATAGTTAGACTCTTAAAGCAATTATTTGGTCTACAACCAATGACTGTCTCAGACCTGGATAAAAGGATAACAGAGACTTACCCAACAAATATTTCATTACCAAATGATGGAAATAATCTTCTGGCATTTGGTGAATTTATCAAAGAGGGTCTTTCCAATATCGAAATTGGCAGAGCAAAGACTCCAGGTTTTGGAATTAGTATGCCGGGATTTGTCCGTGTACAAAAGCGACAAAATCATTGCTTAGCAGGTGCCGCAGCCATGGACCTTGTAAGAGTCGGGAAAGTAGTCCAATTGGATTTGTAATACGATATAAAAATAAGAAATGCCGTATATATTGAGAAAATTGATCTTGCCAAACGTTATTATAAAATAATTTTAATACGCAGAATATTCAAAACCTAAAATTTGCAATATGAGAATTTTACTAAACTTTGATTGTGTGAAATTTCGCTGTATGCCGCATTTCCACGGCTGGGTGAAATATTCCTTTTTTTTGGTGGTAATCCTGGTTTCTGGTTATTCCACCAATGCTCAAACTGTGAACGGCACGATAACAGATGCCGAAAATGGTGAGCCAATTATTGGAGCCACCATTTTAGAAATGGATACTGAAAGCAATGGTACCACTACCGATTTTGATGGCAAATTTACGCTCAATCTGCAAACCGAAAATCCGGTACTTCAAGTGAGTTACGTAGGTTACCAAACAATTGAAGTACCTTATTCAGGCCAGGAATCATTGGACATTGTACTGAACCCCGGTCTGGTAGTAGATGAAGTCGTCGTGACAGCGCTGGGAATGACCAAAGAGAAGAAGACGGTGGGCTATGCCACCACAACGCTGAGTACACGGGAATTATCTACCACGCCTGTTACCAATGTGGCCTCTGCACTTTATGGTAAAGCACCTGGAGTTTCGATCCGGTCCGTACCGGGAGGCGCGACGAGTGGTGTCAATATAAACATCCGTGGATTTTCTTCCATCACAGGGAGTACTCAGCCACTCATTGTAATGGATGGTATCCCCATCCGGACTGGTGATTTTAACAATACCAATTATTGGGGTGATCAGCGGATCAGGGGCAATGGACTGACTGATATCAATCCCGAAGATATTGCCAGTATCGACATCCTCAAAGGAGCCTCCGCGGCAGCCTTGTACGGGTCGGAAGCGGTAAACGGCGTAATTCTGATTACATCTAAAAAAGGTCGGGCAGGTCAAAAGGGATTTGGTGTGGATTTCAATGCCAGTTATAATTCCGATCGGATTGCCTATCTTCCCCGATATCAAAATGTACGTGGACCGGGTTATTTTTTGAATTATAACGATGCGGGTCAAAATGCTGATGGTTTTGTATCCGTAGATACAGATGGGGATGGGATTGGCGATACGCGTGGACTTATTGGCACAACACTCAATTTCGGACCTGAATTTGACGGAGAACCTGTGATGTCATGGGATGGCGTGGTCAGACCATATGTGGCTGCCAAAAATAGTTATGCCGATTTGTTTCAGCCTGCAAATGGCTCCAGCCTCAATCTGGCGGTATCACACGTTGCTGATAATTCCAATCTCCGGTTTTCATTTACCCGACAAGACAATGAAATGATTTCGTTCGGTTCCAAGAATGAACGAAACATCGCTGACCTGAATGCGTCTTTCAACATAAGTGATAACCTAAATACGACTTTGATCGTAAAATACATAAACCAATTTACCCACAATCGTCCATACAAAGTGGATCGGATGATCAACAACTTTACAGGGATGATGGATCGGTTTGAATCTGCCGACTGGTATTTCGATAAATATCAAACCAGCCAGGGCTATCGGTTCGTCACTGGGACCAATGCCAGCCTGACACCCGATGAAAATATCATCTACAATGGATTCAAAGGCGATATCGCGGATTATGTTTGGCGTGTAAACAAATACATTTCTGATGAATTCAGCAACCGTTTTATTGTCAGTCTGAAACAGCGATGGGAAATAGTCGATGGTCTGGCACTTCAAGGTCGCATTTCAACGGATTATACATCTACGAGGTATGAAAACAGTTCTTACACCGAAAGACCCAGTACCCTCTACAGTAATCCGGGTGGTGGTTTTTCAATGAACAATGAAATATTCAGCTTGCTGTATGGGGATGTGCTGCTCACTTACGACAGGGAACTGACCCCTGATCTCCTCTTGTCATTTATGGGGGGATACACAGCCCAGAAAGATGCTTACAACCACGTAAGCCGGGGAACCAACGGAGGACTCAGTACTGAGAATTTCTTTGACCTGGCTGCTTCGATTAATACACCAAACTCCGGCTCCTCCCGGCGGACCGAAGTCAAAGACGCTTTTTTGGCTACATTGAACTTTAATTACAAATCTTTTTGGAACCTGGAAGGTACGATTCGAAGAGACCGGACTTCCCGGATCTCACCTCTCAACAATACCTTTGTTTATCCCTCCGTCAATAGTAGTTTTATCGTAAATGAAGCATTCAATTTACCTAAATACATTGGATTCTTAAAACTCAGAGGGTCTTATGGAATCGTTGGCAATTATCCTGGAATTTATCAGGCGAATATCGCGTATAATCAGAATACACTTGGTATCCAATCAATGGGTGGACAACCTATATTGTACACGAATATTAGTTCCTCCTTTGGAAATGACCTGATCAAACCGGAGAAAAAGAAAGAATTTGAATTTGGACTTGATCTCAGCTTGTTTTACAGGCTAAGACTTGATATGAGCTATTATAATGCCCAGATTGTAGACCAGATACTCCCCGTAACTATTCCCAATTCTTCCGGCGCCAGTTCGGTTTTAACCAATATTGGCATTTTGAGAAATCAGGGGCTGGAATTAAGATTGACGGGGGATATCATCCAGAAACCGGATTTCAACTGGACCGCCACCATCAATTATGCGAAAAATAAAAACGTAGTGGAGAAATTGGCCAATAATGCCACGGAGCTGTTGCACGTAGATTTTGATGGCAATGCTGCACAGATCCGGTCTGTTGTAGGTCGTCCTATGGGTGATATATATGCCCACCCTGTAAAGACAGATGAGCAAGGCCGGCACATTATCGATGCCACGGGTCTGGAAGTTTTGGATGGCGACAAGTGGGAAGTTTACGGCAACGCAATGCCCGATTTTGAAGGGGGGATCGTCAACAATTTGTTTTTCAAAGGGATAACCCTTGATATTATAGCTGACTTTAGTGTGGGTGGGTCCATCATGCCAACAGGCGTATATTGGTTGACCAGTCGTGGTTTGACCGAAGAAAGCCTCAATTTTATGAACGCCGAGCGCGGTGGATTACGCTACTACATTGATTCGGACGGTAATGGAGTCCAGACTACTGGTGATGCCGGACCTAATGGGGAGCCGGTTTACAACGACGGAATGTTACTGGAAGGGGTATTGCAGAATGGGGAACCCAATACCAATGTAATCCCACAAACCTGGTATTATGCAGCTACTTACAACTGGGGTGGACCGCAATACGGCAACTCGCAATATTCCAAATACATCAACGAAAACAATTGGTTTAAGGTTCGGGAAATCGCCCTGGGTTATCAATTTCCCAAGTCACTTGCCGAAAAGATCGGAGCACAACGGCTGAACCTGTCGGTGTATGGCCGTAACCTGTTTTTTATATACCGATCCATCAAGGATATCGATCCGGAGCAAACGACGGCTGGTTCACGATGGTTGCAGAATATCAACAATGCTGGTAACAACCCATCTTTTAGGTCATTTGGGGTAATGTTGAGCGCTGGATTTTAATGTTAATCATAAAAATGTAAAAATGAAAAGTTTAAAATATTTCACTATCATATTACTGGCTATCTCGATGTGGTCTTGTCAGGAAGAACAGTTTTCAGAGAATTACCCGGACCCATCCAAAATTGCCAATACAACCATTGAACGACAATATACCGGAATGTTGGTTGCCGGAATTGATTACATCGTCCCGGCCTATTGGAATTATTTCGTAGTCCTCCGGATCACACTCAATCCCTGGACACAGTCCATTGGCTGGATCAACACCCCCAACCAATACTTACCCGGTTCGGCTGCTTCTGATGCAGTATGGAGTAATTACTACAACATCCTGGCCCAATACCGTGAATTCCAGAAAGTGTGGAACGCTTCCAGTCCGGAACAACAGAATGAACGTAAAATTTTCCAATTGACTGCAGACGCATACCTGTATTATGAGACCATGCGAATGGTGGACCTTTTTGGTTCGATCCCGTTTTTCAATGCGGGAATGCTGAGTATAAACGGGGGAGATTATAATGTATCTTTTGCAGAATACGACGGAGCACAGGAGATCTACACCTTTATGTTGGACGAATTGAAAAGGATCGCCACAGAATTAAATTCCATTACACTCAATGAAGGATTCCAGGCCTCATTCAGAGCTCAGGACATCATCAACAATGGTGATGTGGATATGTGGAAGCGCTTTGTCAACTCTCTTAGACTGAGAATGCTTAATCGCGTTTCCCTGAGCCCGGAATTCTCTTCCCGTGCTACCTCTGAGACTGGGGAAATCCTTTCCAATACCAATCAATTTCCCATCGTGGAGAACAACGAACAGAATATCATGATAGATGTGTATGACGTGAGTACTCCTATCAATTCATCCGGATTCCAACAGGGCATCAATTCCGATGGGTGGGACGGCGATGACGCCAGTAAAATTATGATCGACTTCCTGAATGAATCCAATGACCCCCGGTTACGCGTTATGTTTGAACCGGGAACCAACGCAGAAGGAATTTATGTAGGTCTGGATCCACTATTGAGTGGAAATGACCAGCAATCACTTGTAAGTGATGGAGAAATTGCCTATTACAACCGTTCCACTTATAGTGAGAACCAGTTTTTTCCTGGTGTTCTGATAAATGCCTCTGAGGTTAATTTCATAAAAGCTGAACACTTTCTGCGATCCGGGAATGACGGCGCCGCTAAAGCAGCCTATGAAGAAGGAATCAAGCAATCCATTGAATTTTATTATTACGTTCGTTCAATTAGCAACAACGCTGTTTCCGGTAACCCGGAAACACCCACGACCGCGGAAATCAATGCGCTGCTTGCATCTGATCCGGTGAGCTGGAATGGCGCTTCCTCCCAGGAAGAAAAGATAGAGTTGATCGCCATGCAGAAATGGCTTCATTTCAACATTGTTCAGCCTTATCAGAATTGGGCCGAAGTACGCAGATTGGACGTACCGGATTTAACATTCTGGGTGGATAACTCAAGTACCCAAACCACCCCTCCAGTACGCTGGAGAATCCCCGGAGAGGAACTCACTTACAATGAGGCTAATTATGAAGCCGTACGTTCCACGGACAATCTCACCACTAAAATTTTCTGGGATGTGGATTGATTGGCGCGGTAATTGATGCATATGTAAACGAGCAAATTTTTAATAAGGACACTTCAGGGGCAGACCATTAGGATCTGCCCCTGTGTTTTTATTTTTTTGAAATTTTCTAACCCTGGCATTAGCCCGGATTATTCATGGTATTTGGTTTATGTAGATGTGAGGCCTGACCGAATGTAGTCAAAGACCAGGGATGCTCAGGCCATTTTTGATGAGGGAGATTATGACCGAACGGAAGAAGGAAACGAAGGGATGTTAGCCTTTTTTAGGGCGGGCAAGCTTTGAAATAGTGTGCTATAACAGGGGGTTCGCATTTTTTTGAACAATATTAGCCTGGTAATCAATATAATGTTTCTTTTTCAAACTGAATGTGGTGAATAATTCGAGTTAGGTTGCAAAAAACATGCTCTCATCCTCTGCAGAATTGAATCATTCATTATAGATGAAGGAATCAGACCTTTGGTCTTATCTGCGCAATTATGACATATTATCGTATATTGTAATGACTTTTTCCCCAGTAACTATTTTGACAACGTTTAAAAGTGAAAGCACAAACTCAATTTACACTTGCTGTTCTGATCCTCCTCATCATTGGAGGTTATGCACTTTTCAATAGTCATATGTTCCGGAGAATTCCTCAGGTTGCCCTGCCTGGTGAAGAAATTGCCCGAATGCACTGCGGATCTTGTCATCTCTTTCCCACACCCGATTTGCTGAACAAGAAAACCTGGGCAGAACAAGTTCTCCCGGACATGGGTAGAAGGCTGGGTATTAGACAAGTAGGATACGATCCGTTTGAAGGCCTTCCGGATTCAGAAGCCAACATTATCCGGCAACTAGGCATTTATCCGGATACCCCGCTCATTTCAGAAAAACAATGGGATTCGATTGTGAATTACTACGTCAACCGCGCCCCGGAAATCATGCAAAAATCGCACAAAATGGCGATCGTTTCAGAGTCAGACGCACCTTTTCGCCCTCATTTTATAGAAATCGACGGGAAGGAAATTCCGCAGGTTACGATATTGTATTATGATTCGCTGTACCACGAACTTTATATAGGAGATAATAAAATCCTTTATGCTTTGAACACAAAAGGGGAATTTTCCGGCCGTTGGGCACTTCCCAGCCCGGCTGTCGACCTTCAGGTTTTTCCGGATCGGCACAAAAACCTCCTCACAATTGGAAGTGTGAAACCTTCCGATCTTCGGAAGGGTGCATTTCTGATGTCCCGGTCCCCATCGGTAGATTCATTTGAACTAATCATCGACAGCCTACCAAGGCCAGTTCAATTCTCTATTGCAGATCTGGACCAAAATGGCCGGGAAGATCTAATTATATGTGGTTATGGTCATCATCGGGGTTCACTGGCCTGGTACGAAGATTTTTCCACCCTCAGGATTTTGAACGACCTTCCCGGCGCTCGGAAAGCAATTGTCCAGGATCTGAACAGGGATAGTCTCCCCGACATCGTGGTACTCATGGCTCAGGCCTGGGAAAGCGTGGATGTATACTACAACCAGGGGAATGGGGAATTCACAAAAGAAACCGTATTGGAATTTCCACCAGTCTATGGCATGAGTTATATCCAATTGGCTGATTTCAATTCAGACGGCCATGCTGATATTTTACTGGCTAACGGAGACAACTGGGATTATTCCAAAATCGAGAAATCCTATCATGGCATCCGGATTTACACCAATGATGGGAATAACCAGTTTCAGGAAACCATGTTTTATCCCATGGAAGGCTGCAGTAAAGCCATCGCCCTGGACTTTGATCAGGACGGAGATTTGGACATCGCGGCCATCGCGTTTTTCAATGACTCTGCAAATCCTGAAAAAAGCTTCAATTATCTGGAAAACACCGGTGATGGCTTGTTTATAGGACATTTCCTTCCCGAAGCCGCCAGTGGAAAATGGTTGGTCATGGAGGCAGGGGATTTTGATCAGGATGGTTATACCGACTTGTTTCTGGGATCTTATTTCCACAATTTGAATGAATGGACTCAATTGGCATCAAAAGGCACTACCCTTTTTCCAGAAGTGTTATATTTACAAAACTCTACGATGTTGATAGAACAGAGCGTTTTTGATTAAAGGATATATTACGAAAATATTTGTATCATTGTCTTCGAAAATAGCTCCGGGAATGTATATTCCGGTGGTGTTAACTACTCAGACAACACACAGATCAATGGTTTTTAGTTCCCCCATCGAACCAGTATATTACCTATTACCTTTTATCGGTTTGATGGTAGGACTTTTTGGTTCTATGGTGGGTGGAGGAGGGGGCCTGATCTTCTTACCCGTATTGGTTCTACTGCTCAATATTCCAGCTCATATCGCACTGATTACCTCGCTGGTAGCCACCTTACCCATCAGCATTGCCGGATCGATTGGACACTTCCGGAAAGGAAATGTGAATCTCCATATTGCCTGGATGTTCGCTGTTGCGGGTATACTCGGAGCCGTAAGTGGTGCCTTTCTGGCCAATCAGTTCAGCGAAAACGGATTGATGGATGGCTTTGGAATTTATTGCATTATTATAGGATTGTACATTATAGTGACAACCCGAAATCTGCGTTTTCTGGTAGACGGAATGTCGCCGCCTGTGATTAAAGAGAAGAAAAATATTCTAAAGACCTCCGTTTTTGGTTTTTCTGCCGGAGTAATTACCGGTGCTTTCGGAACCAGTGGTGCCGCTCCTCTGATGGCCGGTTTGTTTTCCATGAGTTTGCCCGTAAAGCTGGTTATAGGGACCTCCCTACTGATTGTGGCTTCCAACACCTTCTTCGCTGTAGGAAGTCACTTCCTGGTCGGACAGGTAGACCTCACGTTGGTTCTTTTTCTGACAAGTGGATCTGTGATCGGGGCGTTGATCGGTCCGATGCTTCTATCCAGGATTAAAACCGATCGGTCTGAGCTGTGGATCAGATATCTTTTCGCGATAGGGATGTGTATTTTGGGGGTTTTAATGATATATGGATGATGAATATACTCCGGGAGACAGATCCAGTGATCGGGGTGATATATAGTATTATCCTGCTTTATTTCGTACTCGGGGGAATTGGCTTTTATATCATCAATCGCAAAAAGCCCCGGGACCAGGCTCGGAAAAGTTATGTCAAGTTCATTGTCTATTTCATCATCATAAATATCCTTTATGGGTCTATAGCCTTACAACCTTTTTTATTTCGGTTACTGGGGGTCATTCTGGTCCTCCTGGGTGGTCTGGAAATGGGTCGATTGTGGGTACAGTCCGGTTACAGATATCCGCGTTTTTTCCTGGCATCCGTATTGTTGTACCTGTTGATGTGCCTTGGGTTTTTGTATTTTACTACATTATCGGTACATTATATTTTGTATGTATTTTTGATAGTTTCTATTTTTGATAGTTTCAGTCAGATTACGGGACAATTGTGGGGTCGAAAAAAAATCGCGCCCAAGATCAGTCCCAATAAAACGGTCGGGGGTGTAATGGGGGGTGTGGTCCTGGCAATTGTCAGTTCATTTCTTTTACGAAATCTTTTCGAGACTGACACGCTGCAAAGGATGGTGTTGGTAATTGGAATTATTGGATCGGGTTTTGCAGGAGATCTTCTGGCATCATTGTTCAAAAGGAAGTATGGAGTCAAGGATTACAGTAAATTGATCCCGGGTCATGGTGGCGTGATGGATCGGTTTGATAGTTTGATTGCTGCCGGTGCCTGGGCCGCTCTGTATATGATTTTTATTTTTTAAAATAATTGAGCTTCTGCTAAATTCATCAACGATGGACAATATTGTTTGGATTGTGGTTGCCTACCTCATAGGAATCAGTCTGTTACTGGTAATCAATGAAGTAAGTTACAGACTGATTGGTTATCGGGGAGAATATAGCCGGAAAATAGCCCATGTTGCTGCTACACTGGCTACGTTGCCGTTCCCCTATTTGTTCGAAAGTCACTGGGTGGTTTTAGGGTTGGCAATTCTATTCGCATTAGTGCTTTTCGTTTCCCAGAAGATCCGGCAACTCGATTCTATCCACGATGTATCCAGGCCCTCTTTTGGTAGTTTTTTATTGCCAATATCCATTTATCTGACGTTTCTGATTTACACTTTCTCCGGATACCCTCTCCTGTATGTGCTTCCCATCTCTGTACTGGCTGTTTGCGATCCGGTGGCGGCGATAGTTGGCATGTCTTTTTCCAGGAAAAATATACGCTGGTCACTTCCGGGGCATTCCACAGATAAAACCGTACTTGGATCGCTTGGCTTTTTTGTTTCCTGCTTCCTGATTTGCATCTTGCTGATCGGACCGTCTCAGGACATTGGATACTCCAGACTAATATTTCTCTCATTTGTGATTTCGATCCTGGGGACTCTTGCCGAATTATTGAGTTGGCGGGGATCAGATAATCTGACCATTCCAATATTCGTTCAATTAGGGCTGTGGTTTTTGACGTGAACCAGTCAGAAATATCCAGTGAAACATGGCCTGATATCCGGGATGTTCTAATATACATTTTGCAGAAACGGGTGATTTTGTAATATTTAATATAAATTTATCTCCAGATTATTCCAAAAACACCTCCTATGAAGAAAATCGTCATCGCTGGTGCCAATAGCTTTGTTGCTTCTCATTTCGCTCACGAACTGCTCAATCAGGGAATCGAGGTCGTGGCATTGGTGCGCAAATCTTCCCATCAGTCACCAAAAGAAAGAATGCTCAAAGCACTGGAGGATACTGGTTTGAGTACACCAAAGAATCTGGATCGGCTTACTGTCCACGACTATGTATTAACAGAACCGGACTTTAGGATGAACCGGGAAGTCCTGGAGGGATTATTTGAGGGAACCACGGATTATTTTCATTTTGCCGCCAGTTTGAAGTTTGACTTCCAGTCCAGGGATGAGATATTGGAAACCAATGTGGAAGGACTTCGCCAGGCCCTTCAGTTGTTTCACCGATACGCCTCAGCAGATAACCGCTTCTTCTTTATCAGTACTGCTTACTCCTGTGGTATTTTCAAGGGGACGTTCAAAGAACAATTTTATCCGGATGAAGAAGTTTCAGCTTTCCGAAATTATTATGAACAATCCAAGCGCCTGGCTGAGAATGTACTGCGAAAATATCAGGAGCAGTATGGAATCAGAGCGCATGTAATCCGATTGTCACAAGTTGTGGGAGATAGTCAGACCGGTGTAACGAGGACCCATTACGGTATTTTTGATTTTGCAAGGCGTATTCATGATCTCGCTCGGGAATATCCAGATCAAACCATACGAATTATTGCTGATCCGGATTCCACTCAAAACATTATTCCGATCGACACTGTGGTTCAGGATCTGATTCACTTAGTTCAGCAAGAGGATATACCGAAAATACTCAATTTTGTATCCAAATCTCCGGTCGAAAATCGTCGGATCATCCGATTTATCAGTCAACTACTTCCCATAGATTTGATCCCGTACAAAGAAATTGATCACAACGACCTGAATGAACTTGAGAAAATGGTCCTGGCTGGCATGGCATTTACAGGAAATTACATCGATACCAATATAGATTTTGATACTTGTGAAAGGGATAAAATCATTTCAGGCCATACCCGGGAAGTAAGTGACGACAGTTTATTTCGCATGCTGGAATACTATCTCGATCACATTCTGATCAGTGATGCCTTGAAAAACGAATCCTGATACCTGGTATGTTATGAAGAATATTCGGATACGAGGAGAGAAAGTAGTGAATTTACCTAACCTCCTGAGCCTATACAGATTATTGGTCGTACCCTTAATATTTTATATGGCTGTAACAGGAAATGAAAAATGGTTTGTCATTTTAATCTGTATTAGTCTGGTTTCGGATATTCTGGATGGTAATATAGCCAGGATCTTTCATTTGCAGACCAATTTCGGCGCCGCACTCGATAACCTTGCCGACATTTTCACCATAATGATGGCCTTATTGGGGCTTTTCATTTTCAAGTGGGACCTTATTCAGCCCCATGCCTGGTTTTTGTATTTTTTTCTAGGCATTTTTATACTCAGTTATATCGTGGCTTTTATTCGATTTGGGAAAATTCCAGGTTTACACTTGTATGGTGCTGTGATCGCCGGTTATTTACAGGGTTTGTTTTTCTTTGTTTTATTCGCCATTGGATTTTATCCCTGGTTTTATTACCTGGCCGTAGGGTGGGGGATCCTGGCCTATGTGGAGAAAATTCTCGTACTTTTAAAGCTGGATGATATCAGGATTGGCGTCAAAGGCTTATATTGGCTTTTGCGGGAGAACAAGAGGTGATTCGAAAGATTTCAATTGTTTGGGTATATGGATTTCAATTACAACAGAAGGCGGTTTTTGAAAAATAGCTCTGCTGCACTGGCCCTGTCAGTTTTAGGGGACCATGGGCTTGACTTGTTTTACCGGCCAAAAAAGTGGCGTGTGGGTCTTATTGGCTGTGGTTGGTATGGGAAAAGCGATCTCGCCAGATTGATCCAGGTCGCACAGGTAGATGTTATTGCCTTGTGCGATCCGGACCAACACCATATCAGGGAGGCCCAGGATTTAGTGAAGGAGCGATTGGGGACATCAAATCCGAGAACCTATTCCGATTACCTGACCATGCTGGCCAATCACGAATTTGATATCATCATCATCGGTACACCCGATCACTGGCACGCACTCAATCTGATCGATGCGGTGAAAGCCGGCGCTCATGTTTTTGTCCAGAAGCCCACCAGTAAAGACGTTTTGGAAAGTGAAGCAATGCTGGCTACAGCCAGAAAATACAACAAGGTCGTACAAGTCGGGACCCAACGGAGAAGTACCCCCCATCTGATCGAGGCAAAAGAAAAAATAGTGGATGCCGGTTTGCTGGGGAAAATCGCATATGTGGAAATGTGCTGCTATTACCATATGCGGGCCAATGGCAATCCGTCCGTCATTCCAGTACCTGATTATTTTGATTACGATATGTGGACTGGTCCGGCGCCCCTTCGCCCCTTTGACAAAATGCCTCACCGAAGTTGGTGGCGTACTTTCACGGAGTATTGTAACGGCATTATTGGTGATATGTGTGTACATATGTTTGATGCGGTTCGTTGGATGCTCGATCTGGGGTGGCCTGAGCGGATTTATTCCACAGGAGGTATCCTGGTGCAGAAAGAGGGCAAATCCAATACGCCCGATACACAAACCGCCACATTTGAATACCCTGATTTGAAATGTGTTTGGAACCATCGATCCTGGGGCAGTCCGGTAGATCCTGAATACCCCTGGGCTTTTAAAATCTATGGTGAAAAAGGGATTCTGGCCGGAAGTGTATGGAAATACGATTTCATCCCCCACGGTGATGGTCCGACGATCCACGGCGATGTGGTTTATGAAAAAGAAAAATTTCCAGAAGATTTAACTGAAAAAGATATTGAAATCCATACCGCACCAGCTATGCGACGACATATGTTGGATTTTTTAAAAGCCATTGATACCGGAGGAAGACCGGTTGCGGACATCAAGGAAGGCCACATTTCCTCGGCCAGTTGCATCCTGGCCAATATATCTATGGGACTGGGCCGGGCACTGGAATACGACCCTATTCAACGGATCGTCAGCGGAGATGAGGAGGCAACCAACCTACTCAGACGGGATTACCGGGATGGCTGGGTACATCCCGGGCTGGAGAATTAACTTGAATTATTCATCACAACCAGTCTGAAAAAGTAGCATTATATTGAATACCAATTTAATATTACTTCCTGTTAGCAAGTCT
>CBFGVZ010000048.1:0-20319 GCA_965652315.1 uncultured Saprospiraceae bacterium | reverse complement strand
GGCGAATTTATTGAGGTAGGTAGTCGCATAGTACTTATCGTTATTTTGAATAAATGCGTCTATGCTATTAAGGCAATTGAAAATAAAATGTGGATTCATTTGTGCCCGCAAAGCCATCATCTTGGTTTCCACTATGCGATTGTTCAACTCAGCCTTTTGGTGAATATTCCGAATCCGCCATTTCATAAATATCACCGAGAACGTCACTACCAGCAAACCGGCCACCGTCAGAAACCACCAACTCTTCCACCAGGGGGGAACAATAGAAAATGAATACGCTGCCGGCTGTTCAGCCCAGATTCCGTCACTATTAGCTGATTTTACCTGAAAAGTATAAGTCCCGGGCGGCAAACTGTTGTACGTTACTGCATAATTGTTTTTATTGTGATACCAATTCGCATCCAGGCCAATCAATCGATTCATAAACTGATCCCGTCGCTGATTGGAAAAATTATTATTTGTATATTGAAACGTCAGGATATTCTGATCATAATTCAGCCTATGCGATCCCTCTTTCCATAAGCCTGTCTGGTTGTCCCACACAGAAACAGAGGTGATAATTGGGGAAGGACTGTAACTATTTGTCCTGATGTAATCGGGGTGAAAAAATGTAATTCCCCCCACCCCGCCAAAAGCCAGAGTTCCATCTATTCCTACAGCCGTACAGGCCGTATTATATTCTAAAAACTCTAATCCGTTGTCGAGATTATATAACTGAAGACTAAATTCATGGGGATTGATCCTAACCAGTCCCAGATTGGTTCCAGCCCAGAAAAAACCTTTAGAATCCTGTTGAATGGAATATACTACATTGGAAGGTCCAATTTCTTCCAGCGTGATGTGTTGCAATACCTGATCCCATATCATATCATAGACTACTATGCCCTGATCCGTCGCAATCCACAACACGTCTCCAGACCGGCACAAATGACGAGCCGTTTTGGAAATTTTTCCCACTTTTTCGATGGCTTTTACCTGGCGACCTGCTAAATCAAGTCGAACCAGACTTTTTCGCTCCGAACAAATCCATAAAACCCCCGATTGATCCTCATAAATATACCGGGATATAAAGTGGAAATCCCCTAGAAAATCCAGTTCGGCGATGCTCCATTGCCCGGACGACGGATCAAAAATCGCCGGGCCGTAATCACCGGATACAAATAATTTTCCATCATGGGATAGCCTGTGCACCGACAGCAGACCCCTGGATTGCGGAAATTCAGGGTCACTGCAGTTTTTAAAAGTTCCGGGATTTTCGTCAAATTCAAACAATCCTCCCCAGCTCGCTATCCAAAGTTTGCCGTTTTCAGACTCCTCAATGTCAAATATTTTATTTTCCGGTGCACCTTCCACCTCAGAAACCAGATAATGCTCAACCTTTTCATTTTCCGGATTCCAACTCATCAGGCCTTTATTCTGACCTCCTGCATAGTAATGCCCGTTTCCACCCTGATGAATTGAATAGATCATATTCTCAGGGAGTGAAACTGGCGCCATAGGTTCGTTTGCCAGATTGTAAAATTGAAACTTCAAAGGATCGTATTTTGAGATGCCACCTCCACTAAGTCCACACCACATAATGTTCTGCTGATCCAAAAACAAATCCAATACAAAATCAGACCCGATGGAATGTCGTTGGTATCGGTCATAGCGCGAGGTCTGATACGTCTGCGTTTGGATATTATAGCGTATTATCCCATGGCCCCGTGTTCCGATCCATATATAATCCTCTCCCTCCATCCCAAAGCAATCTACCCCACCAAAGTTCAAATTACCCAGAACCTGATGAATGTTACCCTCCTTCAGATTTTCACATACATACACTCCAGAGGATAATGTGCCGATGAACAGCCTTTCATCATGTCCATAAATTGCATTTATCGGAGATGGATAGACTATTTCTCCCAGCGGTTGAAACTCAAAGATATCAGAATCTGTACTGGCCATAAACAACTGATTCCTCAATCCTGCTATGAGTCGGTCCCCCAAAACAACGAAGTCCATCACCTGTCCCGCGTATTCAATGGTATCAAAGTATCTCATCAGTTTTTGCCCCCGGATGTCCACATCAATCAACCCACCAGTGGTCGTGATGACCCACATATGCCCAGGTTGTCCGCTGACTATTTTCCGGATAGGTATAGAATTGAGGGCAGCCGCAAATGGATAAATATCATCAATTACCTGGATCGTATCTGTCCCAGGTAGATAAATACATAAACCCCCATACGTCCCTACCCACAGTTCATCCGAATCCTCCCGGTACTGTAATGTCCAAATGTGATTGGATGTAAATTTTTCACCCATTCCCGTGACCGGAGCATATACCTTAAATTCATTTCCATCAAATCGGTTGAGACCATCCTGTGTCCCAAACCACATAAAGCCATCACTATCCTGAGCGATGGAAAAGCAGCTGTTTTGCGTCAGGCCATCACGGGAAGAATAATTTTCAAATTTTATTTGATTATTGATCCTGGAGATCACGACAGGTTCAGGCAAAGAATCAGTCAGTACGGGAGAGGACCAGGCCGTTACTCCTGGTAATGAACAAATGATCAGTATAATATTAATACAGTAACGGACCAAAACTTGCTTTTTATATAAAGATATATAAAAGCCGGGATCAAATTTCTATGAAAAGGGAAGAAGCTTCCGGATAGTCATGGGTCCCATCCGGAGCTCCACATAACATGAGATTAAAATCGGCTTTGCGTTTTAGAATATGTCCCTACCTTAATACGCCATGAGAGGCTTACCCAGGAACTGACATGCCTGATCACCGGCCATCGCTATTTAAAATTTCAGGCAAATCCCGGCTTTAAACCAGCCATAACTATTCCCAAGTTCAGCATTCACTCCAAAATTATCAGAAAAATAGTATCGACCCCCAATGTGAAAACCGGGATAAATGCCATTACCGATACCAAAGGTAAATCCCGAATAGCTGAAGTGCCGGTAATATAACCCGATCCCCGCGTAGATATCCAATTGGTCATTTTCGATGTTGAGTAATTCATTGAAATGGTAATACCCTTTGGGACCTACATACAATGCTGTGAGACCGCTACCCGAGACAAATCCAATGTCGCCTCCCACGCCGATGGCTTCAGTAATAGCAAACTCAATTCCTCCACCAAGAGGCAAACCAAGCCCACTTGTAAAAGCAAAAGTGGCTCCTAATCCGATTCCGGCATTGACGATAACGTCTCCTTTCTGAAATGATTGGGCATTGGATTCTACATGCGAGAGCACCATACAGGTAGTTATAAAAAATACGTAAATAAAGTTTTTCATGGTTATAGTTTATGATGATAAAATGGGTGAAATGTCAGTGCAATAAAAAGATGCTCAATCCCTGGCAACACTGCCCGGAAATTATTTACGGACAAAGAGTGGCAATTTCCTGCTCCAGCTCCTTCTCAGACAGTATTGCTGTAAATGGCAAGCTGACAATTTTACTGGCACAATCAGACAGGTCAATATTGGCCTTCCAATATGCCCTGAAGCTGTTTTTGTATTGTTGACAATTGGCTGGAGTAGGGTCGTTGGCATATGCCTCGCTGGCTTCCGTTAATGCATTTAACCGCTCCTGAAGGACATTGGTGTAATCCAGGGAGTCGCTGCATGGATCGTCGTTCTCTCCACATCCCATCACCAGAAGCAGAACGACCGGCATTGCCAACCATGCTCTACACCTAAAAAAAGCCCGAATAAAGTAAATGAAACACGGGGTAGATGTAAATTGGTCAATTAATCGAATTACATAGCTGGTTTTCATAATGTTTAATTTTAATACTTCCATAAAAGATTTTCTTGAAACCCTCGCTGCAGTCTATTAATTAAATCCAGCCCCCGGGACCTTCGTAATTGTAGGTTTCATTGTAAATATGAATCAGATCTATATAATTTGAACCACTCAATGAGTAGATGGAGGAATAGAGTGAGCAATTGGCTGGACACAATTCCATTTTATACGAACGGGACAATTAATTTCAAAAGAATGAATTTTTTAGAGCAATAAGCAGTTGTATTTTGTAATCAATGATAATAAACTGCACGAAATGCTAAAGCTCACGATAAATGATTGGTGGATAGGGCTCTCCGGAACAGAACAGTTTTTCTGGATTTTGGCCATATTTTCATCTGCTGTTTTTCTGATGGTATTTGTGGTGAGTTTACTGGGTTTTGATGCGGACAGTGATATAGATCTGGACGCAGGAACAGACCTGGATACCGATACGGGATTCGGTCACGATTTTCCGGTTTTTAGCCTCAAATCGATTACGGCTTTTCTTACCTTTTTCAGTTGGACGGGTGTATTGCTGACGGGTGAGGGCCGGTCTATATGGGAGATCATACCTTACTCCATCCTTTCCGGATTGATAGCAATGGCACTAGTGGTCTTTCTGCTGAAAAAATTTTCTGACCTTACGGAGTCCGGCACCGCAGACCCTTTGGACCTGATTTTTGAAAAGGGGGATGTCTATCTACCCATTCCACCGCGACAACTCGGCAGTGGGAAGGTGCACGTCACACTCAATAAAAGCCTTCGCGAAATGAACGCAGTAACCATGGATGATGAGATCATAAGGACAGGAGAAAAAATACGGGTCCTGGAGATCTTGCCTGAAAATGTATTATTAGTTGAAAAAATGAATGAATAATCATATAACCTTTACAATTTACAACTATGAGCTTAGACACTTCTTTAATTTTGATTGGGGGACTGATCGGTCTGATCATTCTTCTGGTATTGCTTTTTATCACTCGTTACAAGCGGTGTCCATCAGATAAAATTCTGGTCATATATGGAAAAACCGGCAGTGGATCTGCCCGGACACTCGCAGGAGGAGCTGCTTTTGTGTGGCCTGTCATCCAGGACTATGCTTATCTGGACCTATCACCCATTTCAATCGATGTCGATTTGAGAAATGCTCTGAGCAGACAGAATATCCGTATCAATGTCCCCTCGAGATTTACGGTAGCTATTTCCAACCAGGAGGGCGTCATGGTCAATGCAGCTGAGCGGCTTCTGGGTAAAACCAATAATGAGATCCGGGAAATCTGTAAAGACATTATATTTGGTCAACTCCGTGTAGTAGTTGCTACTATGGACATTGAAGAAATCAACGCCGATCGCGATAAATTCCTGTCTAATGTTTCCAATAATGTGGGGAGTGAACTGAAAAAAATCGGTCTGACGCTAATTAACGTAAACGTCACGGATATCGAAGATGAATCGGGCTATATAGAGGCCCTGGGTAAGGAAGCAGCGGCTCACGCTATCAACGAAGCCAAGGTTCGTGTAGCTGAAAAGGAACGGGAGGGCTCTGTCGGAGAAGCCCTGGCTTATAAAGAGCGACGGATCAAAGTCGCCAGTTATGAAGCAGAAGCAGTGTCAGGTGAGGCCGATGCAAAGCAGATCTCCCGGGTCAGAATCGCTGATGCCGATGCAGAAGCTATCGAAGGTGAAAACCAGGCCAAGATCAAAATTGCCAATTCGGACTCGATCCGTCGCGAAAAAGAAGCAGAGGCCCTGAGCAGAGCTACCGCCACGGAAAAAGTTCAGACTGCCAAAGCCCTGGAAGAATCTTACGAAGCTGAAAAGCAAGCCGAGATGGCCCGGGCCGCACGGGAACGCGCTCGACAGGAAGCCGACGAAATCGTTAATGCAGAGATCGAAAAGCGGAAAATTGCCATAGCTGCTGAAGCTGAAGCAGAGAAAAAACGACTGATTGCAAAAGGAGAGGCCGATGCGATTTTCCTGAAAAAAGAAGCAGAAGCCAGGGGTATGCTCGAGATCCTGACGAAGCAATCGGAAGGATTTGATAAGATCGTCAAAGCAACGAATGGGAATACCAAAGATGCCGTTCTCATGATTATCGCAGACAAACTGGAAGAATTGGTGAAAATGCAGGTCGAAGCGATCAAAAATATCAAAATCGACAAAGTTACCGTCTGGGAAGGAGGTTCGGATGCCAATGGTGCAGCTGGCAAAAGTTCGACCGCCAGTTTTATATCCAACCTGTATAAATCAGTTCCTCCGATGCACGACGTATTCGATATGGCCGGTATGAACCTACCTCAATATCTGGGGTCGAGGGCAGAAGAGCAAGATGGCCGGAGTGAGTCGGTAGTTTATGAACCGGAAAAGCCGGAATCTTCCGGTGCCGTGTCCAACGGAGAAAACGGACACGAAGAGGAGAGATAAACGAGGAATGGAATTGTAGAGCGTATTCGCAAGCCTGCAAAAATCTAACGGGCAAAGAGATTGTAAAGCCGTAGAATATATCCAGAACAAAGCTTCACAATCTCCTTACGCGTATGATCTGCAAGCTTGCGATTGCAAGGAGCCCGTCTGAGAAAATCCTTCCTTTCCTACCTCACCTTAAAATCAAAAGTGATCGTTCCGCATTGTTTATCGATGGTGCCCTCGGAAAAGCGGTACCGCTTGGCATACTTAATCGCCGTAGCTACCAGATCGGGATCACCAGTGGTACTGCCTTTTTGTGTATACGTTGATTCGATCACATTTCCGGCATTATTGACACAGACCCGAATCACAACCCGGCCTGTTTTCTGAGAACTTTCTTCTACTGTTGGAGCTGACAAAACGCGACGTCCACCCAGTCCCCCACCGACATTGCCCTGTCCTGTGGACAAACCTTCCAGATTATCTGCATTGGGATCTCCCAGTGGGTCCCCCTGGTTGCCTTCGGTATCAGTCTGGCCTTTACCGCTTCCAAACAAATCTCCAAATTGCTTTTTCCTTTCCGCAAACTCCGCTTCTTTACGGGCTTCTTCTTCCTGACGTCGCTGTTCTTCGAGCTTTTCCTGTCGCTCCCGTTCGGCTTTTTCTCGAGCTTCCCGCTCCTCCTTTTCACGTATAGCTATGGCATTGGGATCCTCCTGTGTAAGGATCTCCTCTTCCGGTACTACTTCCTCTACTACGGGTGGGGCTTCTGGCATCGGTGGTAATTCCTCCTCCTGAGCCGGTTCAGGTGGAACATCTTCCTCTTGTTGGGTGTCGGGCATATCATTTCCACTTCCCATATCCGGCATACCAAAACTGACTAAAATGCCTTCCTGTCCGGGAGGAGGTACCTGAAAGGACATAAAAGGGAATAGCAACAATATCAATAACCCAATATTGACAAGTACGCTGGTTCTTACAGCCCTTTTCCGGTCCTTGGGATCTGTTTCAAAATCTTTCATGACAATATATTTTTACCGCACGGGGTCGGTTGCAATTATAGCCTGTGCACCCAACCGGTTCGCCAGGTCCATCACTCGCACTGTATAGTCCAGTTGGCTGGTCTTGTCGGCTGCGATGACAATGGTCGGCTTTTCCGCTCCCCCGCTTCTCATCCCAACACGCAACTCGCGCTCAATGTTCCCGAGGCTCATTTCTTTTCCATCCAGATAGAAGCTTCCATTGTCACGGATCGAAATAGTATAAGATTGTGGAGCCACCGTCTTGGAAGTACTGCTTGGCAGTGTCAGTCGCAAAGCATTTGGACTGACCAGTGTCGAGGTTAGCATGAAAAAAATCAACAGCAGAAAAATGATATCCGTCAGGGATGCCATACTAAATTCCGCGTTCACCTTATTCCTCTTTTTGAGTGCCATATGCTATGGGTTATTTACCGGTTCCTGCAATAAATCCATAAATTCCACTGCCGTTCGTTCCATTTTATACACTACCTTTTCGACATTGGTCACCAGCAGATTGTAAGCAATGAATGCAAATATTCCGGTGAACAATCCGAAAGCAGTCGTAATGAGGGCCTGATAAATACCGCTGGCGAGAATATCCGGGGTTATATTGTCAGCCGTTGACATCTGATAAAAAGCCAGGATCATTCCCGTGACAGTCCCAAAAAAGCCCAGCATCGGTCCGGCACCCGCAATGGATGCCAGGGTACTGAGATTCTTTTCGAGGCGGAACAGTTCCAGATTTCCGACATTTTCAATCGTGGTGTTGATGTCTTTCAGGGGTTTGCCTATCCGCATCAATCCTTTCTCTATCATATGGGCGGCTGGAGAATTGTTGCTCTGACAAAGGGCCACCGCCCCGGCAATATTCCCGGCCTGCACGCTGGCCCGAATGTTGTTCATAAAATTGTCATCTATCTTTCCAGCCCGGTTGATCGCTGAATAACGCTCGACGAACAGATACAATGCAATGACAAACATGATGATCAGGATCAGTACTATAATTATCCCGATCCATCCGCTTTTGACGATTAACTGAAACAAACTTTCCCGCTCAATGGTCACCTGTTCTTCCATCTGGACCGCCTGTTCCTGGAGCAAAGCAATGAAATTTAGTAGATTCATATTTCGTTTACTGGTTTGAAGTGAAACTCAAAATTAATGATTTTTATACATTATAAAAAATTATAATGCGTATTTATTTTAAAAAATCAGGGGAAATTTTTCATTTGTCCGACCGTCTGACCTCCACGGATTTGCGCACCTTCCACTGTTCATTTTCAAACGTACGGAGTGTATTTTAAATGGGAAATATTTTGGATTTATTATCTTATGGCCCTGAAATAACCCCGAGCCAACAAATAAATATTTCTTAATTTGCTGACAATAACCATTTTTCTAATTTTGAGTCAATTAAAATTCACACTATATGTTCCGTATTAAAAACGTCGCCGTTCTCGGATCTGGTATAATGGGTACTGGAATAGCGTGCCATCTGGCCAACGCCGGTTTCTCGGTCTTGATGCTGGACATGGTTCCCAATAACCTGACTCACGGTCAGCCCGCAAAACCATCTTCCCGCAACGCCCTGGCAGCACAGGCTCTGACCGCCGCACTGAAATCTTCACCAGCCCCATTGTACTCCAACGATTTGGCGAAGCGGATCACAATCGGGAATTTTGAAGATGATTTACCCCGGCTCAATGCATATGACTGGATCATAGAGGTAGTAGTAGAACGACTGGACGTCAAAAGATCACTGCTCGAAAAAGTAGATCAGTATCGTTCTCCCGGTAGTCTGGTCACCTCCAATACATCGGGGATTCCGATTCATCTGATGGCAGAGGGTCGATCGGATGATTTCCGGAAACATTTTCTGGGTACACACTTTTTCAACCCCCCACGTTATCTGCCATTGTTGGAAATTATCCCTACTGGGGATACGGACCCGTCCGTCATCGATTTCTTTATGAAATTCGGAGATACCTGGCTCGGTAAACAAACCGTGTTGTGTAAAGACACACCGGGATTTATTGGTAACAGGATTGGCGTAGCCTCCATGGCCAAAGTATTTCAATTGACTGCCCAACTCGGGCTTCAGTTGCATGAAGTAGATAAACTCACCGGTCCTGCTATTGGAAGACCCAAAACTGGAACTTTTCGGCTGGGCGATCTCGTCGGATTGGATACAGCCGTAAAAGTAATGACCGGTCTGCGAGAACTGTGCCCGGACGACGAGGAAATTCAAAAATTAGAAATCCCGGAATTTTTAAACCACCTGATCGAAAAACATTACCTGGGGAATAAATCCGGCCAGGGTTTCTATAAAAAATCAGAAGAGCAGGACGAAAACGGGAAGTCCATCATTCTCGAACTCGACCTGGAATCGCTGAAATACCAAAAACCTTCGCCCTCCAGTCTCAAATCCCTGAAAACCTCCAAACAAATAGAAGACACCCCACGGCGTATTCAGGCACTTTGGAAAATGGACGATCCCGGGGCCCAGCTCATCAGACAATCGCTCGCGTTTTCCTTCCTGTATTCTGCCGCGCGAATTCCTGAAATTGCGGATAATATTTATAGTATTGACAACGCGATGAAGGCCGGATTTGCCTGGCCATACGGTCCTTTTGAATATGCAGATATCGTAGGGACAGATTCTATGATCGAGGTAGGCAGAGAAATGGGCTTGCAGATACCGGATTGGATTACCCGATTCCTGAATTCGGACCATGATACCTTCTACAGGATTGAGCAAAATGTGCCTCATTATTACGACCTGGAAGATGAAGACTATAAAATGGTCCCTGGTAGTGGCGATCACCTCAGAATGGCATATTTCAAAAACCGTTCCCCGGTTCTGGCCAATGATGAGCTTGTGGTCCACGATATTGGCCAGGATGTTTTGGGGCTCGAATTTGTCAGCAAATCCAACACCATTGGTGAGGGTATTCTTCGCGGAATCCACGAAGCTGTTGAATTGGCGGAATCAGGCAATTGGAAAGGTCTGGTCATCGCCAATGATGGAAAAAATTTCACCGTCGGAGCCAATCTGATGTTGATCGGTTCGCTGGCCTATCAACAAGAGTTTGACCAGCTCAATATGGCTGTAAAATTATTTCAGGACACGAGTATGCGTATCCGGACCTGCAAGGTACCTGTGGTAGCGGCCACCCAGGGCTATGTCTTCGGCGGTGGATGTGAGTTGGTAATGCATACCGATGCCACCATTGCCGCACCGGAATCCTATATCGGGCTGGTAGAGGTCGGTGTCGGATTACTACCGGGTGGCGCTGGTTCTAAAGAATTTACTGTCCGGGCATCGGATGCTTACAAAGGATCCACTGTCGCCAACAACATCCTGATGGACTGGTTCAAGGTCATTGCCATGGGAGAGGTCTCCACCTCCGCTTACCAGGCTGTGGAACTCGGGTATCTTTCTGCTAAAGACCAAATTGTGATGCAACAAACCAACAGAATAAGCGAAGCCCGGCAAAAAGTACTGGATCTGGCAGATGGTTATGTTCCACCCTCCGAACGGGAGGATATCCGGGTCCTGGGTCGATCTGGACTGGGAACGCTGGAACTGGGTATTAATGAGCTCCGATTGGGCCGTTATGCCAGCGACCATGACGCAAAAATCGCCGGAAAAATCGCTCATATCATGTGTGGGGGGGACCTGACCGAACCACAGAATGTCAGTGAATCTTACCTGCTCGACCTGGAAAGAGAGGCCTTCCTGAGTCTTTGTACCGAACAAAAGTCCCTTGAACGCATCCAGCATATGCTAGAAACCGGCAAACCCCTCAGAAATTAGCACGCGATTTAAATTTTGAACTACACCACTTTTATCCTGAAATTAGAATTATGGAAGCATATATTATAAAATGTTATCGAACCGCAGTGGGAAAAGCACCCCGTGGCAAATTCCGATTTACCCGTCCTGAAGATCTGGCGGTAGCGCTCATCCGCCACATCATGGCTGAAGTGCCTGAGATCAAGCCGGAAGAAGTGGATGATGTATTGGTCGGTTGTGCCAATCCTATGGCTGAGCAAGGTCTCCAGATCGGTCGACGGATCAGTTTGTCTGCGCTTAATGAAAAGGTGCCCGGCGTCACAGTGAATCGGTATTGTGGATCGGGATTGGAAACGATCGCAATGGCCACCGCCAAAATCAGGGCAGGTATGGGACATGTCTTCCTGGCGGGTGGCGTGGAAAGTATGAGTCTGATTCCGCTTACGGGAATTAAATTGGCCCCTCATTATGAAGTGGTGAAAAATACGCCTGACCATTTGGTATCGATGGGACTAACCGCTGAAGCAGTAGCCCGAAAATACGGCATCACTCGACAAGATCAGGATGCTTTTGCGCTTAGATCACATCAGAATGCAACCAAAGCCACCGATAATGGGTATTTCAAATCCCAAATACTGCCCTTTCAGGTCAAACAAATTTATGTGGAAGACAACGAAAGAAAAGAACGAAGCTATACCGTCGATACCGACGAAGGAATCCGGCGAGATACCTCTCTTGAAGCCCTCGCCCGGTTGCGACCGGTATTCACCCTTGGAGGAAGTGTTACAGCAGGGAACTCCTCCCAGACTTCAGATGGTGCCGCTTTCACGCTGATCGTCAGTGAAGAAGTGGTAAAGCGCCACAACCTCACTCCTCTGGCCCGACTAGTGAGTTGTGCCAGCGCAGGGGTAGATCCACTTTATATGGGCATCGGTCCGATTGCTGCGGTGCCCCGTGCACTGGCCCAGAGCGGATTAAAACTGGAAGAAATCGATCTGATCGAATTGAATGAAGCCTTCGCCACTCAGAGTCTGGCCGTGGCGCGGGAGCTGGAATTTGACATGGATAAGCTCAATGTAAATGGAGGGGCCATAGCTCTGGGACATCCCCTGGGATGCACCGGAACCAAACTGTCCACACAAATCATCTACGAACTGGAACGCCGCCAGAAAAAATACGGGCTGGTCACGGCTTGCATCGGAGGTGGACAGGGCATCGCGGGAGTGTTCGAAAGGTTGTGAAACAGGACCCACTAGAAAATCAAAAACCTGGATTACAAGCCACGAAACCAAATAAAAAAATGGACTGGAGGTTGCGAATGTTTCTGTGGTTGTTGCACCGGAAACCAGAACGACTACCAGAGGGAGATCTGTCTGAATACCGTAGACAGGCTGCCCGTACCTGGAAGGCCAACCGTATTTGGATTGATGGACCATTGGTGAGAGTCGGAAAGATCCGGGAATTCCACATTGAAAATCGCGCGGGATTTCCTATACGGGTGAGATCGTATAAAGCTTCCACACCCAACAAACACGTTCTTTTTTATCTCCATGGAGGAGGTTGGGTCGGACGCGACATCGACACCTACGACAATTTTTGCCGGCGCGTCTGTAGGAACACTGGTTACACAGTATATTCCATTGAATACCGCAAGTCACCAGAAACCAAATTCCCCGGTGCCATAGAAGACGGAGTCGATGTGATACGCCATCTGGCGCAGCAACATTTATCCGATGGTACTACGCTTTCGTTGTGCGGGGACAGTGCAGGCGGAAATATGGCCATCGGCATCACCTATCTGCTTCACCAGGAAATCCGGTTTCAAAAACTCCTGGTCTTTTTTCCCCCTTTCTCTACAGACCTGACGCATCCTTCATTCGAAACCTATGGTCGTGGTTTTATTTTAGAAAAAGGTACCATTTCCTGGATGCGGGACCAGTATCTGCCTTTGGCGGACCAGTACGATGACCCCCTTATATCACCAGTGCTGTTCAGTGATTTCGAATTCCTTCCCGACACGATGATCACCGTGGGTGGAAAAGATCCACTTTACGACCAGGTAATGGAATTTACCCAAAAAGTCCGTGGGTCAGGGTCTTCGGTGAAGCTTATCGAATATCCCGATCTGACCCATGGATTCTATTTATTGGGTAATTTGTCCGGAAGTGTAAGGCAGGCTTATCAGGATGTTTATGAATTCTTAACCTGAACTATCCACATAAAGCAAATACCATGCATAATCCGGGTTAGGAACTGTGGTTTAAAGGGCAATGAGGCATCCGCAGAGAATGACCCATTCGGATGTCTCACCAGCCTCATCTCGATTGCTCAGCCTGTACGCAAATTTCCAAAGCTGATGGACGATACCTCTATAGCACCATAGGGGTATTCAATTTCTCCAGCGACTCATCTATCTCGGCCTGGGTCAATTCATGATCTTCTATATTGCCAGCAAAATAATCCTCAAATGCTTTCATATCAAAATTACCATGTCCACAGAGATTGAAGAGGATCGTTCTGGATTTTCCTTCTTCTTTTGCAGCGATGGCTTCGCGAATTACCGTAGCAATCCCGTGGGAGGCCTCTGGTGCCGGAATTATTCCCTCAGTCCGGGAAAAAAGTACTCCGGCCTCAAACACCTCGATATTCTTCAAAGCCTGGGCTTCAATCAGGTCGTCATGCAGTAATTGGCTTACGATGGTGCCAGCCCCATGGTAACGCAACCCACCAGCGTGAATCGGTGCAGGTACAAAATCGTGTCCCAGGGTGTACATGGGAAGCAAAGGTGTCATTCCCACTGTGTCCCCAAAATCATATCGGAACTGTCCACGTGTCAATTTTGGACAGGAAGCCGGTTCACTGGCAATAAAACGGATATTTTGTCCTTCATCAAAATTCAAACGCAGGAACGGGAAAGCCAGGCCGGCAAAATTGGATCCACCGCCAAAGGGAGCGACTACTACATCCGGCATGTATCCAGCCATTTCCATTTGTTTAATGGCTTCCTGACCGATAACCGTTTGGTGTGTCAGGACATGATTGAGAACACTTCCAAGTGCATACTTTGTATCCGGATCCTTCACCGCCTGTTCTACTGCTTCCGAGATCGCAATGCCCAGTGAGCCCGGAGAATCGGGGTCTGCCGCCAGAATTTTTCGGCCGGCTTCAGTGTGGTCGGAGGGAGAGGGAAAAACTGTAGCCCCCCAGGTATTCATCATGGTTTTGCGATAGGGTTTATGGTCGAACGAAATCCGGACCATATATACTTCGCATTCAATACCAAAATGCTGACAGGCAAAGCTCAGGGCACTCCCCCACTGCCCCGCTCCGGTTTCGGTAGTGATTCTTTTGACCCCGGCTTTTTTATTGAAATAGGCCTGGGGTACCGCTGTATTGGGTTTGTGAGAACCGGACGGACTAACGCCCTCGTATTTGTAAAATATTTTGGCAGGAGTGTCGAGGGCTTTTTCCAGACCATAGGCACGATAGAGCGGAGTCGGTCGCCATATGGAATACACATCCCGTACTTCTTCAGGAATTGGAATCCATTTTTCCTGACTCACTTCCTGCATAATCAGATCCATGGGAAATAAGGGAGAAAGTGCTTCCGGACCTATCGGTTCACCCGTTCCCGGGTGCAGTGGAGGACGCGGTTTTTCTTGCATATCTGCCACCACATTATACCAATGCGTAGGAATGTCTTTTTCGCTCAGAATGAATTTACGGTTTTTCATAGGAATTTGTTGAGATTAAAATTGAGGTTTTAGTTGAGGTCAAAGAAAATAACTGGCAGCTTCCCGGTTTTGATAAAATGGGCTGCCGGCTCAAAAATAGTCGGAGCGAATATATAAAAAAAATGGCGATCTCAAAATAAATTGTGATCGCCATTGAATGGATAGGTAAATTAGATCTTCTATGAACTACAACCCGAAAGCTTCATAAACTTTTTGGTTGGGTCTGGATGGATAGATTCCTTCAATTAGTACGCCAGAATCTTTTCTGGATTGGATCACTTTTTCAAGATCTTCTACCGAATCTACTGGCTGATCATTGACCCGTGTGATGACAAAACCTTCCTGGATGTTTGTATTATTCAGAAAAACACCTCGGCCCAAATTGGTAACTTTGAGACCATTCTCCAGATTTAATTCTTCTTTTTCTTCCTGACTGAGGGGCTCAAATGTAGCGCCCAACGTTTTTTCTATTCCGGAAGGATTGAGTGCAGCAAGATCAGGCCTGGTATCCTCCAGACTTTTAAGAGTTACTGTAGAATTGATGGTTTTACCCTTGCGATCCAGGGTCAGTTCTATTTCCTGACCGGGCCGTTTACTACCGATTTTTTCCTGCAGGATTGGTGTTTGATTAATTCTTTCCCCATCCAGATGAGTGATCACATCACCTGCCTGGATCCCGGCATCCGCTGCAGAAGAATGAGCGATCACAGAGTCGACATAAATGCCATGATTGACCTTGAGTCCTTGATCCTCGATAAGGCCCGGATCCACTTCGCGAATGGTCACTCCCAGTACAGCCCGGCGAACTTCACCGTATTCCAGCAGATCTTCGATCACTTTATTAACGAGGTTGGAAGGAATGGCAAAACCATAACCGGCGTAATATCCCGTGGGGCTGGCAATGGCTGAGTTTATTCCAATCAGGTCTCCATTGAGGTTAACCAGCGCACCTCCACTATTTCCCTTGTTAATGGCAGCATCGGTCTGAATAAAACTTTCGATAGCATAAGGATTTTCATCACGATCAAAAATATTGATATTCCGGCCTACTGCACTGACTATTCCCGCGGTAACCGTACTCCCGAAAGAAAGCGGATTACCAACGGCCAGTACCCACTCCCCAATCTGGACATCGTCAGAGTTCACCATTTCTACGAATGGAAGATTCTTTTGATCAATTTTGATCAAAGCCAGATCGGTCGAAGGATCCGTACCGATCACCTCGGCATCATAAGTAGAATGATCGTTCATCTGAACCTCCACTCGTGAAGCATTCTCCACCACGTGATTGTTGGTTACTATATACCCATTGGAATTGATAATAACGCCAGACCCCTTCCCTCGGGCCACCGGAGGTTCCTGACCTCTGGGGCTGCGTTCCTGAGGCACCTGATTGGGGAATAAATCCCGGAAAAAATCATCATTGAAAAAGTCCCGGAACGGATCGCGGACCTCTCTTTGCCTTCCCCGATTGGCCATGCCGGTCCTGATTTCCACATTGACCTGCACCACTGCCGGAGCTACCTTTTTGGCGGTAGCCGTAAAATCAAGAGGAACTGCATTCCCATCCTCATCCATCGTATAGAGTACATTGTTCACAGGCGAGCTGAGCTCTTCCTGGAAAGTGATCTTCGGCATATCTTCCTTTGTAAAATAATTGTAGGCGCCAATCGTGGCGACTGTTACCAAAAGGGCTACCAATGCTGAAATTATTATGTTTTTTCTCATCACGATATGATTTAAAAAGTTTTGTAAATATTAGTCATCCCACGGACAATTCAAAAATTTATCGGAACCGATGACTTCATGCCAACTCACTTTTCTAACGATTCCCACACTTTAAATTAATGAAATTTTGGTCGCTATGTTTGTTAATGATCTTTTAAATCCCTTTTTCTTCGACAAAACCCAATATCCAGTCTATTAACATTTGCTGTTTTTGTTCCAATCAAGGAGCTATCCTATATCGGTCGAATGTACCATCCTTCATTTGTTCGTAAATAAACCGGTCGTGAAATCGATTCTCCTGACCATTCCAGAATTCAAAATATTCTCCTTTGACCTCATATCCACCCCAGTGGGAGGGGCGGGGGAAATTGTCCGAAAGTTCCAATGCCTTTCTTTTGGTCTGCAATTCTTCCATTGTGATCCGGCTGCTTTGAGGAGAAGCCATCGCACTGATCCGGCTTCCAGGTGGTCTGGATTGGAAATAAAGATCCGATTGCTGATCCGATACTTTGATGACCGGCCCTTCAATCCGGATCTGACGATCAAGTACCGCCCAGTAAAACAAAATGGCTGCTCGTGGATTTTGATCGATCTGCTGGCCTTTTCGGCTCTGATAATTGGTATAAAAAATGAATCCGTTCGAAGTAATACCTTTCAACAAAACCGTTCGGGCAGAGGGACGCCCCGTACGGTCCGAAGTGGCCAGTGTCATCGCATTGCACTCTTCACCGTAATATTTAAAGGCCTCTTTCATCCAGTCATCAAATACACGCATAGGATCCGGATCCAATGATTCCAGTGTCATTGGCTCCTGAATGTACTCCCGTCTTATTTTTGAAAAATCCATAATTTGTTTTTGAACCACCAAATATCCTCTGTCCAACGCCAAATTAACTTAAAAAACTGATATCCGTTTTCTCTTCGAATAATTTTGTGCTTCATTCCTCCAATCCTGATAACGCATCATCTAAGACCCGCTCTCAGTACAGACAATGATCTTGCACTTTCAGGACAATCCCTGACGCAGAAGAAGATTCCATATTACAACCGATCAAGCACATAGGGTGTAAAAACCAGAAATCCGATCACGATTGCAACGCAGGCGCACCATAAGACCGCGGCTGCAGAAAGATCCTTGATAACCTTGATCCGGAGATCGTATTCGGCCTGAACAAAATCCGCCACCTTTTCCAATACCGTATTCCAAATTTCTGCCTGGATGACCAGGCCTATGGCCAGAATGAGGGCCACCCATTCCAGTGGGGTCACGTCAAACAAAAATCCCAAAACAACAACAATTACTGCGGATATCAGATGTAATACTGCGTGTGTCTCAGTGCTGAAAAACCGCCAAAGACCTGACCAGGCCCATTTCACACTATTCACCCGTCGATGAATAAATTTTTTCATGTTGATTGTTGATTTGGTATTCACCACGAATCCCGATTTTTCGGTTGGAATTATTCTCGATCTTTTTAAACTGAATGCAATCGAGGTAGCTGTTGTAATAAATGTGATCGACCGGTGCGTAGAAAAGTGATTTCTCCTGATTGGCCAGTGAGGGAAAGAAAGACTTACGACTGTCATTGAGATCCGCATTGTAACGGAATTTCACCAGATCATTGTCCCAGGCTACATAGTTCAGGGTACCCATATAAATCACCGGTTCTTCCGCCTGTGCTATAAAATCACTGAGTTGGGAAAACACCAATCGACTGTCCTCCTTGTATTTTGTCGTAATTGGGGGCAGATTGTAATGTGAAATCAATTGGATCGCTCCCCCGTCTTTTACCTGAATCCGCAATCGCAAAACCGGAATATTGTAAATTAGAAAAGTGTCCTTTGTCAGTACAGGTAAGGAAGTAAAAATGATCTGACCGTAATCATCCAGGCGCAGGAATTCGGTATAATCCGAATATAAGGAATCGTAATGATGAATAATTTGATCCTGAAACTGTGGGGTAAATTCCTGAAAAACCAGGATGTCAGGTTTGAGTTCATCGATGCGATGGAGATCCGTAATAAGGTTGTCCTGAATGGAGGACAGATTGAAATGGGCAATGGTAAATTTGGAACTTTCGTCGACCACTACCTGTGGCGCGGCAAGTGAAATATTGGAGGCATTCTTCAGATGGAGGCAAAGAATAGCACAGCAGGACAGGCAGACCAGAGCTAGCCGTTTGGAACGCAACATCAGGAAGGCGACTCCCAGCACCAACCATACAAGAAGTATCAGAACGGTTTGGTTGGTCATTTTACGCAGCATACTGACTTCAGGCTGAATCACACAGATCAGGGTAATGAATCCGATCAGCAAGGCAACCGGAATATGCAGCCGACGAAGTTGAAACCATTTCTCGAGGGTAGCCCAAATCACACCTAATTGTTTGACAATACGCATGTTTTCTTAATTGTTTTCTGGTGACCTGTGACATCAAAAAAATAAATCCAAAACAGATACAATCCTTCTGGAAGCCTTGCCCCTGTTGAGCTGGTACCATCCCATGTAATGATTTCTCCGCCCTGCATGGGGACTGCATCCGTCAATGTACTGACCTTCAGTCCATTCAAATCAAATATTTCAATCGTAATGTTGCCATCCGTAACATCTCTTCCGATACCGATTTCAAGTACAGAAGGTTCCCGCCCATCTCTTGTATAAATCGTGGTAGCCGAAAATTCCACCAGGGACTCGGTGTTCTCATCCCATTCCGGCAAAAATCCCGGACTTCGGTACCCCAATTGTACGAATCCGGAACGCCATTTATTGCCCGGTAACTCATAGATATCGCGTTCCAGTGCAATTCCAGCCGTCTGCCGAAAGGATGGGTGATGATCAGAAGGATGATAACGGACCCGATCGATCAGACGATCCCATTTGCTTCCGGACCATACCGATAATTCAGCACCGGAATTGTTCAGAACGAAAAAATCTGTTTCAATCACCAGGTCATTTCGGGCTTCAGGATAACAATCCATAAAGTCCTTCAGGCTCGTCGTAAAAATCCGGGATTCCTGCAGAGGCCATTGCCACTGTACGGGCAGTTCAATCTTTTCGGATTCATTCTTTTGTATCCCCACGGCTTCCCACCAGGTGGATCGATCAGTGAGATTGGTAATTTCCAGGTATTCCGGACATCCCTGTCGAGGTTCATACATGATCTCTGTAATCCGTAGGTTGCCTTTCTCCCCTGGCCAACCCGGGGTAGCGACAATTATGGTATCCCACTGATAAGGCATCCCCGAACAGACCATATGCTCTCCTGAAATAGTGATCTGAAGGGAATCGCCAACCGGTATGTCACTAATCAACTGGAATGTTCCGTTTCCCCAAATATCCATATGTATCCATTGGAAAGGAAAATTGATTTCGATCAGGCCTTCCGGGAATGATCCACCGGCGCATACGAATGGGAAGGAGATCATCCCGGTTCTCCCGGTTTCCCATTTAAAGGTTACTTTAGGTGCGGAAAGCGTGCTGAACCAGCTATTCTCTGTTCCTCGCGTGCCTGCTTCTACCCGGGAAGACTTCCAGTTGTCACGCCTACAGGGTTGTGAAATATCTACCATTTCCATAGGTTCCGGCATCTCAGGTGAGGCCAGGACACCATGTAATAATCGACCCAATTGAAATAATTTTATTTCGACCGGATCAGAAAGTTTTTCGAATGGAAATGAAACCTGGATCTGTAGTGACTGGGGCGTTGGAGATTCCGTAGATGTGGAGTCCATCAAAACCACAAACATGCCCGGATGGAGTGATATGGAAGGCAATGGAATCAACAGCCCATCTATACTGATACTCAATCCGCTAACACATATTGATTCGTCTATTATATTAAA
>CBFGVZ010000047.1:0-20409 GCA_965652315.1 uncultured Saprospiraceae bacterium | reverse complement strand
TCGCGACAATCTGTTTTACGGATTTATCCGCTGAAATTCAGTATTAATGGGGTAATGTAAGGATGTCTGAAACTTAATAATCAGGCTGTATAGTCTTCATAACGCAAATACTTTCATTGATAGGCAATCCAGTAGAATGTAATCTTCGGATTCAATCTGTAGTCAAAATATTCCGGAAAGCAGATATACCAGGATCAGGATCACATCGATATTGGGATTGGACGTAGCTCGCAGATTTTTGACAGCCTGATAAAGATGATTCCTGACTGTATTCGGGGATATTTCGAGCATTTCGGCTATTTTTTCGTGGGAAAGTCCCTCCCGTTTACTCAGGTTGAAGATCAGGCGCTGCTGGTCAGGTAAAATTTTCAAAGTTTCTTCCAGGATGGATTTGTAGTGTTCGATGTCCATTTTTCGTTCCATTTCCGGTTTTTGGACTATCTGTCCGGAATTGAGTAGGAAGTTGTGGTATTTTTTGACGTGTGCTGCCTTTTTGAGGTGATCAAAAGCAAGATTTCGACACATTAGGTAAATGTATCCATCCAGATCTGCGACCTGGTCCAGCTCATCTTTTTTCTCGAACAACTTGATGAATACGTCTTGTGCTAAATCACGGGCCATCTCTTCATCGTGTAGAAATTTGATGAAAAAGCCCAGGACTTTGTCCCTATAATCGTTAAATAATGCTTGAGAGTTCATCTTTTCATTTTTCATTTAAGCACATCCTCACTATCCAAAAGAACGATTTATTGGTTAAAAATCCAAATTTTGTAAAATTTTTACCGAGCACTAGTATATTGGAATTTCTCAATCGTCTTGTATTATACTTTTTTTTACTCCACATACCAGCTAAGGACCCGGTATGTTTCTGAAGCTTTTTAAAAAACAGTCAGTGAAACAAATCGAAAGAACAAATTACCTGCTCGGAAAATATCTGGACAATACGCTTAGTCCGGAGGAGGGTGAGGAGTTGTTTGCTCGCCTGAAGAAGGTTAGGGATCCCGAAATTTTAGACGCTCACTTCCGCAGTGGATGGGTACAATCAGGTGATACAGATCTGGGACATTTGCTATCCTGGGAACACTTAAAACGAGAACTTGAGGCTCGTCATGTGGAGAAACGTGCCGATATCAGATCAAGATCCCTGAATTTGTGGAAATGGGGTATAGCGGCTTCTTTTTTAGCTGTAGTTTCCTTTGTTTGGTGGTTATCACCCGGAGAACCTGATATCATAACCTATCACACGACTTTCGGAGAAACCCAGGAAATTTTGCTCGATGACGGAACGAAAGTCATTTTAAATGCGAATTCAAGTCTGCTGTGGCATAAAGATAGGTATCGGGATTCATCCGGATCTGAGTATCGGTTAGCTGAACTTAAGGGTGAGGCTTTTTTTGAGGTTTCCCGGGTAAAAGAGGACGGACGGATTGCAGACAATACACAGGATAATGATCAGGGGATGGTACCTTTTAAAGTTCGTACATCGGATTTAACGGTGAACGTACTGGGGACGGCATTTAACCTTAGGAGTAGAAGAGGAAGAACTGATGTTTACCTGGATCATGGCTCCATTGAGCTCGAGTTGTTGAAGGAACAAACCGAGCTGGGCAATCGTCCTCTAAGTAAAACAGCAGAAAATTCCGATTTGGAGAAAGTGAGGATGACGCCGGGGGATATGGTACGATTTTCTTCAGCCACTCAGTATCTTGAGAAAATGGAAGCTGAAAATCCGGGCAGGTTTACGCAATGGAAGGATGGTACCCTGATTTTTGACAACGTCACATTTGGGGAGATGCTGGATCGTTTGGAGGATATATACGGAAAGGATTTTTATGTGCAGGACTCATTACTGCTTCAGACTCCGGTGACTGCGGGATTGCCCTATGAAAATTGGGAGACAGTGACGAAATTGCTGGAGGTGTCGCTCAATGTGGAACTAAACGAAGAACAAAACAATAAAGTACGATTAGAAAAAAGGAAAGGCTGACCAATGTTTTAATTTGACATTCCTTCCAGTGATGGAAGAAACTTTTGAATCGAAGGAACCCTGTACCAGAGGGTGGCTTCTCTCACAATGTGGCATAGAAAATACACTGGTCAAAAAATTGTGGTCAAACCTTTCCGATTAAACAAAATTCATTAACAATTTAAATTGCTAACTCGACCATGAAGTTACGAAGATTATGTGAAATCAATCAAAAAAATGCGATGATTTTGTGTTGGGTCATGTTTCTGTTTGCCCAATTGCCTATGGGGCAGGCCAACACTAATGCGCCAGCTAATGAAATACTCCTGGAGGTGGCTTTTCAGCAAATCGGTCAGAAGTTTAATGTCTTTTTCAGTTATGACCGGACTTTGGTTTCCAATGTGAAGGTGCAGTATGAATCTGACAAACATGAAAACATCAAGGATGCACTTTCATATGTATTTGAGCAAACCGAGTTTAAATTCCAGATATTTGATCAGCGTTACGTAGCCGTATACCGGGATTCAAAGGAGGGGATTGACTCTATGAAAAAGATGATCGATCATTTTCAGGAGATAGTCGATAGTAAAAGTGAAGCACAGGAGAAGAAAGTTGCTCCTGTACCTCTTCCAACTTTGCGACCCAACTCGATAAATACCATTGAAGATAAGCGTTTGGTATTCAATGTGAATGGGACTATCACCGATCAGGAAGGAAACCCGCTTGTGGGGGTTAATGTACTGGTTAAAGGAACAACCCAGGGGACTGCAACGGATTTGGAGGGTCGATTCTCTATCAATGATATAGATGAGAATGCCATTTTGGTCATTTCTTATATCGGGTATCAAACTCAGGAAATTTCAGTTGCCGGAAGGGATAATTTGTCGATTACGCTGGTATCGGATTCCCAATTGCTCAATGAGGTGGTTGTGATCAGTTATGGGACCAACACCAAAGCTGAAGTGACCGGCTCTATTGCAACAGTCGATGCAGACAAAGTAAAAGATGTTCCCTCCACGCTTTTAGGACAAAAATTACAAGGCAAGGCTGCTGGTTTACAGATTAGCCAGTTTTCAGGTCGGCCAGGAGAAGGGATGCAATACCGTATCCGGGGAGCGGCGTCCTTCTCAGGTGGTTTTCAGCCCCTGATTGTCGTGGACGGCCAACCGATCGTTGGAGGGAATTCTGCGACGGGTGGCGTAAGCTTCCTGAATCCCAATGATATTGAGAATATCTCTGTGTTGAAGGATGCCTCAGCGACCGCATTGTATGGTTCCCGGGCGTCTAATGGGGTGATTCTGATTACGACCAAAAAAGCGAAAGAAGGGCAAACCGATATATCGCTCAACATTTATACCGCCATGCAAAATGTTCCCCAGAGAGGACGGCCCAATATCATGAACGGTACTGAATTTGCCACTTTTATGAATGGATTTTACGAGGATAAAATCAAATACGAAGGACGAACTGATCCTATCCCCGATGCATATCTCAATCCCCAGCAGTATGGGGAAGGTACGGACTGGTACGACGCGATCCTAAGATCAGCACCGCAGCAAAGCTATTCGTTGAGTCTAACCTCAGGTACTGAAAAATTTTCTTCCTCCAATACGCTGACTTTCATGGATCAGAAAGGGGTATTGCTCAATTCAGATTTTAAACGCTATTCCTTGCGGTCAAACAATGAATACAGACCAAACGATTATTTGAAATTTGGTATAAATCTGGCTCCTTCCTATCAGATCAGGCATAACGCGGGAGGTGGACTGGAAGGGAGTCGCCAGGTGATTGGTACGGCTGCTATTGCATCACCGCTGGAACCCATTTATGATAGTGAAGGCAACTTCAATTCCAATATCAGTTCACCCGGAATGCTCGGCGTAGCGAACCCTGTCCAACAACTTATGGTTCGTGACGAGAATAACAACCAATTCCGGATGCTAGCCAATGTATATGGCGAAATCGAATTTTTACCCCGACTTATCTTTAGATCCAGTCTCAATGCGGATCTGGGTAGTCAAAATTTGAATTACTTCCGGGGGACGACTTATTTTTCCGGATTCAACCCAAATCTTCCGAAGAGTCCGGCAAGTAATGCTGCACGTAACATCTCTGACAATTACATCTCCTGGATGAATGAGAATACGCTGACCTATGATTTGCAACTGGAAAATCATTCCTTCAAATTCCTTGCGGGGTACAGTGCCCAGAAATGGGAAAGGAATTACCGGTCCATCAACGGAAATAATTTTCCTGGCGATCAGGTGATTTGGATTTCGGGGGCTACTACTACAAGTGGTACTTCCAATAATGAAGCCTGGTCCATGGCGTCGGCATTTGGTCGGTTAATGTACAATTTTGATCAAAAGTACTTTTTCACAGGTAGTATTCGACGCGACGGTTCATCTCGTTTCGGAGCCGATAATAAGTACGGGAATTTCCCGGCTTTATCTGCTGGCTGGATACTGAGCAATGAGTCGTTTTTCCCGGATATGGACTGGTTGCCCTTTGTGAAATTACGGGCAAGCTGGGGGAAAACAGGGAATTTCAACATTGGAAACTATCAGCAAATTTCCAATATAGGAGGAACCAATTATGTGTACGGTGGAACTATTACACCGGGATTGGCCATCACTACACTTGGAAACAGAGATCTTACGTGGGAAGTTACCGATCAGACCGATATCGGATTTGATTTGAGTTTCTTCAATTATAGACTGTCATTGGGCTATGACTATTACAACAAGCGGACCTCGGGTATGCTTTTCGCCACGGCATTGCCATATTCATCTGGATTTACACAAATCCAATCGAATGTTGGGGAGCTGAAAATCTGGGGGCACGAATTCCAGGTTTCATCACAGAACCTGACCGGGGAGTTGTATTGGTCAACAGACTTCAATATCGGCTTCAATAAAAATGAGATTGTTAAGTTGCCTCCCAATACTCCTTTTATCGGTAACAATGGACGTTATGGTCAGACGAACCGGTCAGAAGAAGGACAACCTATAGGTCAGTTTTATGGATACATTTATGAAGGGATCTATACGAGTGAAGCCGATGTGGCAAACTCACCCATCGCAGAATCTGAAGGATCAACAGTAGGAACTGCAAAAATGCGCGATGTAAATGGAGATGGTCGCATCACACCGGATGACCGAACCCTCATAGGTGATCCGAACCCTGATTTTATTTTTGGAATCACCAATAGCCTGAGTTACAAAAATTTTGATTTCAATATGATCATCAGTGGTCAGTATGGGAACGAAGTAATCAATATGCTTAGGGAAGACCTGTACAACATTGATGGGGTATTTAATATGGACGCTGATATGCTAAATACGTGGCGTTCTCCCGAGAATCCAGGAAACGGTCAGGTTCCACGGACTTTATCCGGTACTACTGAATTTTACCGAATTGCCCACACGGGCTGGATCGAGGATGGCAGCTTCCTGTCAATAAAGAATGTCACACTTGGTTATTCTTTAGATTTGGAACAATTGGCTTTTGTAAAATCAGCTCGGCTTTATGTCGGTGTGCAGAACTTTCTGACCCTGACAAAGTTTTCAGGCCAAAATCCGGAAGCGAGTTTGAATAGGGATAATTCGGTAACCAATTACGGACAAATCAGAAGTGCCTACCCGATTCCCAGAACTTTTACCGTTGGACTCAACATTAATTTCTAATTGAAAATACAAACAGCCATGAAAAGCATAAAATATATATTTTCCTTTGTATGCATAACTTGCTTTATCAGTTCTTGTTCGGATAGTTTCCTGAACCTTAGTCCTGAAGGCAATTTGAATGAAGATATCTTTTTCCAGACACCTGAAGATTTTGGGCAGGCTCTGGTGGGTGCATACGAACCATTAAGAGGTATAGCCAATATTGCTTACCTCATGGACGAATGCAGAACTGACAATGCCCGATTTTTCTATTATGCCAAGGACCGGGGAAATAACAATACTGAAATCCTGACCACTTATGTAACGTCCACAGATAACGGGGTAATTCTCACCAGATATTCCACTCCGTTCCTGGGGATATCGAGGGTTAACACTATTCTGGATCGAATAGAATCGATCGAATTCCCAGACAATGCTATGAAGAATCGCATCATTGGCGAAGCTAAAGTTTTGCGTGCGTATTACTATTTTGATCTGGTGAAAAAATATGGTGGCGTACCGCTTTTTACTTCAGAGGTCACGGTTCCTGATGATGCGTACAAAGAGCGGGCCTCTGTCGATGAAGTCTATACCCAGATCATGAATGATTTGCAGGATGCGGTGAGTCTGCTTTCCAATCCCACCTTTAGTGCTCAGGATGTCGGCCGGATCAACAAAGGAGTAGCGAGTACCCTTTTGGCACACGTCCATATGACACGAGGAGATTTTGACAGTGCAGTTCCGCTTTTGGAATCAGTCACTACCATGGGATACGAATTGATCCCTGATTTCAAATCCGTATTCAGTCCGGACAATAAAGGGAATAAAGAACTCATCTGGGATATCCAGTACCAATCAGGAACTACCGGACAGGGCAGTGAATTTATTTATGACTTTACTCCGGTAATGCCCAACACAGGGCCGATCCTGGGAACGGACTTTAACAATACTCAGGGAGGATGGAATTATCCTACCCAGGATCTTATAGACCTATATGAGCCAGAGGATTCGCGTTTTGATGCCACTATCGGTATATTCGTGGGTGAACTGAATGTGGATGATGATTTCGTGGCCAACGATTCCAGTTATCAAAGTGTGGTTGGGTTTGAGGCGCAAGATGGCCAGGAGGTACGACATTTCCCTAATAAATATTATTTCCCGACTTATCCGGAAAGAAATCAGGGAACCGACCAGAACTGGCCTTTGTACAGATATTCCGATGTATTGCTGATGCTGGCCGAATCTTACAACGAGATGGGGCAAAGTGGAGAAGCTTTAGGGTATTTGAATCAGGTTCGCCAACGTGCTTTTGGGAATAGTGATCACGATATTACGGCTTCAGATCAAAGTAGTCTGCGGGAAGTCATTGCTGTTGAAAGAAGACTGGAACTGGCATTCGAAAACAAACGGTATGATGACCTCATTCGAACTGGTCAGCTTATTTCTGTGATGACTGAATTTGGGGAAGAGGTGAAAGCCAAATTCAGTTATTTACTACCGGAATCCTACACGATTACGGAAAATGACTTGTTGTACCCCATTCCTTTTCAGGAAATGCAGCTGAATGAGTTGCTGGTTCAAAATCCGGGGTATTAAACAAATTGCAAGCATAACTTTTGAGGATCAAATAGAAATATGGACCCAGGTGCAAACAAGGTGTCTGGGTCCATATTTTAGGTTGCATTATAGTTTGTTGAAAGCACCTGAATATTTTCTGACCAGAAGTCAACATTTCAAATGCATGAAATGAATGCTACCAGAAAGGATTTAGATGATCCGGAGATATACCAACGCGAATAGTTTTTGTATTTCAATTTAATGATCGATGAATAGAAGAAAGTTTTTGTTTGATAGCACAGTGATCTCATCGGGAATGGCCTTAGCGCCCACTTTTTCATTCACCAGGCCCTGGACTCTAAAGGAGGGTATGGGAATGGGCGAATTGTATCAAATCTTTAAATCTCCGGACATCGGATATCGGCCATATGTGCGGTGGTGGTGGTTGGGGAATAAAATTGAAAAAAAGGAATTGGCCCGGGAGTTACGGGTGCTCAAAGACGCAGGAATCGGGGGGGTAGAAATCAATCCGATCGCATTTCCTGGCACCAATGCATATTCGAAAGCTACGGATGACCTTGGGCTGCCCTCGATCGAATGGTTGAGTGAAGAATGGATTGAATTACTGCATTTTACGTTTGATGAGGCTTCGAAGCTCGATATGACCTGTGATTTGATAGTAGGGACCGGATTTCCCTTCGGAGGTGAATTTGTAAAACCGGAAGATCGATCCCAAATCGTGGTAATCGGGGTAAAGAAATTTAAAGGGCCCGTCAATACCGAATATTCACTGTTTGACCTTTACAAGGAAGCTGACCCTAAAATCACTAATACTTTCACCGGCCGGTCTATGGAAATGCTGGCTGTGAAACTGGTTCCCGATCCATTGGCGAGCTTGGACGATGTGATTGATCTGTCGCATCAAATCCCCAGTGGCTCAATTCAGGTGACCACGCAGGAAGGGAATTATGCACTATATGCGCTGGTCAAAGTAGACGGTTTTGAGCGCGTAATCGTCGGAGCTCCGGGAGGAATGGGACCTGTGGTAAATCATTTTGATGGAAATGCAGTACAGTCGTATCTCAATAACATTTCAGAGAAAATCACTCGTAAAACGGGATCATTTCCATCCAATTTCCGGTCGTTTTTTGTGGACAGCATGGAACTCGAGGGAGCCAACTGGAAAGCCAACATGATGGAGGAGTTTCAAGAGAGGCGTGGGTATGACATCTACCCATACCTGCCTTTTATCCTTTTCAAGATTGGCCGGATGGGGAATAATATTGATCCCGGATATATAGCGGATATCGAGCCTGACCTGGATGACCAATTGAATCGGATGAGATATGACTGGGCGTTAACCAATGCCGAAGTCTTCCATGAAAATTTTGTGTCTGTTTTTTCCAAATGGTGTACAGACCACAATGTAAAATCACGATCCCAATCTTATGGGCGGGGATATTTCCTGGTCGAGGGCAGCTTTGATATCGATATTCCGGAAGCAGAAACCTGGATCAAAACCACCGAAGATTATCAGATTGGGGATGTGATTCCGGAAAGTGAATTTACTAAATACGCCTGGGATCTGGGACGGGGATATACCATGATCAATAAATTCCTGTCGTCGGGAGCCCGCCTGAAAGGAAAACGGCTGATTAGCTCCGAAGAACTCACACACACTCAGGAAGTCTTTAACGATTCGTTTGAAACCTTTAAAATAGCAGGGGACAACAGTACTATTTCCGGGGTTACCCAACCTATTTTTCACGGGTTCAACTATTCTCCGCTGGAGGTACCGTTCCCGGGTTGGATAATTTGGGGAGGCGCATTTAGTGAACGAAACAATTCCTGGCCTTATCTCAAGTACTATACCGATTACCGGGCCAGACTATCCGCCCTGTTACAGCAAGGTGATCAGTTCGCTGATATCGCATTGTTGGCGCCCGTTTCCGACATGTGGGCCGAACTTGGTGCTCAAAATGAACCTTTTCCGACCTGTGTTATGCCTGAATATCAACCTTTGGTCTGGGAATCCATCCATCAAAATGGAAACGGATGTGATTATGTTTCCGAACGCATAATTCGCGATTCTTCGGTCAGGAATGGGTATCTGCATTATGGCCCCCGAAAGTACCACACCTTGTTTCTGATCGAGGTGGAACGGATGATTCCCGAAGCTGCTCAGAAACTGCATGATTTTGTTTCCACGGGAGGTAGAGTCTTTTGCATAGGCCGTTATCCGGCCCGGTACCCAGGGTGGGAGGATCATGAGCGGAAAGACCAGGAAGTTCAATCCTGGGTGGATAAGATGAAACAATTTAAAGATCACTTTATCCTATTGGATACCCCTGAAGAGAATTTTTGTGCGTGGTATCAGGGTGTCCAAAAGAAGTATAACATCAAACCTTATGCCTCTATTAAAGAACCCGAACCATACATTTCACAGGTCCGGTATCAAATGGCGGATGGTGATATGTTGTTCTTCAACAATAATAGCAATAGCTATAACTACACCATCGATGCCGAAATTACAGATGAAATGGTTGCCGGGAAACAAGCCTGGATCTGGGATGCCGAAACCGGAAATAAGTTCAAACTGAAAATGGACGGAAACCAGCTTGTACTGCCCCTGGGTCGATCAGCTTCTGCCATCATTGTATTTAATAAGGACACCGAAGGGGAATTTTATAACCCGGCCCCATTTGAAGGTGGGTCGGCCTCAATCCGAATTGATAAGGGGTGGAATGTGCAATTTCAGCACTACAACGGTACCATTGAATTTGATGAAATGGAGGAACTGCTGGATTTGAAGGAGGATCCGAAATACACCCATTTTGCAGGTACCGTTAAATACAAGAATACCTTCCAGGTCAATGATATAAATGCGCTTCACTATCTCAATCTGGGGCAGGTTCATGGGATCTCCACGGTGTATATAAATGGGAAAGAAGCTGGTGTGAAGTGGTATGGAAACCGGATATATGGAATTGAAGATTTCATTACCAGGGGTGAAAATACCGTAGAGGTCTGGGTGGTGACAGAGATGGCGAATTACCTGAAATCCCTGAAAAATAATGACGTTGTTCAACGGTGGACCAAAAAGCCGCTCCGATCCCTGGGATTGGAGGGGCCAGTCACCGTTTACTGATGGTAAACCATGCAAAATACCTGAGGTATGTGAGAATTCTTAAATTAGTGGATGAAATGAATAAATTGTCATGCATGTACTGTTAGGCGTCATTTACCATTTTATTGGTGGAGTGGCCTCCGGGAGCTTCTACGTCCCCTATACCAAAGTCCGAAAATGGTCCTGGGAAAGCATGTGGATCGTCGGAGGTGTTTTTTCCTGGTTGATCTTTCCCTGGTTAGCTGCCTGGCTGACCGTTCCTGAGTATGCGAATATCATCAGGTCCACTTCCGGAAACTTCATTTGGTGGACTTATTTAATGGGAATTTTGTGGGGAATTGGAGGTTTGACATATGGTCTGGGCATCCGTTACCTGGGAATGGCGCTGGGAAATTCATTAATACTTGGCCTGTCTGCAGCTTTTGGTGCCATATTGCCATCCGTTTATTATGAGCTATTTCCTCAGGATGGAAAGGTAACCATTTCGGATATGTTGAATAACCCCTGGGGTCAGTACGTTCTGGCTGGAGTGGGGATTTGTCTGGTCGGTATTGCAATTTGTGGTAAGGCAGGGGTGATGAAGGACAAAGAATTGGCTGAAAAAGGTAATGGTGAAATTAGAAAATCCAAAACCGGGGAGTATAAAATTGGTGTCGGCCTGGTAGTGGCTGTGATTTCTGGCGTGCTGAGTGCCTGTTTTAATTATGGAATAGAAGCGGGGAAGCCGATGGCTGAAGCGGCGGTCCTCAACGGCGTAAATCCCCTGTTTCAAAACAATGTCATTTTTGTGGTACTGCTTTGGGGTGGATTGACAACCAATGCGATTTGGTGTGCTTTGCTGAACATTAAAAATAAAACCTACGGGGAATACTTCGATAAAAAGGCTCCGCTGATTTCCAATTACTCGTTCGCGGCCATTGCCGGGATCACATGGTTCCTGCAGTTTTTCTTTTACGGCATGGGGGAAAGTATTCTCGGTAATGGAGCCAGTTCCTGGATACTGCATATGGCCTTCATCATATTAGTAGCCAATGTATGGGGCCTGTTGTTGAAAGAATGGAAGGGGGTAAGCCGGAAAACCCTGATCACGATAGTTTCCGGAATTTTAATCATCGTTTTTGCGATCATGTTTGTCGGTTATGGCAATAGTATGCGAACATGAAAAACTGTTTGAAAAGATAGAAATTTGGTATCTATACCACCATAGCAGAAATCACCTCATTTCAACCCAACCCTGAAGGTAGCCGAGGCGATTATCGATTGATTCCCTTTAGGGTTTGGGGACGAGCGACCGAAAATTGACTATAATTACCGGGTGGCTGTGTAGATAAGATTTTTTGAATATAAAAAGTATGTAAATGAAAATAACAGATGTACGGTTATATACCATAAATAGCGGAGATACAGGTGCCAGGGGCGCCAGCATGGGAGAATCCCAGTATTGGGGTGGAGGCTGGCAGGCCCAAACACTGATCTCCAATCCCATGTCGGGATATCCCAAATACGCTGAAGTGCGATCGACCTGGATGGGTCCTGGCCAGGATCCTTTTGCCATTGAAATCGAAACGGATGAGGGCATCGTGGGTGAATGTGTGAACTATGGAGGTGGTGATTTTGCCTGTAGGGTGATTCAGAATCATTTCCGGCGTTTTTTAATAGGTCAGGATCCATTTAATATTGAAATGATTTGGGATCAGATGAACCGTTCGACCATGCCCTATGGGTTGGGAGGGATCGTGAATATGGCCATAGCAGGAGTTGATCTGGCGCTCTATGATTTAATCGCTAAATCATTGAATATTCCCGTGTACAAACTTTTAGGGGGTCAAACAAAGGAGTCTATTCCCTGCTATGTAACCATCCATCCCGATTATGCCGACCACTGGAAAGACCGGGGGTTTATGGGTGTGAAAATTGCGGCTCCATGGGGCGTGGAAAGTGGAAGAAATGGCCTGAGAAATATGGAGAATCTAATCGCCAAACTCCGATCTGATCTTGGGGATGAAATGGAAATTATGGTGGACTGCTATATGTCATGGGATGTGGAGTTTACCTCCAGACTGGCAGAACGTGTTCGGGATTACGATGTGAAATGGTTTGAAGATCCGCTTCAAAATGGATGGGCAACCACGCAAAATGCATACCTAAGGGAACGTATAGCCCCTATTCAATTGGCCACCGGCAACCTCGAATTCCATTACAAAGCTTTTTATGACATCATTGCGAATGGAGCGACGGATATTATCCAGCCTGAAATCCAATGGGCCGGAGGGCTGACTGCTGTTCGTCGAATCGCTGCCATGGCTAAGCCCTATGATATGCAGGTGGTTCCACACGGCGCATCTGTATACAATTATCATTTTGTACTTTCCAATACCAACAGTGCCTACGCAGAGTTTTTGACCACGGGAGAAGGAAAGGAATTACATCCTATTTTCGATACCATCATCGGAGAGCCCCTTCCTCAAAATGGTCATATTTTCCTGGACGATACCAAACCAGGGTTTGGAGTGGAGCTGAACCGGGAAAAATTAATTCCATATCATGGCTAATGCGATGCGTCAACTGAATATCGGGGTGGTCGGTGCCGGGTGGTGGGCTACAAGTGCGCATATTCCGGGGATACTGAATCATGAACGTGCCCGGTTGTATGCAGTGCAGAACCGGACCAGGGCCAAAGCCCGGCGGGTTGCTGCGGACTTTGGGGCCCCACACGCTTTCGAGGATTACCGGGAATTAATTGAACTCGACAACCTGGACGGAGTCGTGATAAGCTCTACGCCCAATGTCCATTTCCAACAAGCCAAATACGCTTTGGAGCGTGGCAAGCATGTGTTGATTGAAAAGCCAATGACCTTTACTGCGGCCGAGGCTCGTGAATTATGCGACCTGGCTTCCAAAAACAAATTAAACATATTAGTGAGCTGCCCCTGGCATTATACCCGCCACGGGATTGAATCCGCCAAAATGATCGGGGGAGGAAGGCTGGGTGATATTAAAATGATATCGGTGCTGATGACCAATCCGGTACACCGGCTGCTACGGGGAATCGATACATCCCCTACCCATGGGTTGAACCAAACCTACATGGATCCCAATCCGGGGTCATATAGCGATCCCGAAATTGCAGGTGGGGGGCAGATATATGCACAGGTGTCCCACGTGGGCGCATATCTGAGCTTTCTGACTTCGCTCAAACCGGTTGAAGTTTTTGCCAAATTCGATAATGCCAGATCCAAAATCGATATTTACAATACCTTGAACGTCACGATGGACAATGGAGCCCTGGTAAGTATCGCAAGTACGGGAGCCACTCCGCTGAACATCCGGCAATACGAAGTTCGGGTGTTTGGAACGAAGGGGATTTTACTGCTGGAACTCTGGCAAGGTCATATGTCCTTCCATCCGTTCCAGGGGGAGATTCAGCGATTTGAAAATCTGACAGAGGATGAAATCTATCCGGATCAGGCGCCGGTTTCAAATTTTATCGATGTCATTTTTGGTGTGGAGACCAATGGATCACCCGGGGCGCTGGGCATGGTCGCCATGGAAATCATCGAGGCAGCATGCCGGTCGAATAAGGAACAGCAAACTATTCAAATTTCAAAATTATGAATAAACGATTTGAAGATCAGGTGGCAGTTGTGACTGGAGGCGGTTCAGGGATTGGCTTTGCTATCGCTGAAAGACTGGCTAGTGAAGGAGCAAAAATATGGATTCTGGAATTGAATGATGAACTGGGACAACACGCAGTGACAGCGTTACAAGAGAAAGGATATGAGGCGGCGGCTATACCAACCAATATTGCCGAAGGAAGGCAGGTAGCAGACGCCTTTGACACCATCAGTCAACACGATAAAATAAGTATCGTGGTGAATTCAGCAGGAATTGTAGGTCCCAATGGAATAACGACTGCAGACGTAGAACTTGAAGATTTTGAAAACACGTGTCGGATCAACCTGACAGGTTCCTTCCTGGTGACGAAATATGCGGTGAAGCATATGTTGCCCAACGATTACGGTCGCATTCTTTTGATTGCATCCATTGCCGGAAAAGAAGGCAATGCGGGTATGGCGGCTTATTCCGCATCAAAAGCCGGTGTGATCGGTTTGACGAAAGCGACAGGGAAAGAATTGGCAGGCTCTGGCGTGACAGTGAATGCGATTGCACCGGCCACCATCATGACCGCTATGGTAGAAGGGATGGAACCTGTACAGATTAAATATATGACCGATAAAATACCTATGAAAAGGTGTGGGAATCTGGATGAAATTGCCAGTATATCCGCCTGGATTGTTTCGAAGGAAGCTAGTTTCAATACTGGATTTACCTTTGATTTGTCCGGTGGAAGAGCGGTTTACTGACGCCTCCACCCGTAAATTGATTTTTGAGGTTAGTGAGCTGAAATGTAAGAAATGAGTCGAACTTTAAGGGGTATAGCATGGGATCATAGCCGGGCTTTTCCGCCATTGGTTGCAGTGGCCCAGCGATATGAGGAATTGAATCCAGGTTTGCGAATCCGGTGGGACAAGCGGACGCTGGACGAATTTGGGCATAAACCTATTGATCAACTCGCTTCGGATTACGATATCATCGTGATCGATCATCCCTGGGCAGGGTATTGCTTTGAACAAAACCTGATCCTGGACCTCAGGAGCCAGCTTTCTGATGAAGTATTTGATGATCTCAGCGGGAATTCAATGGGCAGGTCCTTTTACAGTTATCTGTACGAAGACAAACTATTGGGTGTTCCGATAGATGCTGCGACACCTGCGCCCAGTTGGCGACCTGATTTATTGGATCAGGCAGGCCTTGAGCCTCCGCAAACGTGGAATGCCCTGATTGCCCTGGCGGATACCCAGCGTGCCATAATGCCAGGGTTTGGAGCGGATTTGTTTTTGAATTGGTTGATGCTGTTGCATGCGTTGGATGCGCAACCCTTTGCGACAGACGACGAGGTGGCTGACTATGAAAAAGCATTGGAGGCGATGGCCATGCTCCGACGTCTTGCAGAACCCATGCCCAATGAAATTTTTGACTGGAATCCCATAAAAGTGGCTGAATTGATGACGAGCACCGATCATTTCGCATATTGTGCTTTCGCCTACAGTTATGGGAATTATAGCAGACCTTCATTTGTGAAGCATCCACTTAAATACGGGGAACTTGTGGGAATCGAAGGTCGGCCGTTGCGCAGCATCCTGGGGGGAACGGGGCTGGCCATTACTACAGGATGTAAGGATGTGGCACTCGCAGTTGATTTTGCAGTGTACTGTTCGAGTTCTTATATCCAGTCGAACATTTATGTCTATGCAGGCGGGCAGCCTGTTCGTAAAGAAACCTGGCAGGATCCGGATTTAAATTTGTTTGCGAATGGGTTTTTTGCAGATAGTTTTGAAGCCCATGAAAACGCTATAGTGCGGCCCAGATACAATGGGTATGTGGCATTTCAAGGGCAGGCCGGAATTCCGCTCCAACAGTATGTGAAAGGGGAACTTTCTGCCCATAAGGCCTGGGAGGAAATAGGGAACATATATCGACAAAGTCGCAAATAGACATCACGTAACCATTAAAGCTGGTACAATGAGTAAAGGAGGAATAAAATTTTCATGCGCGGATTTCACATTTCCGCTTCTGGCCCATCCAGCTGTGCTGCAGTTGATTCAAATGATGGGGTTTGGAGCGGTCGATCTCGGCTTGTTTGAAGGGCGATCCCATATCCAACCCTCTGAGATCGAAAAAAATCCCGTCAAGGAAGGCCAGAAACTGCTGGCTGAACTGAAATCATTGAACCTGGAAGTGTCTGATGTGTTTTTTCAGCCCGGAGAAGAACCTGCCATTGCAGCGCCCAATAGCCCGCTTCAGTCCGTGAAAGAAAAAAACAGGTCGTTGTTTATGCGGCAAATCGAATTCACTGATGCATTGGGCTGCAGGCATATGACCGGACTTCCCGGCGTGCCTCATGAGGGCCAGGCTACAGCTGATGATTGGCAGAGGGCGGTGGAAGAGACAAATTGGCGCTTTGAAATGGCAAGTACTGCGGGGATTACCTATGCTGTAGAACCCCATGTGGGTTCTTTATTGCCCGATGTGGAGACTACCTTGAAATTTATAAAGGCGTGTCACGGCCTGGGATTGACTCTGGATTATGGCCATTTTATATACCAGGGACAAACCAATGAATCCATACACCCTCTGATCGAATATGCAACCCATTTTCATGCACGCGGGGGGGCAGAAGGGAAATTACAGACCACTGTAAAGGAAAATGTGATCGACTTTCAGACTATTATTCGACAATTTGTGGCATCCTCGTACGATGGATATGTGTGCATGGAATACGTATATCAGGATTGGGGAGGCTGTAATCGAACGGATAACGTATCGGAAACCATTTTGCTTTACCAATATTTAGAAAAAATAGCAAATTCAGCGAATTCATAGTATCGGTGGAAAGCGGTTAAAAGAAAGACAGATGAAACAATTACTTCTACTTGTACTGATGATAATGGGTGGCAATCTCTACTCTAAAGAATATAACGCCTCCTTTTTCGGGATCAAATCTGATGGGATTACGGATAATACCCATTCGATTCAGAAGGCTATTGATTATATAAAGTCTCATAGCGGTGGCACCCTGGTGTTCTATGTAGGCAGGTATGTAACCGGGACGATTCAATTAAAATCCCGAGTGGATATTCGCCTGGAAGAAGGGGCTGTTATAGTGGGATCTCAAAACCCATACCATTACAGCGGTGCGATATTTGAAGGCCAGGCGGTTAATGATGTTAAGATATATGGGAAGGGCGTCATACAGGGGGGTGGCAGAGCATTAGTGGAACGTACCGGAGCATTAATTGATCAGAATTATCTTGAAAAATCAGGGGACCCCGGATTGATTTCATTTACAGATAGCAGAAATATACATATTGATGGAATACATCTGTGGGACGGGCCGTATCAGGCCGTACTAATGAACAATTGCAAGAACGTGGTACTGGAAGACCTTGACATCAATGGCCGGGGGATTTCCACTTCAACTGGGATAGGTCTCGCAAATTGTAAATGGGTATCCCTGAAAAATTTATTTCTCGATACAGAGAGTACACCACTCATGGAGAGTAATAACCAGTATTTGACGATTGAAACTTCGATTATGGCCAGTGGAGATCCACTGGTGGCTAAGGTAGTTCCAGCTTCTGACCTTATCAGGGCCGATACGAAGGAACGAAAGATTCCCGAAGGAGTTCGCTCGACCAGTGCCGGTCGGGACTATCAGGTGACATCATTTGGAGCAAACAACGATGGCTCCATCTTAAATACCGCAACCATCCAGGCGGCCATCGATTATGTTTCCGCGACGGGCGGGGGACATTTGATATTTTCACCGGGCGTTTATTTGACCGGAACGATCTATTTAAAATCCGATGTAACCATTCATCTCATGGAAGGAGCGGAATTGAGAGGTTCACCCAACCCCTGGGATTATATAAAGGACGAACACATCAGGTGGACTTCGTTGATTTTCGGATGGCAGGTGCAGAATATCGGGATTACCGGCAGGGGTATTATCAATTGTGATGGGGCAGTCGTCGCGAACAATCTGGTCGATTACATTCACAGAGGCTTGGTGAACGATGGGTTGGACTATGACCGACCTAACGCTACCAACCGACCGACGAATATTTATTTTAGAGAATGTGAAAACGTGGTGCTCACTGATGTTACCCAAATTGCACCGGCAAGCTGGAATCTGGTTATTGATCAATGTAAGGACGTTTTGATTGACAGAGTTCATATCGAAAGTAAGGCGTACTGGAACAATGATGGAATGGATATCGTGGATTGTGAAGGGGTGGTGATCAAAAACACTTACATCGATGCTTCGGACGATGCGCTGTGTTTTAAGTCCCATGATTTTAATAAGATATGTCAAAATGTAGTGGTGGATAGCTGTGTGCTACGTTCTAGTGCAAGTGGCTTGAAATTTGGAACCGTAAACCGGGGAGGCTTTAAGAATATTAAAATCACCAACCTGGAAGTCTTTGACACCTACCGGTCTGCCATAACCATCCAGGCGGTTGATGGCGGGATAGCAGAGGACATTGTGATTGACGGAGTTCGTGCAAATAATGTGGGTAACGCCATTTATATCCGAATGGGAGACCGGTGGAATAACGGCAAAAGGCCATCGATTAAAAACATTGCGATCCAAAATGTTTTTGCGGAGGTCGCCGACACGAAGGCGGATGCCGGGTATCGATATGAAGGGCCAGTGGAGGACCTTCCGAGGAATATATCACCCGCTGCTATTGTCGGCTTACCGGATTGGCGAATCGAGGCGGTACATCTGTCCAATATCGAAATCGTTTATCCTGGAAGTGCCAACCGGCATTATGCTTATCGCGGTACATCCAACGAAGACCTGGAGCGTATTCCCCAAATGCCCTATCGTTACCCGGAATTTTCACAATTCAAGGAATTGCCCGCCTGGGGATTTTATGTGCGGCATGCCGATGATATAACGTTTGAGAATCTTGTTCTCCGGACAAAAGAACCGGATTATCGTCCGGCATTTGTTTTTGATGATGCCCGGAATATCGATTTTATAAATACAGAAATAAATGGTGATGAAGTGGTAGAAAATGAGAATATCATCTCCCATAATTCTACGATCCATCTAAAATGAAGCGGGATAAAAAAAGGTTATTTAAATACACAAATTAATAAAAGAACAAGGTCATGGAAAGACGAAAGTTTATCAAACAATCATTTACCGGAACCGTCGCATTGAATATACCGTATATTGTACCACATCGGGCAAAATCCGCCAATGACTTAATTCGGATCGGAGTGGTGGGGATACATGGAATGGGACGAAATCACATACAGGAATTTAACGCACTGGATAATGTCGAAGTCGTGGCGATATGTGATGTCGATGAGAATTTGTTTGCCGGAGTGATTCAATCCCTTTTTGTGGATAAAGGACTAAAAGCCCCCAGGACATATGTGGATATGCGGGAGATGTTTGAGGATAAGGACATTGATGCCGTGTCCATCGTTACGCCAAACCACTGGCATGCACTGGCAGCGATTTGGGCCATCCAGGCAGGCAAACACGTGACGGTTGAAAAACCCAGTTGCTACAACATATACGAGGGCCAGAAACTGGTAGAGGCTGCAGAGAAATATGATGTGATTGTCCAGGATGGTGCAGAACAACGCAGCAATCCAGGAGCACAGGCTGCCGCTAAATTTTTACATGATGGTCAACTCGGTGAAGTGTATATGGCCAAGGGAGTTTGCTTTAAACGTCGTGATACCATAGGAAAATATCCCGATGGTTATCTGAGACCGGGTCAAAGTCATCCTAAGGGGGATTTTACCCGGAAGTATATGAACAAGGTGGATTACGATTTATGGCTGGGTCCTGCTCCGAAACGTCCCTTCAATCCCAATCGGTTTCACTATAACTGGCATTGGAACTGGGATTATGGAAACGGCGATATGGGCAATCAGGGTGTTCACGAACTCGACGTGGCCAGGTGGGGCCTGGGAGTCGGTTTGCCCACTAAAATTTCGGCAGTTGGAGGACATTTCATGTTTGACGATGATCAAAATACACCGAACGATTTGATGGCTCTTTTTGAATTTCCCAATCCGGACGGAAAAGGGGATAAGAAAAAGATCTTGCAATTCGAAGTCCGCCATTGGTATTCCAATAAAGACATCAACCTGGGTGATATGACTTCCGATTCTACAGGGTATATGAAAAGTTCCAAAAACAACATTGGAAATTTGTTTTTTGGATCCGAAGGATATATGGTCAAGAATGTAGATGAATGGCGAACCTATATGGGTACAGACGAAGAACCAGGCTCTACGGGATCCGGGTTGGGGAATCACTATCAGAATTTTGTCGATACCATCCGATCCAACGATCGTTCCATGTTGTGTGGAGATATCAAAGAGGGTTTTCATTCCTGTGCAGTCATGCACCTGGGTAACATAGCTTACCGACTGGGGCGAACGCTGGAGTTTGACCCTGAAACCATGAAATTTGTGAACGACAAAGAAGCGGATGCCTTGAT
>CBFGVZ010000046.1:0-20532 GCA_965652315.1 uncultured Saprospiraceae bacterium | reverse complement strand
CCACAGGAATCAAACCCTCCTCCACAGGAGTCAATCCCACCTCCACAAGGTGGATTTGCAGGGGGAAAAAATCCAATGGTTAATGAAAATATTTCCCGCATTCTCCGATGGTACAAAGGTCGTTGTTCGTATGAAATTCATAAAACAAACGCAGAATTTGCATGGCAATCCCGTTTCCACGATCACATCATCAGAAATGAATTGGAATATCGACGTATTGTAAATTATATCATCAATAATCCGGCAAACTGGGAAGAAGATGAATTTTCAAAGGATACAGATTCATAAAAGTTAAATCGAATGAACACAAAAATTGTCATGATTTCAAGTGCGGTAGTCCTGGGGCTGGCAGGAATTGTGATGAATTTCTTGCCGGACTGGGTGCTGGATCAGTTGGACATAGAACAGAGCGCGTCACTGTTGTTCCTGATTCAAATTCTGGGCGCGCTCTACCTGGCATTTGCCATGCTCAATTGGATGGTGAAAGGGAGTAAGATCGGCGGAATCTACAACCGTCCTGTTGCGGTGGCCAATTTCACGCATTTCCTTATCGCAGGACTGGGGTTGATCAGAGGAATAATTTCCAATCCCGATACGGCACTGGTTTTCTGGATTGTCGCCGGATTGTATCTAATATTTGGATCGATTTTTGGAATCCTCCTGTTCAGGCATCCCGGGTAGGACAAAAAAAGATGGACCCATTCACAACACACCCTCGGGAAACCAACTGTCAATTGATTATAACATGCGTATAGCTATTACACAAATAATTTAATGAACTATGACCATAGAACAATTGAAATATCCGGTTGGAAAGTTTGAGCGACCGGAAATCATCACAAAGGACCACATCCGGACATGGATTCTGGAAATTTCAGATTTCCCGGGGAAACTGAAAATGGAAGTTGACCATTTGACATACGAACAACTGGACACCCCTTACAGACCGGAAGGCTGGACCGTGAGACAGGTCGTTCATCATTGTGCGGATAGTCATATGAACAGTTTTATACGGTTCAAACTCACCCTCACGGAAGACAAGCCTACTATTAAAACCTATCGGGAAGACCGATGGGCCGAATTATTTGACGGCAAGGACATGCCGGTGGAACACAGCCTGATGCTTTTAAAGGGCCTGCATGCCCGTTGGGTGGAATTGTTGAAGTCTTTGACCGACGATGATCTGCAGCGAAAATTAATTCACCCCGATCAGGGAGAGGAAATCCCAATATCCCGATTGATTGGACTATACGCCTGGCATTGCAGGCATCACCTGGCACATATCACAGAACTTAAAAAGCGGAAAAACTGGGATTAATGAGTGACAATCGGGATTTCATTTTTCAAAATCCCCTGATATCCTATTGCAGATCAGCGAGCTGCTCCCGGAGCGACACCGCCCGGAACCCTTTGACCGTCAGATTTTCCTTGTTATACTGAAGTGGTTCATCCGACGACCATTCGTAAATGCCGCCCCCGGCTTCTTCCAGGATGATCTGCGCCGGAGCGATATCCCATTCCTTCATATAGGTACGGGCCCGGGGATAATAATCCGCCTGACCGGTGATGAGCTGGACAAATTTCAGTCCACTGCCCAACGTGATCAGCCGGGGGTTATCAAACTGACCGATATATTCCATGGTTTGGGGATCGAGATTGGATCGCGACCGCAGTATTCGCAGCTGACTCAGGCCAAAATCTACCGCATGCCCGGCCAGGCGATGGATTTCACCGTTTCGTTCCAACCACGAGCCCCCGCCTTCCCAGGCGTAATATACCTCGTCTGCCACCGGTGCATAGATAATTCCCAGCACCACTTGAGTCCCCCGGACCAGGGCCAGGTGTATGGTAAATTCGTCGAGCTCTCCGATAAATTCCTTGGTGCCGTCCAGCGGATCGATGATCCAAAACCGGTCAAACCCCCTGCGAACTTCCCAGGGAATGGCTTTATTTTCTTCGGATACGATCGGAATAGTATTGTCCAGTTGCTGCAGTCCGGTGACGAGTATTTTATTCGAGCGCAGGTCCGCTATCGTTACCGGGGATTCGTCCGCCTTGAGTTCTACTTTGATATCCTCCTCCTTCCGGTATATCCGCATGAGTTCCGCGCCTGCTTCCCGGACCAGCTTCTTCAGGTCCGGTATCCATTCTTCTAAATTCAAAATGTATTGGTTTTGTCAGCCGCAAAGATAAGTACTATTTGGAGAAACGGAGTCATTCCATACCAGGTTGCATGTCAAAGTCCGGTGAGGAGGTGCGGTGTGGATTGCTAACCGGGCCCGGAAATCTTTCCGGCACTCAGGCCCACCCCAAGGCTTCCCGATCCCAGGTGAGATCGTGGATTCGTCCATGCGGATTTCTTTCAGTCACACGCCAGTTGGCACAGACAGTGCGGGCAGGGGGATTGTGAAGCCGTTTGTCATGATAATAAATTTTCTCCTTATAACTGGATGATACCGAGTTTACTACAAACAGTGATATGGTAGCTGTAAATTACACAGCCACCCATTCATCAGTTACAATGGAATAAGGTCATTCAATCACACAACCATTCACGGACTGAATGGGTTTCACGAAGAAAATTTATAAAATACCGGCAATACCCCAAGCGTCCAGGGTATAGTCAATTTCATTCCACCACAATATCACTCAATCTGAAAATGGTTTCCAGTCCCTGCTTTTCCAGGTAAGCTCTGGTGTATTCCGCATCTTCATGTATGGCCAGGGCAAAATCCCCACCCCAGGCGCCGAGGGGTTTGATGACGCCTTCAAAATCGCTATACCGGTCGTCAAACGCCTTACGGTCCAGGATTTTTTCCATCAATCCCTGATGTTCCCGTAAAATTCGGACTGCTTCTCCCACCTGATTACAATCCGCCAGAGACTCCGATAAATCCGTCATGTTTTTCACATCGGAGGATTTCCACCGCTTATTATCCTTCCACAAAGATACTTCTGTCTGGCTATTCTGCTTCCGGCCCTGATAAAAAACCAGAATATTCTCCATCAAATCAGGGTTCCAGTCAAAGGTCTCAAATGAAAGTTCCTCCTCCGTTTTCTGGTAGAGCAGCGGTCCATCTGAAATCGATGCAGCTACATCGTATCCTGAACCTTCCTGTGTATCAAAATAAAGCTCAAACGGCGATAATTCTGCCCAGTTGGCCAGATTGGAAATCAAAGTCGAACTCGATCCCAGTCCCCAGTCCGGATCAAATTCCAGCTCCGTGGTGACCTTATATCGCTTCCATTTGGAAAGAAAGTCCGAGTTCAGCCGGGCTGCGGAAATGATCAGTTCCTGGAGAAACTTTGATTTATCAGCATCGGTGGTTTTTTCCACCTGAAAATCGATGAGATTAAACTTGCATTCGAACCACTTATTACCCAGGTGATCTTTACTGAGCCAATGTAATTCAGCCCCCTGACCTTCTGTAATTTTCATGGACTGTCCCCATTTCAATGGAACCGCCAGCCCGGTGGCCCCCTCGAGGATGAGGTATTCACCGGTGATTAAAAGCTTTCCATGGGAGTGTGTAGTCAAGGCGATGATCGTAGCTTTAAATGTTCCAGGTTTCGAAGCATAAAGTTAAGTTTTTTTCACTGAAAATTCCGCTGTCCGGGAATTTATAATTTGAAAGGACCGGGAGATTTTTGCGGTGATCTGCCTGGACCCGGATACCGATGCCTATCTTTGTGAATGAAAATGACTGATCAGCATGAATCACAATTTAATTTTAAAGGTGATATTGGCCAGTACGCGGCCGGGCCGTAAAGGATCTGCGGTAGCAAATTGGATCATGGATATCCTGATCTCATACCCGGAAGTGGAGATAGAATTGCTTGATCTTCTGGAAATTGACCTCCCGTTTCTGGATGAAGCGGCTCATCCCCGTCTCGGACAATACCGAAACGAACATACCCTTTATTGGAGCGAAAAAATAGATTCGGCTGATGGTTTTATCATCGTCACCTCCGAATACAATCACGTCGCCCCACCCACCCTTCAAAATGCACTTAATTTCCTCCATCATGAATGGTCGGAAAAGCCTGTAGGCTTTGTAAGTTACGGAGGAGTGTCAGGCGGTACCAGAGCGATGGATTCTTTGGCTGCTACACTTACGACACTGGGAATGATGCCTTTACCACACGCTGTAAACGTGCCTTTTTTCAGCCAGTATATCGACGAAAAAAATGTATTCCGGCCCGGTGATATCCAAATAAAAGCAGCTCATCAAATGATCCACCATCTAATGCGATGGGCAAGAGCCCTGAAGCAAATGCGGGAAAGTAAATAGCCACAATCGATGTAGTGGCTAATTTTTACTATCTTTATTCCAGACGGGCTTATGTAAGTACCGGGGGTTTTCCTGATAATTAATTTCTAAATCACGAATCAGCCAGGCTGAAGCTAAAATTTCTACAAATGGCCTCCAAAATTCAGGTTTTTACATTAAAGAATGACACGGTTCAGTTCGACATTACCAATTATGGAGCACGTTGGATAAATGCATTGGTTCCGGATATCGACGGTCAGTACTCAGATATCTTACAGGGTTTTGACAAACTGGAGAATTATGAGAAATTCCGGAATTTCTATGGTCCGGTGTGCGGGCGTGTAGGCAACCGGATTGCCGGTGCCCGGTTTACGTTGGATGGAAAAACCTACCAGTTGAACCAAAATGTACCCGGTGCCACACTACACGGTGGACCGGGGGGATTCCATACCCGATACTGGGAGGTTTTGGATGAATCAGAGAATCACGTGGCACTACAGTATTTCTCTCCGGATGGCGAGGAAGGTTATCCGGGCAATCTGACCATTCGCGCCACGTACTCCCTGGACGGAGAACAGTCGCTGCGTCTGGACCTGGAAGCCAGCACGGATCAGGCTACACCGGTCAATCCGGCCCACCACCCTTTTTACAATCTGGCCGGTCAAAATCACGGGCATCTGAAGCATCATTTTTTCCGGATCAATGCGGACTATTTCTACCCCATTGATGAATACTTTACCATCGATGAGCATCGCTCTTCGGTGATTAGCACACTTTTTGACCTGCGAAAATATCGCAAGATATTCCCCTACCTCAATGACGACCATCCGCAGATCCAACTGGCCGGCGGATACGATCACAATTTCGCGCTGCATAACTTCCGGAAAGGTCATTTAAGGGAGGCCGCCCGGGTGTGGGAAGAGACCAGTGGCCGGATGATGAAAATCCATACTACTTTTCCGGGAATCCAATTTTATACCTGCAATAATGTCGGTCCACATTTGGGCAAAAGTGGTCAGCCCTATAACAAATGGGGCAGTTTTTGTCTGGAACCGCAGTATTTTCCCAACAGTCCCAATGTACCTTCATTTCCGGACAGTATCGTACGGCCGGGAAAACCCATGAATGAAACCGTAATTTATGAATTTAGCCAACACAAATCCCTGGAAGATTCCGACGGATGACCAAATCATTTTTGACTCAATTCCGGTCACACCTGGAAATTGAATCCAAATTCGAATATTATGCCACTGCTTGTAACTGACCTCAATACCGACACAGGAGAATCGGGGATTCCACATCTTCCGGAACAGATTGAAATGCTGGATTATGTTTCCAGTTGCAATATTGCCACTGGATTTCACGCCGGTGATCCGTATGTCATGTCCGTCCTCATTCGGGAAGCTCATCTCAGAGGGATCGCAATAGGGGCTCATCCGGCTTATCCGGACCGGGCAGGTTTTGGCCGGCAATCCATGACCATGTCAGCAGATGAATTGTACGCAAGCCTCTCTTACCAGATCGCAGCTATTTCCGGAATGTGTGATTTGGAGGGCACGTCACTGCGCCATATCAAGCTTCATGGTGCCTTATACCACGATGCCCATGAAAAATCCGAAACGGCCCACACCGTTATTAGCTTTTTGAAATCCTGGCACCAACCGTTAATGCTCTTTGGTCAGGGCGGGACAATTCTTGAGAAAATGGCCCGTGAGCACGACATCCCCTGGGTGCCGGAAGGATTTGCAGACCGGCGATATACTATGTCCGGCAAGCTGGTTCCGCGAAGTGATCCCCGGGGCGTCATTTCCGATCGGTCAATCGCGGTCACTCAGGCCATAAATATGATCCGGGATCAAAAAGTGGTCACAGCTGATGGACCGGAAATACCCATAAATGTCCGTACCTTATGTATTCATGGCGATCACCCCAATTCCCTTATTCTGGCACGTACGCTTCATAATGCACTCCTCAATGAAGCTATTGAGATAAAATCTCCCAAGGCATGACCAAAGGAAATTACCACATATTTGCCTTATCAGAAAACACGCTCACAATCCAGTTTGAAAAACGTATCGCTGAATCCCAGGTTCGGTTTTTACATGGTCTAAAATCCAGGATACAAGCCAGTGCCTGGCCTGCTGTCCTTGATATCCTGGTCACATTCCATGAACTTTCTGTGATTTTTGATCCCGATATCGAATCGTTTGATTCGTTGCAACAAAAGATGCTGTATTTACTCGAAAGCCGGAATGAATCCCTGGATAATTTTAAGGCACAGGAAGGCAAAAGGTTTAACATCCCTGTTTGCTATGACGGGGAAATGGCCTGGGATAAGCATCGGATAGAAGAAAAAACCGGTTTGCCGTTTTCCAAAATTATTTCATTACATAATGGTGGGAAATATCTGATTTACATGTTCGGCTTTCTGCCGGGATTTATGTATCTGGGTGGGCTCCATGAAAAATTGTTTTGTCCCCGATTGGAAGTACCTCGTCAAAAAGTACTACCAGGTTCCATAGGTATTGCCGGAAGTCAGACCGGGATTTATCCTATGGAAAGCCCCGGCGGCTGGAATATCATCGGTCGGACTCCCCTGTCCATCATGAACTTTGATTCCGATCCCACTTCCCATCGGATTATTGCACCAGTCACATTCCAGCCATTGGATCAAATCCGATTTACCGCCATTTCATTGGAAATATATAAGGAACTGGAGGGGATGTCCATTGAGGCCTACCAAAATACAATTGAAAATACGTGATCAATGAGCATTGTTATCCTAAAAGAAGGCTGGCAAACCCAGGTCATGGATCAGGGACGAAAATTAACCCGACATCTCGGTATTCCGGCATCAGGAGTGATCGATCTGTTTCAGTATTGGTGGGCCAATGGCCTGACTGGCCACACTGATTTTGATGGTTCTGGCCCTCCGGTACTGGAAATCTGTGCCGGCCCTGTCGTGGAACTCCTCTTTGAGGACGATCATTTTTTTGCGCTGACGGGGAGTTCAGGTGTTTTTTCTCTGGATGGTCGGCGAATTGAAAGCCACCGGCTCATTTCTGCAGTGGCAGGTCAGAAACTGAGGATCGCCTCCATCCGGCCGAATGGTACGGTTTATCTCGCCATTGCAGGGGAATGGATGGCAGACCGTGCATATGGCAGCGCCTCCAGAGATATCCTCACCCCGTTCCGGGGGACCTGTGGGCATAGACTTGAAAAGCAAACCCGACTCGAAATAACTTCCACTACCCAACCTCTTCCCATCAATATCGAAACCCCGGCCTACCTCAAGCACACTTTGACGGGAAATCATCGGGTATTGCGGATCCTCGCCGGTCCGGAAATCCAGTTGGACGAAATGATTCGGCGGGCACTTATTGAGGAGACATTTGTGATCACCCGCCAAAGCAGCAGGATGGCTTATCGATTGAAAAGTCCTGTTTCGGCTCCATCGCTGCTACCTTCGATGTTATCGGTATTTGTCCTGCCGGGAATGATTCAGTGGCCAGCGGGTGGACAACCCATTTTGTTGCTACCCAACTGTCAGGTCACAGGTGGATATCCCCGGGTTGCCCGGGTTATCGACGCCGATTTGTGGAAACTGGCTTACTGTGGTCCCGGTGATACTCTACGTCTTAAATGGGCCACACTTGAGGAGGCATTGTATCTGCGTCAATACCTGATGGGGCAGTTCTCAATCGCCTGGAATGAAACATTCCCAAGGCCTATCACTCATCATTCGTTGATGTACTGATGCTCACCTCTTTGTGAATGGTGGACCAGGGATAGCTCTTCAATCCGGCCTCCAGACAATCGAGAGCAATTTTCAAATCAGTCAAATCCAGGACGTATGCCAGACGAATCTGGTCTTTTCCGAGCCCTTCGGTCGCATAAAACCCATTGCCCGGAGCGAGCATGACGGTTTGATTGTCGTGTCTGAAATCGGTCAGCATCCACTTACAGAAGCGTTCCGTATCTTCCACGGGTAAGCGAGCAAATATATAAAAGGCTCCTTCTGGTTCATTGAGTACCACCCCTGGGATTTTTTTCAGCCGATCCATCACGTAAGCCCTGCGCTGTTTGTATACATCGACCATGTCCTTCATGAATTTTTCCGGCGGATTGATCGCTTTTTCAGCGTATTTCTGGCCCAATACCGGGGGGCTGAGGCGAAGCTGAGCATATTTCAGCACCATTTCGCGGATGTGCGCATTCCGTGTAACGATACAACCGATCCGCGCACCACAGGAATTATATCTTTTGCTGATGGAATCGAGAATAATGACCCGGTCCTGTATATGCTCCATCTCGAGAACGCTGTAGAACTCTGATTCATAACAAAATTCCCGGTACACTTCATCGACGATCAGGTACAAATCGTATTTGATCACCAATTCGGCCAATTGAAGCAGCATTTCCCTGGAATAAACTTTTCCGGTGGGATTGTTGGGGTTACAGAGCAAAAGAGCACGTGACCTGGAGGTCAGTACGGATTCAAAATCCTTCACCGATGGCACTGGGAAACCCGCTTCAAACGGGGTATATATCGACCGGATTTTCACGCCGGCCATCTGACTGATGCCATTGTAATTGGCATAAAAAGGTTCCTGAACAATCAGTTCATCCCCCTCATCCATGGTAGCAAAAATACTGAACAGGAGGGCTTCGCTGGCACCTGTAGTCACCAGGATGTCTTCTGCTTCGATATCAATATTCCAGCTCCGGTAATATTCCCGGAACGCCTTTTGCATATATTCCTCTCCTTCAGATTTTCCATAGGGGAGGTAGTTCATTGTCCAATCCGCCAGAACGTCACGGGGATTGACCGGTGAAGGCACGTCCGGTTGACCAATATTGAGATGGTAAATATGCACACCCGCTTTTCGGGCCTCGTTGGCATATTTCATTAGTTTCCGGATGGGTGACTCATATGCATATAAACTCCGTTGACTCACATTGGCCATAAAAGATCTCTTTTATTAAATGGAAAAATCAGGCTTCCGCACTGGGTATGTTGAAATTGATCGGTGGCATCGAAGGACCTCCGTCCTGGATCGGGCCGTGTTGATCCTCGTATTTTCGAATATTGTCCTCCAGTGCTTTCATCAGTCGCTTGGCATGGGAAGGACTCAGAATGATCCGGCTTTTCACCTTGGCTTTGGGAATGTTTGGCATCATCCGCACAAAATCCAGGACAAATTCCTGGTTGGAATGCGAGATAATAGCCAGGTTGGAATATATCCCATCTGCTATCTTTTCAGAAATTTCAATGTTGAGCTGATTCGGATCTTTTTTATCTGACATGATCACTGTTTTCAATGCAAAAATAGAGGAAATTTTATGACTATCCCAACGAATCATTCCGATAATTTAGTCCCCTGTCTCCACGGAAATAAAAAGCTGCTAAATTTCTTTGTAATCAAATAAATTACATAAATATTTTAAATGTTAATTTGCTTATATCTTACCCACTCATAATGTTTGATAATAAACATTACGCTTAATATCAATATGATTACATCAAAACTTGATGTCGTTTATCGTAAGTAATTGTTACTCAAATATTTTTGAAGTTCGATATTATTGTATATATTTGTTTTATCATCTCAAAAACCGATTTTTATGAAGCTTAGACTTCTACAGCTTATTGTATTGACCGCCGGCTGCCTGGGTCTCTTTTTTATCTGCTTTCCGGATTGTCTGGCCATATTCAATGACAACGAATGTGAGAAGCTCCATTTCCGTTCTTCAAATTTACCGGAAACCCAAAATGCCCCTATCCCCAAAGCGGATACCATAAACATTATCACCATGGCTGATACGTTATCGGTTGTGATCTGATTATTTGATTTCTACTGATGATCCCAGTATTCCCATAAGTGCCTGGACGAGTGTCCGGATCTGGTCACAGATACTGCAAAGGCCGCCGGCCCTGTATGTACTGTTTCCAGTGGATCCAAAAAGCGAAAAATAGATAGATAATGATCGGTGAACCAAAGGTGAGAAGTGAAATATATACAAAATATAGTCGCACCCGGTCCACTGTCCAGCCAGCCGAATCTGCAATAGATGTGCAAACTCCGAATGCTTGTTTTTCCAATAAATTCCTCCAATTCATCTTTGTTGAAACTTTTTTACCTTGCAAATAGTTCCTTATAAGGGTTATTCCCTAAATGGAGTTGTGATGTATGACGATAATTCCTGGCAAGTTAATCATTTTCTTTTTCAAAATTGTTGATGAGGATTATTTCGTGCATATTTTACCGTTTTCGACCTGGAAAATCAATGCGCTCATAACAGAAAACGACCCTGCAATTCGTTGATTGTCTGAAACACAAATTAAAAGAGGAGAGAGATGAAAATTCAAACCACCGGCTACCATACACTGATTCAAAAACTGAACCGGTTTATCCGGAAGTATTATACCAATCAACTCATCAGAGGCAGCCTTCTTTTCCTGGGTGTCAATTTATTCCTCTTCATTGTGTTTAATGTACTGGAATCACAATTTTATTTCTCCGGGACCACAAGAAAAATATTATTCTACAGCGGTTTACTGATCGCTTTTTCCTCCTTTTTATATTGGATTGTGTTACCGGTCATTCGCATGCTTCAACTCGGTAAAACGATTTCACACGACGACGCTGCCCGGATCATTGGCAACCATTTTCCCGAAGTTCGGGACAAACTGCTCAATATCCTGCAACTGGCACGACAAAGTTCAGGGGCCGATAATGACCTGCTTTTTCACAGTATTGAACAGAAAACCAACGATATCAAATTGGTTTCCTTCCCGAGAGCTATCGATTTGTCTCAGAACCGGAAATACCTCAAATATGCCCTGCCGCCATTGTTGCTGCTGATTGTTTTACTTTTCAGTGCACCCAGTATCATCACCGATTCCTCATACCGATTATTTCACAACAACCAGGAATTTGAACGAGAAGCGCCATTTTCTTTTGTGTTACAAAATACAGATCTGTCTCTGCCTCAGTTTGAGGATATCGTAATTACTATGCAGACCGAAGGGAGTGTCCAGCCGCAAGAGGCCTTTATCATGGTGGATAATTTTCAATATAAAATGCAAAAGGACGCCAGTGGAGGATTCAGTTATACGCTTAACAACGTGGCGAACAATACGGATTTTTCTTTTTCCGCGAATGGCTTTACCTCCGCTTCATATACTGTTGAAGTTCTTAAAAAACCGTCCCTCGACAGAATGAATGTTGAACTGGACTTCCCGTCTTATACGGGAATGCAGGACAAGTCACTGCTCAATGAAGGTGATATCATTATCCCTTCAGGGACTAAAATTACCTGGACTTTTGATACTGAAAATATGTCGGAGCTGAATCTGCAAATGCAGTCCCAGAAGATCGATACGATGCTCAATACCAGAAATAACGTCGCGAACTATGTCCAACGCATTTATCAGAATACCAACTACAAACTGATTTTCAATTCACCCGATATTGCCGATGCGGATTCAGTTCTGTATACCATAGAAGCTATCCCGGATCAATATCCCAAAATCAGCTATAAGGATGAAGCAGATAGTCTCAATTCAAAGGTACATTATATTGTAGGGGAAGTGTCAGATGATTACGGAATCAATCAGATCACTTATAACTATGCCATTATCCCGCCCGGAGCCAATCCGGATGAAGAAGTGGAATTTCAAACGGAAATCCTTAAATATCAGTCCGGGAAAGCCACTACTTATGATAAAATAATCGATATCAACGAATTTGAACTGGAACCAGGGGCAGCACTCTGGTATTATTTTGAAGTGTTCGATAACGATGGTATACAGGGTAGTAAATCATCAAAAACACCCATACTACGCTGGACCCAGAAAACGCTGGAAGAATTCGAAGAACTGGAAGATATCACGGAAGAGAATATCAAGTCCAATCTGGAAGATATCCTGAAGAGTCAGCAAGAACTGATCAAAAACACTGAGGAGCTGAGAAATAAAATACTGCAGGAAAAAGAATTGACCTGGCAACGTAAAAAGGAAATGGAGAAACTGCTCCAAAACCAGAATGCCATACAGCAAAAGCTGCAGGAAACACAGCAAATGCACGAACAAAACCAGCAAAATCAACAGGAATACAAAAATACTGATCAGCAAAATAACCAGGAAATACAAAAATTACTGGAACAGGCCAGGAATCCGGAACTGGAACAACTGCTGCAGAAAATCCAGGAATTAATGGAAAAAATGAACCGGGATGAGGCTGTTCAGGAATTGAATCAAATGTCCCAGCAGATGAATCAATCCGAAATGGATCTGAAAAGGTTGGAACAGCTGTATAAAAAACTGGAATTAGAGAGCGACTTGATGGATCAGTTGCAAAAGTTGGAACAATTGGCAGAAGACCAGCTTGCACTGGCAGAGGAAAATCTAGAGAAAGAAGAAGCAAGTCCGGAAGAAAATACTACGGACGAAAATGAAAACGAGGGCAATCAGGATGAGGGAAGCGAGGATGAGGGAAGCGAGGATCAATCCAGTGACCAGGACACTGAGGAGGATTCAGAAATGAATGGTTCTCAAAACCAGGATGAACAGGAAAGTGCCGGGGATAACAAGGAGCGCGAGTCATCAGATAAGGAAAACGAATCCAGTGAAAACTCCGGGAATATGGAACAGCAGGAAAAAGTGAATGAGGCGTTTAAAAAGATCAGTGAGGAACTGGAGGAACTTTTTGAAAAAAACAAATCTCTCGAACAGCCTGTAAACATGGATGATCCCAAGACGCCTTCTGAGGAAATAAAGCGCGATCAAAATCAGAGTATGGACCAGATGCAGTCCGGATCTCCACAGAAAGCGGGACAAAAACAAAAGGATGCCGGTCAAAAAATGGAAAAGATGGCCCAGTCCATGCAGCAACAGATGCAGAGCGGACAGCAGCAGCAGATGCAAGAGGATATCCAGGCTTTGAGACAGATTCTGGAAAACCTTGTCAGGTTGTCTTTCGATCAGGAAACGCTGATTGACGACGTGGCTGATTTGTCCTATGCAACACCTCAATACGTCGAAAAAGTCCGGGAACAATTTGACCTGAAAAACGACTTCTCTCTCATCAGGGACAGTCTTCTTGCCCTGGCCAACAGGAATCCACAGATCGAAGGAACAATCACAGAGAAAATCAATTTGATTGACTCACATTTGACCAAAAGCACCAATTTGATGGAAGAGCAGGAGAAGGCTGATGCTGCCAATGATCAGAGAAGAACCATGAAAAACGTGAACGATCTGGCCTTAATGCTGACCGAATCCCTGCAAAATATGCAAATGCAAATGTCAACGCCAAGCTCAATGTGCCAGAATCCGGGCTCTTCTTCAGGTAAAGTTCCCATGGATAAAATCACGGAAGGTCAGAAAAAAGTGACCGAAGAAATGAAAAATATGGCCAAAAAACGGCAACAGGGAAAAGGTCAGAATGGTGAAGAGAGTAAGGATTTTGCTCAGATAGCCGCCCAACAAGCCGCCATGCGTAAAATGCTGGAAGAAAAACAACAAGAGTTGATGGAGCAGGGCAAAGGTTCAAAGCAACTACAGCAACTGATCGAAATGATGGATCAGATGGAAACCGATCTGGTGAATAAAAAACTGACCAATGAAATGATGGAAAGGCAACAGGAAATACTCACCAGACTCCTGGAGGCTGAAAAAGCGGAAAGACAACAGGAAATGGATGAGCAACGTCAATCTGAAGAAGCCAAAAACATTGCTAAAACATTACCGAGGGATCTTCAGGAATATCTCGATCAACGCCGGGAAGAAATTACACCTTACCAGAAACTTTCTCCGGCTTTAAAGCCTTATTACAAGCAGTTGGTAGAAGAATATTACGATGAATTGAAAAACCGATAGAATTTTGGCTAAACTCGTATTGGATTCGGAATTGGAGAATATCAAGGTCATCGACCAGTTTATCTATGACCTAAAAAAGGTGTATCATATTGATAATCAGAAATTTGTAGATATCAGATTGTCCATTCTCGAAGCTGTGAACAATGCGATTATCCATGGCAACCAATTGGATTCATCGAAAAAAGTGCTCATCTCAGAAACATTGGATGACAACGTGCTCATGATTTATGTAGAGGATCAGGGATTGGGATTTGATCCATCCAAGGTGCAAGATCCTACCCGAAAATCTGATTTATCTCTGCCGGGGGGCCGTGGAATCCACTTGATGCGCCACCTCGCCGACCGACTTGATTTTTTGAAAGGAGGCCAGTCGGTCTTGTTGAGATTTCAGCTATAAGATGCCGGTTTTATTTTTCCAGGAAGAAGTTCGGGTCGATTGGGGAAACGAAGATAAGATCCGTTCGTGGATCATTCAGACCATTCGTAGTGAACTCGGCCCGGTTGAAATTGGTGATATTTCCATAATTTTTTGTTCTGATGAGTATCTTCTGGATATTAACAATCGCTTTCTCAACCACGATTTCTATACAGATATTGTTACCTTCGAATACACCCGTGAGCCATTATCTGCCGATTTATACCTCAGCATCGATCGCATAGCCGAAAACGCCCGGGATCAGAAGACTGAGATGAATCGGGAATTGTACCGCGTCATTATACATGGGATTTTGCACATATGCGGGTATCAGGATAAAACAGAAAACGACCAATCCCAAATGCGGGCACGGGAAGACCATTACCTATCTTTTCTATCTCTTCCCGGATAAAGAAATATAAATGAGTTTTTTATTCCAATCCCAAGTAATTTATTAATAATTTTGGGCCTTCGTTTTCAAGGTCTGTAACCGCCTGAAAAACGCTGGTAGAACATATTAAATATTTTATTTAAGTCGTATATGCGCGTATTAAAATTCGGTGGATCGTCAGTAAAGGATGCTGACAAAATAAGGAATGTAGGAAATATTTTACAGGAGTATTCTGATCAGGGCATCAAATACACGGTGGTCTTTTCTGCAATGGGTGGCATAACCGATCTTCTTATTTCGATGGCCTCTAGAGCTAGTAAGGGAGATGTGGAATATAAAAAGGACCTCGATCATTTTATTTTTCGGCACAATGAGGTGATTGATGCATTATTCGATCAAGAGAATTTATACAAATCGGTCATGGAGGTGATCGAAGAACAGCACGATACACTGAAGAACTTATTGTATGGAATTTATCTTGTGCGCGAAGCTTCGCCCCGTACCATGGACTATGTATTGAGTTTTGGAGAGAGGTACTCCGCATTCATCATTGCGAAGTATCTTCAACTTCTGGGTCTCGATGCTGAATTTTTGGATGCACGGAAAATAATCAAAACCAATCGAAATTTTGGAAATGCAGAAGTCCACTTGAGGCTGACCTATCAGAAAATAGCGGATTATTATAATGATAGAGAGGCGGTACAGGTCGTCACCGGATTCATAGCTTCTACTAAAGGAGGATTGAGTACCACTCTGGGGCGTGGAGGATCTGATTACACCGCTGCCTTACTGGGAGCAGGACTTCAGGCTTCGATCATCGAAATCTGGACCGATGTCAACGGGGTATTGACCACCGATCCCCGTCGGGTCAAACAGGCTTTCACTATTCCAAAAATGTCCTTTCTGGAAGCTGTAGAAATGTCTCATTTCGGGGCCAAAGTCATATATGCGCCAACAATGCAGCCCGCCATGGATCGGAATATTCCTTTGCGAATCAAAAATTCCATGAATCCCACTCATGAAGGTACTTACATTTCTGCTGAAGTCAATATAAATGAACATCCCGTCAAGGGTATTTCGGCCATCAGTGATGTGGCGCTTTTGACGTTGCAGGGCAATGGCATGGTCGGCGTACCCGGAACTGCTGCCCGATTGTTCCGTTGCCTGGCAAATGCGGGAATCAATATTATGCTGATCACTCAGGGTTCGTCTGAATATAGCATAAGTTTTTCCATTCTGCCCGATCAGGTTCGAAAAGCCAGCGGTGCGATTCAGGAGGAATTCAAACGAGAATTTGAACGGAATGACCTCGATCATCTGCATATAGAAAAAGACTTGTCGATACTGGCCATTATTGGCGATAATATGCGATTTGTACCTGGAGTAGCTGCCAAAATGATGCGATCTCTGAGTAATAATGGAATCAATATTATAGCTATTGCACAAGGGAGCTCTGAAAGGAATATATCGGTGGTGATTAACAAAGACGATGAAAATAAAGCGCTGAATGCCCTTCATGAAGGCTTTTTCCTCTCCGATGTCAAAGTTATCAATCTATTTGTCATTGGTACGGGTCTTATAGGAAGTACCCTTATCAAACAAATTCATGACCAAAGCCAGTCACTGCTCGGAGAAAGAGGCGTGGAAATCAGGTTAATTGGATTGGCAAATAGTCGTAAAATGTTGTTTGATGAACATGGAATTAGTCTGTCCGGATGGAAACAGGACCTCGCTGAACACGGGGAGAAAATGAACATCAACCATTTTATGAAACAGATGGATGAAGCGAATGTGATCAATTCTGTATTTGTGGATAATACTGCCACGAATGAAATTTCAAGGCACTATCGATCTATTCTGGCCAAAAGCATTCATGTAGTCACACCCAATAAAATTGCCACTTCATCTTCTTATGAAGAATATGTAAATCTCAAACAACTCGCTCACCGCAATAATGTCACATTTGGTTATGAAACTAATGTAGGGGCTGGGTTGCCCGTCATTTCGACGTTACAGAATCTGATTCATTCCGGCGACAACATCAAAAAAATAGAGGGCGTCCTGTCAGGTTCTCTATCCTATATATTCAATGAATTTGACGGTAGCGTACCTTTCAGCGAGATTGTTCAAAAAGCGAGATCCCTTGGATTTACCGAACCGGATCCTCGAATCGATCTTAGTGGCATCGACGTGAAGCGAAAAATTATTATTTTGAGTCGTGAGGCAGGGATGAAGATCGAACCGGATGAAGTGATCATTCAGTCGTTCCTTCCAGAAGATTGTATGGCAGCAAATAGTACCGAAGAATTTTTCGAATGCTTGCGTGAAAACGATACTTACTTCGAAAATCTTCGAAAAAAAGCTGCGGAAGAAGATAAAAAATTGCGGATTATAGCCTCAATGGAAAACAACAATGTTCACATCTCACTTCAAACAGTAGGAATTAAATCTCCATTTTACACCCTGGAAGGAAGTGATAATATGATTGTGATTACTTCTCAGCGATATCACAAGCGTTCGTTGATCATTCAGGGTCCAGGTGCAGGTGCGGAGGTTACCGCAGCAGGAGTTTTTGCAGAAATTATCAATATTGAAAGTCAAATAAGTCCATCATAAATGAATTCGGGAATAAAAGTTTTTGCACCTGCCACTATAGCAAACATTGCCGTTGGGTACGATATAATTGGCCTTGCACTTGATTCTCCTGGGGATGAGATCATAGCGAGGCCCTCCGACCGATACAAAGGGGTATACATTTCAGAAATTCTCAATGACGGCGGAAAATTACCCAGGGACCCGGCTAAAAATACGGCCTCAGTGGCTGGTCAGGCGGTTTTGGATGCTATAGGTGATCCCCAAATGGGCATTGAGATGGAAATCCATAAGAAAATGCCGATTGGTAGTGGTTTGGGAAGTAGTGCCGCTTCTGCGGTTGCCGGTGCCTATGCGGTAAACGAACTGGCTGGCCGACCTTTTACGAAGAAGCAATTACTTCCATTGGCTGTAAAGGGAGAACAATCCGCTGATAAAGCTTTTCATGCGGATAACGTAGCGCCCTGTCTGTTTGGGGGGATAATACTGGTGCGAAACGACAAATCTCTATTGTATCGTCGTTTGCCGTCTCCACGAGGTTTATTCGTGACCCTTGTACATCCGAATATTGAAATCCTTACCAAAAATGCAAGGGAAGTCATCAAGAATACACTTTCACTTCAACAGCATATTGATCAGGCTTTTAACCTGGCAGGATTTGTTTACAGTCTGTTTACTTCAGATTTTGATTTGATGCGAGAATGCCTGCATGATCACATTATAGAACCCCAAAGGTCTTTTATGATACCCAAATTTGATGAAGTCAAGGAAGCCGCTCTCAATCAAAATGCACTTGGTTGCAGTATCTCCGGTGCGGGACCTTCCATTTTTGCCTTATCTGACAACAGTGCTGATGCAGAAAACATAGCTTATGCCATGAAAGAAGTTTTTGCTAATTCCAAAATTACTGCACATACAATTATATCGAAGGTTAATAGCGAAGGTGTGTTCAAATTCTGATCATTTATTTCAATATTGTTCCACGTGAAACTATATAGTACGAATAGCCCAAATTTCAAAGTATCCATGCGGCAAGCAGTTTTACAAAGCCTGCCTCCGGACAACGGACTGTATATGCCGGAACAAATTCCCATACTGCCAGATTCGTTTTTCAGGAATCTGCCAACCATGACCTTTCCAGAAATTGCATTTCGAATAGCATCATCTTATTTGGAAGAGGATGTACCACCGAAAGTATTAAAATCAATCGTTGAGGAGGCTATTAATTTTCAAGCCCCCGTGATTACCATCGATCAAAAACTTTCTATACTGGAGTTATTTCATGGACCCACGATGGCATTCAAGGATTTTGGAGCTCGATTTATGGCCCGATTGATGAATTATTTTTGGTCTGATCACAAGGACCAGTTAAGGATATTGGTCGCAACTTCAGGGGATACCGGAGGTGCAGTAGCGGCAGGATTTTATGGCCTGGATAACATTGAGGTGATCATTCTCTATCCAAAAGGGAAGGTATCCCAACTTCAGGAAGCACAATTGACCACATGGGGGGACAATATAAAAGCCCTTGAAATCGATGGGGATTTCGACGCATGTCAAAAATTGGTAAAAATGGCTTTTCTGGATGAGGAACTCAATAATAGTATGCAATTAAGTTCAGCCAATTCTATTAATATAGCCCGGCTAATACCCCAAACCTTTTACTATTTTAATGCTTTCAATCAAATTAAACCAAACACTCCAATCACTTTTTGTGTTCCGTCAGGCAACTTTGGGAATCTAACCGCTGGTCTATTAGCTAAAAAAATGGGATTACCGATCGCTAAAGTGATAGCAGCCACGAATATAAACGATGTGGTACCACAATATTTACTCACCAGTGAATTTCATCCCACTCGGGCTCGTGTCACCCTATCAAATGCAATGGATATAGGCCATCCATCCAATTTTGCCAGAATATTGGATTTATATGGTTCCACGTGGAACAAAATACGACAAGATATTGATGGATTTTCAGTAACAGATGAAGAAACTGTAGATCAAATTAAATTTAATCATCTGAAAAATGGATATGTCATGGATCCGCATACCGCTGTGGGAACCCATGCAGCCAGGCAATATCAAATCACCCATCCCGAATCCGATGTCATCGTTTTGAGCACAGCTCATCCGATAAAATTCCAATCCGAATTGAAAGATAAACTTTCATTTTCCATTCCCTACCCGGCCAACATCAACCAATTCCTGGAGAAACCTTCCAAAAAAATGAGTCTGAAATCTGATTTTGAAGACTTCAAATCTTTTCTGATGAATTCGTAAAGATATTTTGGATCTGTAGCAATAACTTTGCACATGCTGCATTATTCCTCTCAACATTTATGTAGTTGCTATGGTCTGGAATTTCTAAGGCGGGAACATCAAGTTCAAGGGAAGATACATACCTCATATATGCCTTAAATTTTATATGGGGTCTTGATAACCCTCCCTGGACCTGGCATATTCCGTAACATCGACAACCGAGTCATCCTCTTTCCCTGAAAGCGGTGTAAGGGTCCCGGATTATTCATGGTATTTGCTTTATGTAGATGCGAGGCCTGACCGAATGTAGTCGAAGACCAAAGATGCTCAAGCCATCTTTGATGAGGGAACCTAAATGTCCCCATTTAGGGCGGGTAGGTGCTGACATAGTGAACTATTTCAAGGGGTTCGCAACGAAGCAGATGCATGAAGCAAAACATACCCCAAATTGAGATGATTGAACGTAATCCCGATACGGCATGTGTCGGGATCGAATGTATGAGCGAACGTACTCCGAAGGAGTGGACATTCAGTGAGTGAACCCTGCATGCGGTGCCCTCGGACATGCAGGAGAGGGCTCCTCCAACTAAAGTCGGAGAAAGATTTCCGAGGGTGGGCGGGTCAAGGTGAAGGAACTTGAAGCTTCGTCTTCAAGGTGGGTTAGCATTTTTTGAGCTGAAGCTTGTGCGTGAGTTAGTGCGCTTTTTTTGTTACTTTTTTT
>CBFGVZ010000045.1:0-20538 GCA_965652315.1 uncultured Saprospiraceae bacterium | reverse complement strand
GGCTGCCAGGGTTCGGCAATTTCCAGTAATTTTCGGGTCAAAGCTTTCCCTTTCAGTTCCGGGACATTATAAAGTCGGATGATGGAGGATTTGACCACCAGATCGTCCAGGGGAAGTACATCCGGACGTTGAAGGGTAAACATCAGGATCATTTCCACGGTCCACCTGCCCACGCCTTTTATGCGCGTCAGTTGCTGTATGATATCCTCGTCCGGGATGGCGGTCCAGTCGATGTTCATCAGTTCATTTTCCACGAAAAACTGTGCAGTATTTCGAACATATGCAGCTTTCTGGCGGGACAGTCCTGCAGTCCGGAGATGATCATCTGGCATTCCCATCAATCGGGTAGGATCTGGAAACCGATCTGGGAATAGATCAAGGAACCGATTGTGGATCGTCCGGGCAGAAGCGCCTGAAAGTTGTTGGAAGTTAATCGACCGGATAAGCGCTTCATATACCGATGGTTGCGTGGGTCTTTCCTTGAGCTCCAGTTGATCGATGAGCTTTTTGAGAATTGGATCACGGGAAAGGTGCAGCAGGGTGTCTGTATTTGGTTGCACGTTGATGATTTTTTTAGAGATGAAATTCGAGCGGCTTAAAATTGCGATAAATTTCTTAATTTTCGGGTTCTAGCGCGGGATAAATTTATCGTACGGTGCTGACCCCCAATAGTTGAATCCAAAACCTCAACGAACTAAATATGAGAAAATATGATCTACAGATCCACAGGACGATGTACGGACTGTTTACTTTTTGTGTTTTAGGCGTATTTCTGGCCAGTTGTAACCGACCCACTTTCCGGATATTTGAAAAGCCGGTCGTGTTTGACGAAGTACGGAAGGAACTGTCCATTCAGTATTTGAAGGAGCGATATGGTATCGAGACCAATTCGCCCTCTATCGAGCCGCGCATGATTGTCATTCACTGGACGGCCATCCCTACGCTGGAATCCTCTTACAATGCTATGAATCCGGCCATTTTGCCGGGGTCCAGAACGGCCCTTACTTCGGCCAGCCGGCTCAATGTAGCTGCACATTTTCTGATCGACCGGGATGGGACGATTTTCCGCCAATTACCGGATACAGCATTCGCCCGGCATGTGATCGGCCTCAACCACTGCGCGATCGGCGTGGAGAACATCGGTAGTCGGGAAGCCCCACTGACCCGCGCACAACTCCAGGCCAACATGGACCTGGTGCGGTATCTGAAAAGAAAACACTCCGGCATAGAATACGTGATTGGCCATTATCAGTACACCGAGTTTGAAAATCATCCCCTTTGGTTGGAAATCGACGATAATTACCGGACCGGCAAATCTGATCCAGGGGTCCAGTTTATGAAGCGTTTGCACCGGGGGCTGGCGGATTTGGGATTGAAATCGGGGGCTGAGTAGGAACAGGGTGGACGGGGAGACAGGTCGATACGTGGAGTTTCTCTGCTTCCGGATCCAGGAGTGCAGACTGGAACCTTCTTAATCCGGATGATGCCATAGTATGCTTTTTGCAGATGCGAGTCAGCACAACGAATAGTGTGGCTTGTATGGCAATAGGGTCCGTAACAACAGCAATGATTTAGCCGCTTAACCCAGATTCGAATAAGCAGCATTCCCGAATTTGAGGCGTTATTGTTGAGTCTCTATTTACATCAGATCGCACAATTGATTTTATGAGGGAAGAAGAAAGGCCTGTTATCCCAGTATCGTCCCGGGGCAGCCTGTGGAACGAACTCCGGAATGCCATGCGTGGAACGGATGAAGATTACACTAAAATCGATCTCCGTAGGGCCATATTTTTACTGGCCGTCCCTATGATCCTTGAATTGGTGATGGAGTCCACCTTTGCGTTGGCTGATATTTACTTTGTTGGAAAACTGGGGGCTTCTGCTGTGGCAACTGTGGGGCTGACTGAGACCTATCTGTTCCTGCTCTATGCCATTGGCATTGGGTTGTCAATGGCTGTCACCGCCATTATTGCCCGCCGGATCGGGCAAAAGAAAAAGGAGGACGCCGGGTTGACGGCCTTTCAGGCCATATTGATCGCTTTGGTCGCCTCCGTTCCATTTGCGATAGGAGGACTGTTTTTTTCCAGAGAATTGCTGGTGCTGATGGGGGCGGATGAATGGAGCATCCGGGAAGGATACCGATACACTCAATGGATGCTGGGAGGCAATGTGGTTATCATGTTCATTTTCGTCATCAACGCCATTTTTCGGGGGGCGGGGGATGCGGCTATTGCCATGCGTGTGTTGATTCTGGCCAATGGTATCAACATTATCCTGGATCCCATATTTATTTTTGGCCTGGGGCCCATCCCGGCCATGGGAATTGAAGGTGCAGCCATTGCTACCAACATTGGCCGGTCAGTGGGTGTGCTTTTTCAATTCTGGATCCTATTCAAGGGTGGAAAGCATATCCGTATCCTGACCCATCAGATGCATTTGAATTTCCGGGCATTACGCCAGATTCTCCGGACGTCTCTCGGTGGAATCGGTCAGATGATCATTGCGATGACCTCCTGGATTTTCCTGATGCGTGTCCTCGCAGATGTAAGTAGTGAAGCGGTAGCTGGCGCTACCATCACGCTACGTATCGTAATGTTTACCATGATGCCTGCGCATGGTATGGCAGCCGCTGCGGCAACCCTGGTGGGACAAAATCTCGGAGCGGACCAGGCGGACCGGGCCGAAGCAGCGGTATGGAAAATCGGGGTGTACAATATGATTTATTTGATCATTATCTCTGTTTTTTTCTTCCTATTCAATGAACCGCTCGTCCGGATATTTTCTTCAGATCCCGGTGTCATTCGCATAGGGAGTGAATGGTTGAGAATCATGTCATATTCCTATTTTGTGTACGGATGGTGGATGGTTTCCGTATCCGCTTTCAATGGTGCCGGAGATACGACCACGCCGACCCGGATCAATTTTTTCTTTTTCTGGCTGTTACAAATCCCACTGGCCTACTGGCTGGCCCTACACCTGGATTGGGGGCATTCCGGCGTTTTTTGGGCTGTTTTCTTCTCTGAGACCTCGGTAGGTATATTTACATTGTGGCTTTTCCGACGGGGGAAATGGAAGCGTGTTGTGGTTTGAGGCTTTGAGAAAAATGCATAACCCGAATTAGTCATCACATACAGTCTGAAAAAGATGCATTCATTATATTGAATACCAATCTAATATTGTTCCAAAATTGAGGACTCTTTGAAATAGCTCACTTTGTCGGAGCCTACCCGCCCTAAATGGGGATATTTAGGTTCCCTCAACAAAGATGGCTTGAGCATCATTGGACTTCGACTACATTCGGTCAGGCCTCGCATCTACATAAAGCAAATACCATGAATAATCCGGCATATAAAATTCATCCTTTTCCCAGGCTTGTTACCCATAAATCCCACTGGAAAGATACCGGTCACCCAGATCACAAACGATGAATACGATAGTTGCTGATTGATGCTGTGATCTGGCGGTATCCAATGCGATTTTAAAGGCACCCCCTGAGCTCATACCGGCAAAAATGCCGTGGTTTTGGGCCAGTATTTTCATATGGTGGATGGCTTCATCCCGACTGACTTCGCGGGTGGCATCCACCCGATCTGCCTCAAATATCCTGGGTAAATACTCCGGGGACCATCGTCGGATGCCTGGAATATTACTCCCATCCGAAGGCTGGGCTCCAATGATTGTGACAGCGTCATTTTGTTCTTTGAGGTACCTGGATACGCCCATGATAGTTCCCGTAGTCCCCATTGCGCTGACAAAATGAGTGATTTTCCCTTTGGTATCCTGCCAGATTTCCGGACCAGTAGTATGGTAATGGATTTTGTAATTGTCGGGATTGTTGAATTGGTTGAGGATGAAATACCCTTCTTCATTTGCCATTTTTTCAGCCAGTTCCCGGCTGTATTCAATCGTTTTTTCAGCGGGAGTCAGAATGACTTTCCCACCATACGCCTTCATGGTATCAATCCGTTCCTGAGTTGAATTTTCAGGCATAATCAGGGTGATGTCCAGATCAAACTGCCGCGCTATCAGAGCCAGCGCGATACCCGTATTGCCGGAGGTGGCTTCTACGATTTTGTCGCCTGCTTTGATTTCTCCCCGCTCCAGGGCCCCTTTTATCATCCCCAGGGCCGTCCGGTCCTTCACGCTTCCCCCGGGGTTTTGATACTCCAATTTGGCATATAAATGAACATCGGCGAGAATCGTCTGGTCTTTAATTTCTACGAGTGGTGTTTTTCCTATCAGGTCCAATATTGAAGGCATCGCAAGATTTTTATTCAGGTCGGTTATATTTCACTTAATTCAGATGTTGTCGGCTGGTAATATATCTTGGAATTGGGTCTTACGCTTTTGGTGAGCCATACATTCCCGCCAATCACGCTGGAGCGTCCGATAATGGTATCCCCGCCAAGGATGGTCGCCCCGGAATAGATCACCACGCGGTCTTCAATGGTTGGATGCCGCTTGACCGATGCCATTTCTTTGTCCACGCTTAGCGCCCCTAGCGTTACACCCTGATAAATTTTGACGTGGTTTCCGATCTGGCTTGTTTCGCCGATGACCACACCAGTGCCATGATCTATGCAAAAATGTAATCCGATTTTGGCCTTGGGATGGATGTCGATCCCGGTCCGGCTATGGGCTTCTTCGGTGAGCATCCGGGGACAATACGGGATACCCAGCTCATCCATGAGATGGGCAAATCGGTAAAACGCGATGGCCAGAAATCCGGGATAGGTTTGCTTGACTTCATAAATGTCTGTGGCAGCCGGATCACCCGACAGTATGGCCTGGGCGTCCAGTTCGAGTTGGTACTTGATCTGCGGGATCAGACTGAATAGCCGGTTGGCCACATCCACCGGTTTTTTGTCCATATCCAGTTTTTGAAACAAGTGGATGTAATCCTGCCTGAGTTTGTTCCATTGCATTTTGAAACCTTGCAGACTGTGAAAGGATTCCGACGCAAATTCCGGGAACAGCAATTCAAGTTGACGACGGAATAAGTCACAGACCTGATCCGGTGGGGGCAAATACCGGCAATCCTGGTGTTCCTCGTATAATTTGGCGATGAAGTTTTCTTCCATATCGGACATTCTGTGTAATTGACACATTATTTGGATACAAAAATGACACCATAAAAGGTTTTTTGTTTAAAATTAGGGGAAAAAGATGAGAGAATGCGTCGGGAGAATGGCAGTGAAGGGGAAGGGGGAAGGGATCGGGACGGTGGTCATCGATACCAGAGCGCCCCTGGGACTCCTGGACGCCAGGGACGCCTCAAACAAAAAAGGCACCCAGTATTTCACTGAGTGCCCGATTGTTGGTTTACATTAAGGGATCAATACATCCCATTTAATTATTTATGTCATCCACCCATTCCCGGGCATCCATCTTAAAATCCTCCCAGTTTTCCCGGGTAGCATTGGCGATGTCACTAATCCGGTCAGATAACTCCTCTTTCTCTTTATTGAGTTCTTCTTTCCGTTTTTCCAAATTATTCTCCATTTCCTGCCACTGAGCTTTCAGTTCGTCATTGGCATTTTCCATGTTATTGGCCATCTGATCCTGCAGATCTGAAAGTTCTTGCTGGACCTCATTGAGGTCCTCCTGTATGTCATCTCTGGCGTCTTCCAAATCTTCCTTCAGCGCCAATTTTTCTTCTTCAAACTGTTCATTCATGTTCTGATTATTGTCATTGTTACAACTTACAATGAAAAGCGAAATAATAAAGAACATGGGCAAAACAAACAATGAAATCTTTTTCATAATAAAACTTGATTTAGTTTATTAAATTTGTGTGTTTCAGATACATTAAACGATCCAAAAAATGGGATATTGTATCCCAATGTTAAATTCATCACTTATAATACCGTGTTAATAAGGGAGGTCAACAAGGGAAATATTGGAAACATTTTCGGAAGGTCACAATAGAACTTATAGATCCGGTATTCCTATAATCCCGGAAATAAATTATACTTCCCATCGGGGATCTGCGGTCACATCCATTTGCGAAAATTCCCGATTGCGGAATTTGAACCAGGCCGCCCGCGCGATCATCGCAGCATTGTCAACGCAGTACTCCAACCGCGGGAGGTAATATCGCCATCCTCTGGATTCACTTTCCGCTACCAATTGACGACGCAACCCACTATTGGCGCTCACACCGCCCGCAATGGCGATGTCACGGATCCCGGTTTTGTCACTCGCGCGAACCAATTCAATCATCAGGATATCCACGATGGTTTTTTGAAGACTCGCTGCCAGATCATTCAGATTTTCCCGGATGAATTCCGGATCAGTCTTCATTTCTTTTTGTAGAAAATAGAGGAAAGCCGTTTTCAACCCACTGAAGCTAAAATGAAAATCCGCAACGGACGGATGGGGAAAGGTGAACCGGGGTTGACCGTTTTCAGCCAATCGGTCAATGTGAGGCCCTGCAGGGTAGGGAAGCCCCATGATTTTCCCAGCTTTGTCAAACGCCTCTCCAGCCGCATCATCCAGGGTATTTCCCAGGATTTCCATGTCATTGTATGCCCGCACCAGAACAATTTCCGTATGTCCTCCCGATACGGTCAGACAAAGGAATGGAAATTCCGGAAAGGGTTCCTCGATAAAATGTGAAAGCACGTGCGCCTCCATATGATTGACCTCTATGATGGGTACAGACAACGCCTGAGCCAGAGATTTGGCAAAGGATACGCCCACGAGCAAGGAGCCCATCAGCCCCGGACCCCGGGTAAATGCCACTCCGTTTATTTGATTTTTTGCGATCCCAGACTGGCGAAACGCTTCTTCGACCACAATTCCAATCGATTCAAGGTGCTTTCTCGAAGCCAGTTCTGGCACCACACCCCCTAGATTTTGATGATCAATTTGGCTTGATACAACATTTGAAGCTATTTTTGCATCTACAATAATAGAGGCAGAAGTGTCATCGCAGGATGACTCAATGGCTAGCAGGATTTCAGACATTATTTTCATCGTTTTTCAGTCCCGGGAGCGGGGCGGAAAGGAAATAAAATTTCATTGATTTGAAACATATTTAGTTACTTTTAATAAAAATGTTATTATTGCATACGTATAAACCGACTAAAAATTATCTGTAATGAGAATCGTTATCAATCTACTTCTTTTTCTGGCCGTACTGGCCCTGGGATATATGACTTATGCCAGTATTAAAGCCCCCATTAGCTTCAAAAACGAACTGGACAGACGGGAACGTGCTGTGATCCAGAAGCTCAACAAGATCCGAAATGCACAACAGGTATACCGCGACGTGTCCGGTGGTTCGTTTGCCAATAGCTGGGATACACTCAAACAGGTACTGCGGGAAGGAGACCTGATGTTTATCAATATCGTCGGTGACCCGGATGATCCCAATTTTGATCCCAAAAACCTCACCCGGGATACCACCTATAAGCCGGCCATTGATACTATTCGGGCGATGGGCATCGATCTGGATTCCCTGGAATATGTGCCCTACTCACAAGGGGTGAAATTTCATATTGCCGCAGATACGTTGACCTATCAGTCCACTTTGGTCAATGTCGTGGAAGTCGGCACAAAGTATAAGGAGTTTATGGGCCCCTATGCCGATCCTTCCTATGCGAAATACGATAAAATGTATGACCCGGAGAAAATGATTAAATTCGGTGACCTGACTAAGCCATCGACTGCAGGAAGCTGGGATAGATAGCATGGCGGAACTTCAGCCGGACCGGACTGAGGCCCAATTGGCGCTGTTCATTTATATGGATGGCCTGTCGGGAATATTGACCCGCCAACGTACCGTCATGGAGCTGGATTCTCTTTCCATGGCCCATCTGGCCAGCCCCGAAACAGAGGTCCAATCCGCTTTGGATCAGTTTTATTCAGGAAATGATCTGGCCCGTAAAGATTTGAAATCCATAGAGTTGGTATTCATCAATTCGATATTTCATCGAACCCGGAATGGGCAACTGGAAACATATAAAAATCGGCTTCCGGCGTACTTGTTGTACCATCGTGAATTTTTTGACGCCCCTGTGAGCTATACCCATATCGCGCAACGGCTGCAGATAGAACTGATGGAATTTCATGCGGAGCACCCCGACCAGGCTGTGCTATGGTTTCATTTGAGGAAAAATATCCTGTATGTGGTGTTTTGCACGCCTGTAGGGGAGGATTCCATCAATTCCTTTGAAGTACATAAGACGCTTGATGTATATTACTATATATTGTTCAATTACCAGACACTGGGACCAGTAATTCCGGGACTGGAACATCTGGTCATCAGCGGAGAACTGGTGAATATGGAAGGAATGCACAACTTTTTTGAGGAAAATATTCCCGGAATGTTGATCCAGACCTATTGGCAGTGGAAACAACTGACCGGACGGCCTCCGTTAAAGGTCCATCCTTTATTACCTGAAGTGAAAATCTGAATATGAGAATCATCAGCGGTTATCTGAAAGGTCGTAGGTTTTACCCCCCCGCTGACAAATGGCCCACCCGACCAACTACCGATATTTCGAAAGAAGGACTGTACAATATCTTGCAAAATCAGGTGGATTTTGAAGATACCATATTCCTTGACCTGTTTGGTGGTACGGGGAGTCATTGCTATGAGTTTATTTCCAGGGGATGTACCGATGCCACTTATGTGGATCGCCATGGCCCTGCGGTGCAGTTTGTCCGGACCATGGCGAAGGAACTCGACATTCAACCTTTTTTAAAGATCCACCAGAATGATATATTTCGCTTTATCAGAGATGCTGACCGGTCCTATACGCTGATTTTTGCCGGTCCGCCCTATCCGATGAAACGCATTCCTGAACTACCCGATCTTATACTGGACGGGAATCTGCTTGCTGAAGGAGGGTTGCTGGTGCTCGAACACAATGATGACCACGATTTCCGAAATCATCCCTGTTTTGTGGAATGTCGCCCCTACGGCGACACCCGGTTTTCGTTTTTTTCCAAAAATGTCCGTTAGACAGCGGAATATTTTAACTTTGCGCCATGCAAATAAGAGAATATCTGACGGAAAATATACGGCGCATTCTGCACGAACAGTTCGACCTTGATTTACCCGAAAAGGATGTGCAGATCAATGTGACCCGACCTGAATTTGAAGGCGAGTACACCCTGGTAGTGTTCCCCCTGGCCGGAAAACTCAAAATGCCACCGCCCCTGGCTGCAGAACGGATCGGACAGAAATTGGTGACCCACTTACGGATCACACGATTCAACGTAGTCAAAGGTTTTCTCAATCTGACGCTGGACACCAGCCTCTGGATGGAATTCCTACATTATGTTCAGCATAATACCACCTATGGACAATTGCCCGACAAGGAACAGTCAGTACTGATCGAATATTCCTCCCCCAATACCAATAAACCCCTTCATCTCGGCCACATAAGGAACATACTGCTGGGTTGGTCGATGTACGAAATCCTGACCACAGCAGGTTATCGCGTGCTCAGAACCCAGATCATCAACGACCGGGGGATTGCCATTTGCAAGTCGATGCTGTCCTGGGTGAAGTGGGGCCAGGGGGCTACACCTGAAAGTACCGGCCGCAAAGGGGATCACTTTGTAGGGGATTTCTACGTGCTGTTTGAAACCCATTTCAGAGCAGAATATGAACAATGGCAGGAAAGTGCAGAAGCAAAAGCTATTTATCAGTCCACAAAAGGGGAGAAGGAGTCCGAAGCTGCTTTTTTCAGCCGATATAAAAATGATTACTTCAATCGCCAGAGCATCCTCGGACGGGAAGCCCGTCAAATGCTGCTCCGGTGGGAAAACAATGACCCCGAAACCCTGAAGCTGTGGCGGCAAATGAATCAATGGGTATACGATGGATTCGATAAGACCTATGCCCGGCTGGGAGTGAAATTTGACCATATTTACTACGAATCCGATACCTACCTGCTCGGAAAGGATATCGTGCAAAAGGGATTGGATGCCGGACATTTCGATCGGGATGACGATGGATCGGTATGGGTCAACCTGGAGGCTGAAGGTATGGACCGGAAAATTCTTCAGCGCAGTGACGGGACTTCGGTGTATATCACGCAGGATATCGGGACGGCCGAACAGCGGTACCAGGATCTCGGTGTGGACCGGATGGTCTATGTAGTGGCAGACGAACAAAACTATCACTTCGAAGTATTGTTTGCTATATGTCGATTGTTGGACCGGCCCTATGCGGGGGGTATGTATCATTTGTCCTATGGCATGGTGGAATTGCCTCATGGGCGGATGAAATCCCGCGAGGGAACGGTGGTAGATGCGGATGATCTGATGGAAGATGTTCGGTCAGAAGCCCGCAAAATTGCGCTGGAAAAAGGTGAAATCAACGATTTACCCGAATCCGAACGGGAGGATATCATCGGTAAAATTGGTCTGGCGGCTTTGAAGTATCATATGATACGGGTCCAGCCGGCCCGACGTATGGTTTTTGATCCGGCGGAGTCGGTGGATATGCAGGGACAGACCGGACCCTACATTCAGAATGCATATGTTCGGATACAGTCCATTCTGCGCAAGAACCAGGATGGAGGACCTTCAGAGGATGGTTCCTATCAGCCTGGGCCTCACGAGATGGACCTGTTGGTACATTTATCCGAATATCCAGCAGAAGTCGAAAAGGCGGCAGAGACGTATGATCCGTCCACCATTGCGAACTATGCCTATAAATTGGCCAAGCTGTACCATAAATTTTACAACGAACACCGCGTACTGTCGGCGGAGTCGGATGAAGCGCGAAGTTTCCGGCTGAAACTTTGCGAGGCGGTATCTGGCGTACTGAAACATTCAATGAACCTACTGGGCATAGGAATGCCTCATAAAATGTAATATGAATTATGGCGGAGGAATCTAAAAATTTTATCGAACAAATCATTGAAGGGGACATTGCAAAGGGCAAGCACGGCGGCGAGGTCCGCACCCGTTTCCCCCCCGAACCCAATGGTTATCTCCACATCGGTCATGCCAAGGCGATCTGCCTCAATTTTGAGGTGGCCCGTAAGTATGGGGGAATAACCAATCTTCGGTTTGACGACACCAATCCGGCGACAGAGGAAGAGCATTTCGTCCAGAATATCCAGAAGGACATTCGCTGGCTGGGGTACGACTGGGACGATCGGCTGTATTTTGCCTCGGATTATTTTCAGCAGCTTTACGAATACGCCATGCAACTGGTGGAGCAGGGCGATGCCTATGTCGATGATTCGAGCGCTGAGGAAATTGCAGCACAGAAGGGTACGGTGACTACGCCAGGTATAAACAGTCCGTTCCGGGGTCGGTCGATCGAAGAAAACCGGGACCTGTTTATCCGGATGAAGGAGGGAGAATTTGAGGATGGGAGCCGTGTGCTACGGGCGAAGATCGATATGGCTCACCCAAATATGAATATGCGTGACCCGCTGATCTACCGGATCAAAAAAATTGCGCACCACCAGTCAGGGGACAACTGGAATATTTATCCAATGTACGATTTTGCACATCCGGTTTCCGATTCCATTGAAAATATCACGCATTCGCTGTGTACGCTGGAATTTGAGAATCACCGGCCCATATACGACTGGTTTCTGGAAAAACTGGGGACCTTTCCCTCACGCCAGATCGAATTTGCCCGTCTCAACGTCAATTATATGATCACCAGTAAGCGGCGATTGCGCCGGCTGGTGGAAGAGGGCCATGTATCGGGCTGGGATGATCCCCGGATGCCAACATTAAGTGGATTGCGTCGAAGGGGTTATACGCCGGAAGCCCTTCGTCAGTTTGCCCAGATGGTTGGGGTGGCGAAACGCGATAACCTCATCGATATATCCCTGCTGGAACACTGCCTGCGCGACGACCTCAATAGCCGCGCCAGCCGGATGATGGCTATCCTTGACCCCATTAAGGTGATCATTACCAATTACCCCGAAGGACAGACCGAATGGATGGAAGCGGAGAACAATCCGGAAAACGAAACTGCCGGCAGCCGGCAAATGCCATTTTCACGTGAACTGTATATCGAACGGGAGGATTTCATGGAAAATCCCCCGAAAAAATATTTTCGGATGACGCCGGGCCAATATGTCCGGTTGAAACACGGATATATTCTGCATTGCGATGAAGTAGTTAAAGATCAGGTAGGTCGGATCACGGAGGTCAGGTGTACCTATGTGCCGGAAAGCAAAAGCGGCGAGGATACCTCCGGTCTGAAGGTGAAAGGTACGCTGCACTATGTGGAAGCCAGCCATGCAAAGTCCGTGGAAGTACGGCTTTACGACCGTTTGTTCACGGTACCCACGCCAGCCGATGATCCGGACGTGGATTTTATCCAGTACCTCAACCCCGATTCCATGAAAGTATTGACAGGTGTGATGGTAGAACCCGAACTGGCCAAGGCCAGACCCGGTGAGATTTTTCAGTTTTTTCGAAAAGGATATTTCATTGTGGATCCTGACTCCACCGAAGATCATCTCATTTTCAATCAGGCAGTGGCGTTGCGGGATTCCTGGGCGAAATTACAAAAAAAGAATGGATAACAAATCAATGCAAAATTGCGGTCAATTTATCACTCCTTAGTTATCTTTGTACGCGCATGAAGAACGGACGTGAAATAATGCCCCCAGCCCGTTTTCAGCTGACCCTTCGGCGGTTGAAGGAACAGCTCATTGAGGACTTTGGCGAAAATGAAGAAGTTTGCCTCATTGGAATTCAGCCCCGTGGCACGATCTTGCTGCAGCAGATCATAGCGCTGCTCCGCTCCGAAAAATTGAAATTTAAGATCCTGGAAGGACACCTCGATATCACGTTTTACCGGGACGATTTCCGGCGGCGCGAGCGGATGTTGACTCCAGACTACAACAAGATGGATTTTCTGATAGAAGGTCGTGATGTCGTTTTGATCGATGATGTACTCTATACCGGCCGGACGATCCAGGCTGCTCTGAGCGCCTTGCAGCATTACGGTCGACCGGCAAAGGTCAAACTCATGACCTTGATTGATCGTCGGTTCAACCGGCACCTTCCCATCCAGTGTGATTATGTCGGCATGGAAGTGGATGCGGTCGACAATGCCTACGTCCAGGTGAACTGGGGCACAAAACCAGATCAGAACCAGGTATTATTGTTTGACTCAAAACCGGAGAAAAAATGATCAGATCCGTCCTGAGCCAGCCGCATCTTCTGGGGATTAAGAATATTACGAAAGAAGACATCGAATTGATCCTGCAGACGGCTGACAATTTCAAGGAGGTGATCAACCGGCCCATCAAGAAAGTACCCACATTGCGGGACATCACCATTGCCAATCTTTTTTTTGAGAATTCCACCCGAACGAAGATCTCGTTTGAGTTGGCCGAAAAACGGTTGTCCGCTGATGTCCTCAATTTTTCATCGGGTGGTTCCAGCGTAAAGAAAGGGGAGTCACTCCTCGATACGGTGCGCAATATACTGTCGATGAAGGTGGATATGGTCGTGGTCCGGCATTCCATTGCAGGAACGCCAACCTTTCTGGCTCAGCACATCGACGCCAATATCGTCAATGCCGGGGACGGGACGCACGAACACCCCACCCAGGCTCTACTCGATGCTTATTCCATCCGGGAAAGATTCAACAGTTTTCAGGGGTTGCAGGTCTGCATTTTTGGCGACATATCCCATAGCCGGGTCGCCCTGAGCAATATATTTTGTCTGCAAAAGCTCGGCGCCAGGGTGGCCGTTTGTGGTCCGCCGACGCTGATCCCCCGATTCCTGGGCGAACTGGGTGTCCGCGTTTTCTATAATGTGAAGGAAGCACTGGAATGGTGTGATGTGGCGAATGTCCTGCGTATCCAACTGGAACGGCAGGAAGTGCGATACATTCCATCGCTTCGCGAATACGCCTTGTACTACGGCATTCACCGGGAATTGCTGGACAGCCTGCGTAAGCAGGTGGTGATCATGCATCCCGGTCCCATCAATCGTGGTATAGAGCTCGACAGTGATGTAGCCGATTCCAGTCAATCTATTATTTTGGAACAAGTGGAGAATGGCGTGGCTGTCCGCATGGCCGTGTTGTATCTGCTGGCAGGGAACGAATGATACCACAAAACCGGCGGCCTTTCGGTAGTTGGTACTTTGGTGTCCTATTCCCACTTGTCTTTTGAGTGGATCCCGGTGATCGTATTTCTTCTATTCGACTTTTTCCCGGAGCTGAAAGGCCCACCTTTTTACGCCGTCCGGCGGTAGAAACCTTTCTCTCCCTGTGTCAGGAAACACCACTACCTGCCGGGTTAAACTGGATTATGCATGGTATTTGCTTTATCTTAAGTTCCTATAAGTGATTTTGAAGATGCTACGTGTGAAAAATAAAATGGTCTCTGTTACTTTTTTTGCTGAAAAAAAGTAACCAAAAAAGGCAACTACACAACATTTAATATTACTGCATCATATACATTTCTTTGGAATATGAGTTAGGTAGTTGTTAGGCATGACCGAATATAGTCGAACAATACCAGATTGGTATTCAATATAATGCAACTTATTCAGACTGTTAGTGGTGAATCATTCTGGCTAAATACCAAAATTTCATTTTTATCGTATATACTAATACCGTATATACATCATACAAAAACTTCCCATGCCCAAAAGCCTGATTCTCCTGCTGTTATCGATCATTGTATCCGGAACCGGATCTTTGCAGGCGCAGTCCTACGAATGGGCTGCCGGCCTGAAACTGAGCAAATTCATGGGTATCAGCGTGGTGTATAGCCCAAAGGAGAAATATTCGTTCGAGGCGGTGCTCTCCAAAAACATGTGGACAGGCGAAAGTGGAGTCAGTCTCATCGGACGGCAACATAAAAAGATCATTACCCGTGGATTGAATTTTTACGGCGGGGGCGGGCTCCATTACGGCATGTTCGACGATGGCGAACGGAGCAATTTCGGCGGGCTGCTGCTGCAGGGTGGTGCAGAGATGTCACTCGGCAAGACCAACCTCTCCTTCAACATCACGCCCATGGTCGGTATAGGTAATGAAGACGTCAAATTCCGGATCGGTTCCGATTTCACCATCCGGTATATTTTGAAAAAGCAGGAAAAGGAGCGTAAATTTTTACGCAAGCTCGGATTTGGAAAAAACAAAGACAAAAAGAAATCCGACAATAAACGCAAGCGATCCGGCAAAGCGAATCGCACCTATTCCCGCGACAAAGACAACAATAAGGACCAGGGGAGATTTTGGGATTTCGAATGGCTGAAGAAAAAGGAATGATCAGAAAGGTAGGAAAGGGCAGGGACCTGGCGGAAAGGGCAGGGATGAGAGAGAAATAAGAAAGAATAGATACACCTGTAGGCAGGAATCTCTAAGAAAAAAAAATCCCGTCGCGGATCCCTGTCATCCGGACGGGAATTGTAAGGGGTTGTTTTTTTGAGGGTGGCGTCTTTTCCATTAAAAAAAGGTGAGGATGTATGTAAGAGTCCTGAAAGGACGATGCCGCACCTAAATATCTGTCAATGCGAGGGGGCCAACAACCATCGCCCCTTCAGGGCTCAAAATCTTTTTTTAACCCCGTCGATGGGCTGAAGCCCATCGCTATTGCACCGGCGTCCCTTCAGGACTTGCTGTCCCGAGACATTTTGTGAAAGCACAAATGCGTCTGCAAGAATTCCCTTCTGCGTCCATTTTCGATAACCTAAGCCTGATCTGAACGGATACATCCAGATGAATTGGAAATTTTCATCAAAAATGGTGAGGATGAATGTAAGAGTCCTGAAAGGACGATGATAAACCAGCGATGGGTTTAAACCCATCGAAAGGGCATCCATATAGTTTCTGAGTCCTGAAAGGACGATGTCGCACCTAAATATCTGTCAATGCGAGGGGGCCAACAACCATCGCCCCTTCAGGGCTCAAAATCTTTTTTTAACCCCGTCGATGGGCTGAAGCCCATCGCTATTGCACCGGCGTCCCTTCAGGACTTGCTGTCCCGAGACATTTTGTGAAAGCACAAATGCGTCTGCAAGAATTCCCTTCTGCGTCCATTTTCGATAACCTAAGCCTGATCTGAACGGATACATCCAGATGAATTGGAAATTTTCATCAAAAATGGTGAGGATGAATGTAAGAGTCCTGAAAGGACGATGATAAACCAGCGATGGGTTTAAACCCATCGAAAGGGCATCCATATAGTTTCTGAGTCCTGAAAGGACGATGTCGCACCTAAATATCTGTCAATGCGAGGGGGCCAACAACCATCGCCCCTTCAGGGGACTGTATACTCTTCGGAGTTTCGTGATAATTTTATTAAAAATTCAGCCGCCTCCATGATCTGCTGTTCTTCCACGCATAGCCCGTGTTCATATTTGTCGGTATAGCGGGCCAGTTCGCTATCAGGAGAGGCTACGTATAGGGCAGGTATCCCATAGGCCATCAGGTTGTACGTTTTGCTGGGCACGCTACCTTGAGAAATGCGTGGATCGAGCATCACCACACCCACATCTGCTGCGCTGAGCGAATAAGGGAACATTTCATCCGACTGGAAGGGCAGAAACTGGCAATTAGCCAAATTCTTTTCAGCCACCAGTCGCTCCAAAACTGGCTTGCGGGGACCCCGTCCAATGATCTGAATAAGGATGTGGTCGTGCTTCTGTAGTTCTTCTGCCAATTCGATGAGCCATTCCACCCGGTGAGATAGCCCGATATTGCCCGAATATTGCACGATAAACTTACCTTCCAGCTGGTGCTCACGTATAAATGGGTTATCTGCCTTGACTACCCGGCCATTGGAAACGTTGGCCGTATATTCCGGCGTGTCAAAGCTGACCTGGACGTGGCTCTGCGCGGCGAGATTGTAGATTTCATCCGGCTGGGTTTCCTGGATGATCCGGGTCAGATTCAGCGAATCGGTCATATCTCCATAATGCAAAATCAATCGCTGGTTTTCCTCGTGTGGATCCTGGTAAAGATGGTCGATCCGATCCGTATTAAATAAGGAAGCCCTCCGCTTGATCCCGTGGACCGTATACCCTTTTTCGAGCAGTAGCTCAGCCAGATAGGCCCCATCTTGTCCCGTGATGCCTGTTATTAAGGCTGTTTTATTTTTTTGAGTCATATTCTTTTTTGGAATTTCTTCCTTTTCCTTCAGCAATATTCATGGCTACCGAATCGGAAGCCGCCTCAAATTGTTCGATCAGCCTATAATGTTGTCGTGCAGCCTGGAGGTTTTCGGATAAGGATATGGCATAGTTCGCAAAATCAAGCGCCTTTTGCCGCACCTTCAATTCTCTGAATGCAAATTTTTTCATCTTGCTCTATTTTACCCCCAGTTTGACCGGATAGCCAATCCATGCCTCCATTCCTCCGCCCTCAAAATCCACACCGCCAAAACATAGCCCCACTCATCATCCCCACTAACATGACCCCATCCGCCAAAACATAACCCATTCCTCCTTTCGTCCAGCATAACCCAAACTGCTAAAACTCACCCACTACACCCCGCTTTCAGCTTTCAGCTTTCAGCTTTGAGCTTTGAGCTTTCCTTGCTTTGAGCTTTCCTTGCTTTGAGCTTTGAGCTCTCCTCCCTTTCAGCTTTGAACTCAACTTACTTTCAACTTCTATAATTCTATGCTTTGATGTACATACCAATAATAAGTCTTTTTTATTCCCTCCTCCAATCCAATTCTCGCCTTCCATCCCAATTCCTTCATCCTCGACACATCCATCAGCTTACGAGGCGTACCATCGGGTTTGCTGCTATCCCAATCTATATCTCCCTGGTGCCCGGTGATTTTTTGGATAAGCAGGGCGAGGTCTTTGATGCTCAAATCATGCCCTGTGCCGATGTTCATCAGGTCGTGATCGATGTGATCCCTATTCTCGATGACAAACTTTATGGCTTCAGCGAGATCATCCACGTGGAGGAATTCCCGTAGGGGAGATCCCGTACCCCACAATCCCACCGGGGCGTGGTCCTTTTCTTTCGCTTCATGAAACTTCCGGATCATCGCCGGGAGGACATGGGAGGTTTTTAGGTCAAAATTGTCCCCGGGACCGTACAGGTTGGTCGGCATAAGCGACAGGTAGTTGCGACCGTATTGTTTGTTGAGGGCCTGGCACATTTTCACCCCGGCTATTTTCGCGATGGCGTACCATTCGTTGGTCGGTTCCAGCGGACCCGTGAGTAAGGATTCTTCCTTGAGTGGCTGGGACGCCAGTCGGGGGTATATGCACGATGAACCCAGAAAGATCAGGTCCTGAACGTCGTTTTCATGCGCGGCGTTGATCACATTGGCTTCGATCATCAGATTGTCGTAGAGGAAGGGCCACGGATGATCCCGGTTCGCCAGGATACCGCCTACCCGGGCGGCGGCGATGATCACCATGTCGGGCCGGTGCCACTCCATAAAGGAATCCGTCATTTCCTGGTCCTTGAGATCCAGTTCTTCCCTGGATGCGGTAATTATGTCGTAGTCACCGCTGGCTCTCAGGTGCCGAAGGATGGCTGACCCCACCATTCCGTTATGTCCTGCAAGGTAAATTTTCATATGATTCAGTGATGTAGTATGTGGTTATCAAGTGATTTGACCATCAAATATGCCAGAAAATCATCAAAACCAATCTCTATTTCACAATTTACGTTTCATGTATCTCAAGCTGTATTCAGTGACCAGGGATACTGGATGATGCGATGAATCGGGCAGAGTCGTTGACTTTATGCTGTACAGTTCAGAAAATTTTGCAATCGCCAGGATCCAAATCAGTTTTTCTTCGAAATAGCGCGAGGAAGGTATAGGAAAACTTTTACAAAGTTTTATAAGCCGCTCTATATTTCTCAGATTGAAAATTTTAAGCCGTTCAAGGGTGTGTTTCACGTCATCCTGAGCTAATTCACGTAAGAAATGCTCCCTGATCATCTCCTCGTAATTGTGATTTTTTTTCAGGAATTTGTCCGATTGACCCGTACGATCAGGGTATCGTAATCCGGTGCGGGCCCACGGAATATCCCAAAGCTCCGGAAAATATTTTTTCAACATTTCCAAGTACACCTCATCATTTCTCATTCCCGGATCCAGCGACCACATATATCCGAATACGGCAGGTGAAGTAAAAAGCTGAAATACCGGTATTTTTTGATGAATTACCTTCATACATGGGTTGAGCATTCTACGCATATAGTGTAACTGTTGGTCAAGCTCCGCCTGCTGGTAGCCTTTTTCGCGTGGAAATTTATCGTGGTAAAATTGAACATCCTTTTGGATCTCAGCATGTTGATTTTGGGGAGATAGATTCAATATACCACCATACCTTCGATTGAATTTTAATTGACTGAAATCGACCAGGTGCCTTACTTTTTGCCCAGAGTACTCACCCCGGCCAATACTGTCTCCAAAGCTGCCCGCTACGATACAGTCTAATCCGTCCATATGGCGTATGTGAGGCATGGCATGCAAGTGAATGGGGGAATACTCGCATCCATTTTCTGCACATACCTGAACATTCTCCTCGAGCTGCTCGATCCCGACTGGATAGTGTTTCCATTCCCAGTTGTACAGTTTTGCAATTCTTGCAGCGTAGACCACATCCCTACTGGAGGGTAGTCCCCACGTAATGGCCACTACATCAAATCCAGGATTTCCCGCCTCGTTTTTAATTTCTTGTAATAACCCGGCCACAATCCGGCTGTCCATACCCCCGGAGAGTAGGACGCCAATCGATTTTCTGGTGCCGATATATTCTCGAAGTTCGGATAATAACAGATCATGAAATCTCGTAGCAATTTCCTCAGGACTGGCTGTTTTTTCGTCATGGGGCGGTAATTCCTCAAAGTATTGCCAGTCGGTCCGGGACTTATTTGGGCGAGCCATCCACGGCGTTTTTTGGATGCCCTGGATCATTGTCCGATCGCCGAGGATGTAGTTTCTATCGAGTAATTCGATGATCGCTACCGGATCGAGGATGGGGTCTTCGGGTAAAAATTTGATCGCCTCATCAATATTGCTGAAAATATGGTTTTTCCCATCCTGAGTTACGTAATAGGGATTGAAAAATCCAAGATGGTTATAGTATTTGAACTCGTTGGTCATGCTTATAAAATCGGGAGCCAGGGATATCTAATTAGATTCTTTTCCTGTACCACTGATCCGTCGGTTTTAGATAACTTTTTGGTTAATGCTGCAGTAGAGATAGTTATATGGAATCTGGTCCTCTAAATCTATTTCAATGAATATCAATATATTTTTTATACCACTCCACAAAACATTTCACTCCTTCTTCCAGCCGGGTCTTTGGTGTATAGCCGTTTAAATTTTGCAAATTGGAAGTATCCGCCCAGGTTTTTTCCATGTCTCCGGGTTGCATGGGAAGATTATGGCGGGTAGCTTTCATTTCTGCCGCCTGTTCAATGGCCTGGATGAAGTCATCCAGGGATACTGGTTCACCACGTCCAATGTTGTAGATGGCATAGGGTGGTTCCTTATGCGGTATCTGTGGGATAACACCGACCAGTCCATCCACGATGTCATCGATGTAGGTGAAGTCGCGGCTGAGGTTTCCGTGGTTGTACACGTCGATAGGTTCTCCCT
>CBFGVZ010000044.1:0-20591 GCA_965652315.1 uncultured Saprospiraceae bacterium | reverse complement strand
TTCCCTCGATGCATTTGGTGATGACGATTCTTTTTGGGAGGGTAAACGGATCTACTGGTCCAAAGCTGCGACGCTGGCCCTAAAAGGTGATGTTTATATTTGGTCAGGGAACCTGATGGGAGGTGGTGCTGAAGATTTCAATACGGCGTTATCAGCCCTGAATCAAATATCCGGCATGGGCGTTGGATTGGTTCCCCATTATGCAGACCTGTTCGCCATTTCCAATGAGAACAATGAAGAGTTCATCTTTGCTTTTCAGTTTGAACAAAATCAAGCGACCAATTTTTACAGTCAGATGACAGGCCGGACCACGGAAATCCACCCGCAATTTGACCAGCACGGGGTTTCGATGGATGGTTTTATCACCGACGGGCAAAATCGCTATGGACCCTCCGAAAAAACCCTGTTGTTGTTGGACGACCATGAGGATGACCGCAAGGATGCGACCTTTATACAACTGTACACGGATGATAATGGCGGACAGGGTTACCGGAGCTATTACGAACCCAAATATTTCGGGGCATTGCTGAACAAATTTATCGGCTCCCTGGATGGATCGATTCGGGTCATGGACAATGATATTCCGCTTTACCGGTACGCCGATGTGGTCCTGATGATCGCTGAAGCCAAAAACCATCTGGGCCAGGATCCTTCCCCTGAGATCAATCAAATTCGTCAGCGCGCATATGGCGATGACTACGATGCGGAGGTGCACGGCTTTACATCGGGTTCGCAGGCCGGGAATGTCGAGGCCATACTGGCCGAGCGGTACAAGGAATTTGTGGCGGAAGGAAAGCGATGGTGGGATTTACGTCGGGCGGGGGATGAGTATGTGTATGAGCATGTTGAATTTATTTCGCCTTCTGAAAGTCATAAATTACTCTTGCCCATTACACTGGATATGATCGGACGAAATCCTTTGCTCGAACAGACCCCGGGGTACGACTAATCCCACAGGTGAGCGAAATATTCGGATGATTTTTTATCTTTAAGGGAGTTGTCAGCCATGGAGGCTATATTTTTGAAAAAATTCAAACTTGTCGAGATGCGAATTAATCTATTGTGGTACGGGCTTTCCTTTTTTGCATTGACCTTTTCGTGCGGGCCTCGGGAACTGATGAATAGTGCAGGCCAAAAGGGAATCAGTGATATGCAGGATTTATTCGTAGCAGAGGATCAACCCGGTGTGGAATGTTTTCGCATACCCGCGTTGGCTACGGCCACCAATGGTGATCTGATTGCCGCGATCGATGAGCGGGTACCGGGATGCGCAGACCTGAGGGGAAGCCGTGACATCAACATTGTGGTGCGCAGGAGTACGGACCATGGGGAAACATGGAGTGATATCGAAACGATCGTCGATTTCCCCGATGGCCAATCAGCTTCGGATCCGTCGATGATCGTCGATGAAGTTACAGGGGATATTTTCCTCTTTTACAATTATATGGATCTGGATAAGGAATTGAATGTATATTATTTGCACGTGGTCAAAAGCGAAGATCACGGCAAGACCTGGAGTGAACCGATGGACATCACCCAACAAATTACAAAACCGGGATGGCACGACGATTTCAAATTCATTACGTCGGGAACCGGAATGCAGACCCGGGAAGGGTGGCTGGTCCATACCCTGGTCAATCTCGACCACGGGCTTCACATTTTCGGCAGCCGGGATCATGGAGAATCCTGGTTTCTCTTTGATGTTCCGATCGAAGTGGGGGACGAGTCGAAGATTGTCGAATTGTCAAATGGTGACTGGATGATCAATTCCCGGGTGAATCAGGGGGGAAAGCGATATCTCCATTTTTCCAGCGACAAGGGACAGAGCTGGCAAAGCCGGGAGGCACCCGATCTCACTGATCCGGGAAACAACGCCGGTTTGGTCAATTACACCCTGGAGCAGGATGGACAAACGCGCCATTTGTTGCTTTTCTCAAACACCAACGACGAAAGCGACCGGAGAAATCTGACGATAAAATACAGTGAAGATGGGGGTCAGACCTGGTCATCGGGCAAAACGATCTATGCGGGATCTGCAGCGTATTCGGATATGAGTGTGCTGGAAAACGGCCACATTGGATTGTTTTTCGAACGAGACGATTACACCCGCAACACCTTCGTCAAATTTTCCATCGACTGGTTACTGGAATAGACGATTTGAGCGGGTTGCCTTTCTGAGATTGCGACACAGACCGTGGGACCGGTTCATGTTCACGCGGGATCCGGACACGCTGCGAAATTGAATTTCCGGATCCAGAAAGCCGGAAGCAAACCGTAGCTGGTTCCCGACTGGTTGTGCAGTTTTTCCCTTCGGAATGATCCGTTCGTTTCCATTTCTACCCACAATTTTGCTACAAAGCGGTCCTGTGGATTCCAAATCAAATGGTTACGATAATTTTTTACGCGATACAAGTCAAAAATTCTCCCTCAGTGTTTTTTATTTAAAATAATTAGCTATCTTTGCAATCGCTTTTGAGGGAGGAGGTCGTTGATTGATGCGGGAATCCTCAGTCTGGGCGCTATTTTAAGTGAAAAATTTTTGATAAGCAGTGAAATTGTGATATGCCAACTATTAATCAATTAGTACGAAAAGGTCGTAAAAAAATCAAGGAAAAGAGCAAATCCAGAGCACTGGATTCCTGTCCGCAGAAACGGGCAGTATGTACCCGTGTATATACGACTACGCCCAAAAAGCCCAACTCAGCGTTGCGGAAAGTGGCCAAAGTGCGGTTGACCAATGGCATCGAGGTGATCGCTTATATTCCAGGTGAGGGACATAATCTTCAGGAGCACTCCATCGTACTGGTAGCTGGTGGCCGGGTAAAAGACCTGCCGGGAGTACGTTATTCTATCGTTCGGGGAGCTCTGGATACCGCCGGGGTGGAAGGGCGACTGCAGTCCCGATCCAAGTACGGAACAAAAAGACCAAAATAATCATATCTCTATAACTAACAGACATGCGGAAAAGAAAACCGAAAATCAGAGCGATCGAACCGGATCCGAGGTATCAGGACACCATGGTGACCATGTTCGTGAACAACATGATGTACTCCGGAAAGAAAGGTTTGGCCTACAATCTGTTTTACGGAGCAATGGATATTATTGATGAGAAAGAGGACGAGGGTGGCTATGAAATATGGAAAAAAGCCATTGATGCAGCGATGCCTCAGGTAGAGGTCCGGAGCAGACGGATTGGTGGGGCAACTTTCCAAATCCCAACAGAAATCCGGCCCAAAAGGAAATTGGTTACAGGGATGAAATGGATCATCAAGTTTGCCCGTCAGCGCAACGGAAAAAGTTTTTCCGAAAAACTGGCAGCAGAATTGATGGCCGCTGCAAAAGGTGAAGGAGCAGCTGTAAAACGAAAAGATGAAACCCACCGGATGGCAGAGTCCAACAGGGCGTTTGCACATTTCAGAGTGTAGTAAATACTTACAACGAAATATTTTAATAAAAGAAGAGCTCACACATGGCTAAGAAAGATTTGAAATACACCCGGAATATTGGAATTGCTGCACACATCGATGCCGGCAAGACCACTACCACCGAACGTATATTATATTACACCGGTATCAGCCACAAATTGGGAGAAACCCATGATGGGGCTGCCACTATGGACTGGATGGATCAGGAGCAGGAAAGGGGAATCACCATTACTTCAGCTGCGACCAAAGCCAGTTGGACCTGGAAAGATCAGCCATACGCGATCAATATCATTGATACGCCCGGTCACGTGGATTTTACGGTGGAAGTTGAACGATCATTGCGGGTACTGGATGGTGTAGTGGCTCTTTTTGATGCTGTGAGTGGGGTAGAACCCCAGTCCGAAACGGTATGGCGTCAGGCCGACCGGTACAAAGTTCCCCGACTGGGATTTGTCAATAAAATGGATCGTCAGGGCGCCAACTTCTTTGAAGTCGTGCGTCAGGTAAAAGATATGTTGGGGTCCAACCCGGTTCCCATGCAGGTTCCCATTGGAAGTGAGGAGACCTTTAGGGGTGTGGTGGATCTGATCAATAAAGAAGCCCGGATCTGGAATGACCATGATTACGGAATGACCTTCGAAGTCATTGATATTCCTGAAGATCTCGTAGATCAGGTGAACGAATACCGTGAAAAACTGATCGAGTCTGTTGCTGAATACAGCGACACACTTCTGGAGAAATATTTTGAAGATCCGGATTCCATCGAAGCAGACGAACTGCGCGATGCTATCCGTGGTGCGGTAGTGGATCGCAAGATCGTACCGATGTACTGTGGTTCAGCTTTTAAGAATAAAGGGGTACAGGCAGTTCTGGATGGAGTGTGTGCGTATTTGCCTTCTCCTCTGGATATAGAGGCCATTAAAGGGATCAACCCTGACACCGATAAAGAAGAACTCCGGAAACCAGACGTAGATGAGCCTTTTGCTGCTCTGGCATTTAAAATAGCCACCGATCCTTACGTGGGTCGTCTGGCCTTTTTCCGGGCCTATTCCGGAGCGCTGGATGCCGGTTCTTATGTGTATAATTCCCGCTCTGGCAAGAAAGAAAGAATTTCGCGTCTATACCAGATGCATTCCAATAAACAAAATCCCATCGATCGGGTAGAAGCTGGAGATATCGCTGCAGCAGTCGGATTCAAGGATATTCGTACCGGTGATACGCTGTGCGAAGAAGGCAAACCGATCATTCTGGAGGCTATTACCTTCCCGGATCCTGTTATCGGTCTGGCCATTGAGCCTAAGACTCAGAAAGATATGGAAAAACTGAGCGTGGGATTGGCCAAGCTGGCTGAAGAAGATCCTACCTTCCGCGTGGAATATGATGAAGAAACCAATCAAACCATTATCCGCGGGATGGGTGAGCTTCACCTGGAGGTACTGATCGAACGACTGAAAAGGGAATTCAACGTCGAAGCGAACCGGGGTGCACCTCAGGTAAGCTACAAGGAAGCATTGACCCAAACCATTTCTCACCGTGAGAAGCTTAAAAAGCAAACGGGTGGATCGGGTCTTTTCGCCGATATGGAATTTGAACTCGGGCCAGCAGATCCGGAGTTTCTGGAAACCGAAGAATTCAAGAGTGGAAAGGTCAAACTTCAATTTGTCAATGCCATCGTCGGTGGTTCCATTCCCAAGGAGCTGATTCCTTCCGTTCAGAAAGGATTCACCGCCATGATGGAGAATGGAGTTTTGGCGGGCTACAACATCGACAGTATGAAAGTACGGGTATACGATGGAAGCACACACCCGGTCGATTCCAAACCCATTGCCTTTGAACTTTGCGCCAAGGAAGGTTTCCGGGCTGCGGCACCTCGGTGTAAACCAGTCCTGCTGGAACCAATCATGAAACTCGAAGTGACTACACCGGATGAATATACCGGTCCGGTCATCGGGGATCTGAACAAACGACGGGGTTTGATCCTGGGACAGGATATGAAGAACAACGCCGTTATTGTGAAGGCTGAAGTGCCTTTGTCCGAAATGTTTGGTTATGTGACTCAGTTGCGTACAATCACTTCCGGGCGGGCTACCTCCTCCATGGAATTTGCAAAATACGAACCAGTACCTGACAGCCTGGCGGATGAGATCATCCAAAAAGCCCGTGGTGAGGTGAGTGTATAATAAAACACTATTTTCAATCAATCTAGAAGAAGAAAAAGTTCTTTGTTAATTTAAAGAGGTTATGAATCAAAAAATCAGGATTAAGCTGCGGTCTTACGATCACAATCTGGTGGATAAATCTACAGAGAAGATTGTGAAAACGGTAAGAAGCAGTGGCGCCGTCGTTTCGGGTCCGATTCCGCTGCCCACGAAAAAAGAGATCTTTACTGTGCTCCGTTCTCCGCACGTCAATAAGAAAGCTCGTGAGCAATTCGAAATGCGTACCCACAAACGCTTGATAGAAATCTATTCTCCGACGCCAAATACAGTGGATGCTCTTTCCCGACTGGAATTACCCAGTGGGGTTGATATTCAGGTAAAATTGACCTGATAATCCATTCATTTCCCTGATCTGACCAGTATCGGAATGCCTGGACGGGAACAGCCCGATTTGAGTTTTTACGATGCTGGAAGACTGCCACGAAAAGTGGTTTCTGACATGTTTTAAAGGATAGATTGTTCGAATACTGAACCCTGGTTTTGTATTGCAGAAATAATATTTAAGAATTTAAATTCCAGAATAGTGAACGGAATATTAGGTCGAAAAATCGGCATGACAAGTTTTTATGACAAGTTTGGTCGTAACGTAGCCGCGACGGTGATTGAAGCTGGTCCCTGTGTGGTGACACAGGTCAAAACGAAGGATACGGATGGTTACCATGCGGTCCAGCTTGGTTTCGGAGAGAAAAGTGCCAAGAGTACTACCAAACCGATGATGGGCCATTTTGCGGTTGCCAATACCACACCCAAAAAGTACGTAGCTGAGTTTCGTGATTTCAGCGTGGAAAAAAGTCTTGGTGATGAACTGGTCATGGATGAGGTTTTCAATGAAGGCGATATGGTTAGTGTGATCGGCACCTCCAAAGGAAAAGGTTTCCAGGGGGTGGTGAAACGCCACGGATTTGGTGGGGTAGGTGATATGACACATGGTCAGCACAACAGGCAACGGGCTCCTGGATCGATCGGGGCTTCGTCATATCCTTCCAAGGTCATCAAAGGCATGCGAATGGCTGGGCAGACCGGGAACAAACGTGTTAAAATGAAGAACCTGGAAATTCTCAAAATTCATTCGGAACAAAATATTTTGGTCATTAAAGGTGCGGTCCCCGGACACAAAGGGTCCCTGGTGATCATCGAAAAGAAATAGAACTATGAAACTGGATATATTTAATACAAACGGTGAAAATCTGGGAAGGTCTATTGAACTGCCTGAGGATGTATTTGGTATAACACCCAATGAACATGCGGTATATCTGGCTGTGAAGCATTACCTCAGCAATCAGCGCCAGGGCACGCACAAAACCAAGGGTCGTTCCGAGGTAGCCGGTAGTACGCGGAAGATCAAACGACAAAAAGGAACAGGAACTGCCCGTGCCGGTGACATTAAGAACCCTGTTTTCCGTGGTGGTGGCCGTATTTTTGGCCCTGAACCGCGTACTTATTCCTCCAAAATCAATTCAAAAGTGAAGGATTTGGCCCGGAAAAGTGCCTTGTCGGCCAAGGCAGCGGATGGGAATATTACCATAGTCGAAGATTTCTCATTTGACAAACCATCTACCCGGTCGTTGGTACAGGTTTTGAAGAATCTGGAAATTCAGGATCGGAAAGTTCTTTTAGTTGTAGAAGAACATGACCGAAATGTCTATCTGAGCAGCCGGAATTACCCCAACCTGATCGTTTCAGAAGCACGGAATCTCAATACTTATGACATCATGAACGCCGGAACTCTGTTGATTTCTGAGAGTTCAGTAGCTCAGTTTGATAAAGCAAATAAACCGGTATAAATACATAGAAATGGCAAAGCGAATATTAATCAAACCACTCATCACGGAAAAGTCAGATATCCTCAATGATAAATTGAATCAGGTGACTTTTGTCGTGGATCGGAAAGCGAACAAAATCGAGATCCGCAAAGCTATTGAACAGCGGTACAACGTGGAAGTGGATTCGGTGAATACTGGTATCATGCCCGGGAAGTTACGGAAGAAATTCACTCGGGACGGACTACAAAAAGGAAGGATTCCCAGTTTTAAAAAAGCGATCGTTACGCTGGCTGAAGGGGAAGAAATCGATCTGTACGGTGAATTATAGAACTCGACAAGAAAGCAATTAGGAAATTATAAAGATATAGATAATCATGCCACTGAAAAAGTATAAACCGACCACTCCTGGATTGCGCCATCGAATGGCCAATGACAACGCGGAAGTCACTTCCAGCAGTCCGGAAAAAAGCCTGACGAAAGGAAAGAAACGGATCGGTGGTCGAAACCGGACCGGTAAAATGACTATGCGTCACCGGGGGGGAGGCCATAAAAGGAAGTATCGGGTAATCGATTTCAAGCGGGACAAGGATAATATTCCGGCAACAGTCAAGAGCATCGAATACGATCCCAACCGTTCAGCCTATATTGCCTTACTGGCTTATGCGGATGGTGAAAAAAGATATATAATTGCCACTACCGGCCTCAAGGTAGGCGATCAGGTGATGTCCGGACGCCGGGCACCAATCGCTCCGGGTAATGCACTTTATCTGCAGGATATTCCATTGGGTTCCAGCATATTTGCTATTGAAATGCATCCTGGCAAAGGGGCACAACTGGTTCGGAGTGCGGGAACTTCAGCCACAGTGGTGAGCAAGGAAGGCAAATACGTGGTAGTGAAACTTCCATCCGGGGAGATCCGCAAGATTCTCGCCAGTTGCAAAGCTACCATTGGCAGTACTTCCAATCCTGTACATTCCAATGTAGTATCCGGTAAAGCCGGTCGCAAACGTTGGCTGGGGCGGCGACCTCATACCCGTGGGGTAGCCATGAACCCCGTCGATCACCCGATGGGTGGTGGAGAAGGACGTGCATCCGGTGGGCATCCACGGTCACGTACAGGCGTGATGGCGAAAGGGGAGAAAACCCGGAACACTAAGAAAAAATCAAGCAATTTAATTATTTCAAGAAAGAAAAAATAGGAAGGACCCATGCCCAGATCAGTAAGAAAAGGACCCTACGTATTTCATAAATTGTTGACTAAGGTCGAAAAATCAAAAGAGTCCAGGAAAAAGACCGTCATCAAAACCTGGTCGCGTGCATCCATGGTTATCCCTGATATGGTGGGTGAAACGATCGCGGTACACAATGGAAAAACCTTTGTGCCGGTTTTTATTACGGAAAATATGGTCGGTCACAAGTTGGGCGAATTTGCTCCGACACGGAATTTCCGGGGACATTCCGGTAACCGGAAAGGTGGCAAATAAAGAGGGGAGGCCTCGAATTACAATTATAGACATTGATTAAAATTCAAGAATAAGATGGAAGCAGTTGCGAAATTAAGAAATTGTCCGATGTCAGCCCGTAAGATGCGGCTTCTGGTGGATAACATCCGGGCCAAAAGTGTCCAGGATGCGCTCAATATCTGTCGGTATTCCAATCGGGAAGCGGGCGAATGGGTGGAAAAATTGCTGATCTCTGCGATTTCCAACTGGGAATATAAAAGCGGTGGCCGTAGCGCGGAAGACTATGATCTGTATATTAAGACTGCACTGGTCGATGAGGCCGGAATGCTTAAGAGGATCCGACCTGCTCCTCATGGCCGGGCCCACCGGATCCGGAAACGTTCCAATCATGTGACTCTGATTGTGGAAAACCGGTTACCGTTTGAGTTAGACGAAGAAGAATATGAAGAGGAAGATTACGAAGCAGAATACGAGGAAGATGAGGAGGACGTACAGGAGGCTGAAGGAACCGAGACTGCGGAAGTAATATCTGAAACAGATAAAGATTAAAATACAACAAGCAAATAAATTAGAATGGGTCAGAAGACAAATCCAATTGGCAATCGTTTAGGCATCATCCGCGGCTGGGATTCAAACTGGTTTGCAGACAAGGATTTTGCAGATAAAGTAGTGGAGGACGAGAAAATCCGACAATACCTGCGAGCCCGTGTTCACAAGGGTGGAATTTCTTCCATCATTATCGAGCGGACATTGAAGCGTATCACGATTACCATCACGACCTCCCGCCCCGGTATCATTATCGGTAAGGGTGGAACCGAAGTGGATAGTATTCGGGCTGAGCTCAACAAACTGACTGGCAAAGAAGTCCAGATCAATATCGTGGAGATCCGTAAACCCGAGCTCGATGCCTACATCGTGGCCGAATCCATCGCGAAACAACTGGAAGCACGGATGAACTATCGCCGGGTGATCAAGATGACAATTCAGTCCACAATGCGGGCGAATGCTGAAGGGATCAAGGTGCGGATAGCGGGCCGACTGAACGGTGCAGATATGGCCAGGACCGAAGAATATAAAGATGGCCGGATTCCACTGCATACGTTTCGGGCTGATATCGATTACGCACTCTGTGAAGCTCAGACTGTGTATGGTAAAATCGGCGTGAAAGTCTGGATCTGTCGGGGTGAAGTGCTTGGAAAACGAGAATTGTCCCCTCTTGTGGGCCTCAAATCCAAACCGAGATCCGGAAGCGGAGGCGGAGGGCGAGAACGTAAGAAACGAAGAAAGTAATATTCATACCGAGAAATTATTGAATATTTAGTAAAGATTGTACCTTTGCCAAACTTTTGCGGAATCGGTACAAATGCATAAATAAAAAGTCATGTTACAGCCAAAAAGGACCAAATACAGAAAGCAGCAGAAAGGACGAAACCGGGGTCTTGCCCGTAAAGGTAGCACCATATCATTTGGTGAATATGCGCTCAAGGCGACCACAGCCGGCTGGCTGACCAACAGGCAGATAGAATCCGCAAGGATAGCCCTGACCCGGTATATGAAACGGGAAGGGATTGTATGGATTCGGGTGTTCCCGGACAAACCTGTAACGGCTAAGCCACAGGAAGTCCGGATGGGTAAAGGAAAAGGAGCATTGTCGCATTATGTAGCTGTTGTGAAACCTGGACGTATTCTTTTTGAGGTGGCCGGGGTACCGGCTGAAGTAGCGCAAGAGGCATTCAGATTGGCCGCACAGAAATTGCCAATCATGACCAAATTTACGGTGCGAAGGGATTTGAGAAAAGTATAAAAACAGATAAGAAAATGTCAGCATTGGATCCGAAAGATTATAAAAAATTGGGCCTCGAAGATTTGACGGGGGAACTGGAAGGAGCGACATCCCGATTGTCAGAGTTACAATTTGACCATGCTACCCGGGGGATAGATAATCCATTGGAGATTCGGACGCTTCGACGGAACATCAGCCGACTTAAAACCGAGCTGAGGGCCCGGGAGATCGCTGAAATGGATGATAAAGAGAAAGGAAAACGTTCCCGGGTACGGGCCAGAAGATCCAGAAATTCGTAAGCGCGTTAATTTTTAAAATATAATGGAAGGAAGAAATCTCAGAAAGACCAAGATCGGTATCGTCAGCAGTGACAAGATGAATAAATCCATCACCGTGGTCGTGGATCGGCAGTTGAAACACCCTATATATGGGAAATTCGTCAAGCGATCCAAAAAATTTACCGCGCACGACGAAAATAATCAATGCGGTATAGGGGACAAGGTTCTCATTATGGAAACCAGGCCTCTGAGTAAGAATAAGCGATGGAGACTGGTAGAGATACTTGAAAAAGCCAGATAACAAACACGATACGTAATACAATATAAGCAGCGTAGAAATGATACAGCAGGAATCAAGATTGAAAGTAGCAGACAACTCCGGTGCACGGAATGTACAGTGTATCCGCGTATTGGGGGGGACCCGAAAACGTTATGCCCATATCGGTGATGAAATCGTCGTAACGGTCAAATCTGCAACCCCAACCGGTGGAGTCAAAAAAGGGACGGTGAGCCGTGCCGTGATCGTACGAACCAAAAAAGAAATTCGTCGTCAGGACGGATCTTATATCCGCTTTGATGACAATGCTGTTGTTCTGCTCAATGCTGCAGGTGAACCGCGGGGTACCCGGATCTTCGGACCAGTAGCGCGGGAGCTTCGGGAGCGTCAGCATATGAGAATTGTTTCACTCGCCCCTGAGGTACTATAAAGAAAACATTATGAAGAAGCGATTTGCACCAAAGTGGAAAATCAAAAAGGGCGACAAGGTCATGGTCCTTTCAGGAGAATACAAAGGCATAACTTCTCGCGTACTGGAAGTATATCCAGCCAAAGGCCGTGTTCTGGTGGAGGATGTGAATATGGTCAAGAAACACCGCAAACCCACCAATGACAAACCGGGTGGTATCGTCGAACAACCTGCATCGATCGACATTTCAAACGTTATGTTGATCGATCCCAAATCGGGCGAACCTACCAAAACAGGTAGAAGATTGGAAGATGGAAAGTTGGTGCGATATTCCAAAAAATCAGGAGAAACCATTAAATGATGAGTTATATACCGAGGCTGAAAAAGCAATATCAGGAAGAAATAGTCCCCCATATGATGGAAAAATTCAATTATTCCAGCGTCATGGAGGTACCCAAATTGCTGAAGATCTGTATCAATCAGGGTGTGGGGGAAGCCACTCAGGATAAAAAACTGGTGGACGCAGCACTCGAAGAACTGACTTCGATCGCAGGGCAAAAAGCTGTTCCGACCAAGGCCAGGAAATCTGTGTCCAATTTCAAACTCAGGGAAGGCATGACGATCGGAGCAAGGGTGACCCTACGGAAAGAACGGATGTACGAATTTCTCGACCGGCTGGTAGCTGTGGCTTTGCCACGGGTAAGGGATTTCCGTGGTATCAGCGACCGGAGTTTTGACGGAAGAGGAAATTACTCCATGGGTATTACCGAACAGATCATTTTCCCGGAGATAAACATCGATAAGATTAATAAAATTACCGGTATGGACATCACTTTTGTGACCTCGGCCCAATCCGATGCGGAGGCGCTGGAACTGCTCAAAAGTTTTGGAATGCCGTTCAAAAATCAAAATTAAAACAGGATGGCCAGAAAGTCACTCATTGCCAGGGAAAGAAAAAGAGAACGTATGGTAGCCAAGTACGCGGATTTGAGAGCAAAACTCAAAGCAGAAGGAGACTGGGATGCATTGGATAAACTGCCCCGGAATTCCTCCCCTGTTCGGTTGCACAACCGCTGCCGGTTGACGGGACGACCCAAAGGCTACATGCGGAAATTCGGTATCAACCGGGTCACTTTCCGGGAAATGGCACTCAGTGGAAAAATTCCCGGTGTGACAAAATCCAGTTGGTAATATTATATTATAAAAGAAGCGAAATGGTAGTTACTGATCCTATAGCAGATTATCTGACCCGAATCCGGAATGCACAAATGGCCGGTCATAAGGTGGTTACAATACCCTCCTCCAACCTGAAAAAAAGCATGACGGAGATCCTGTATAAAAACGGATTTATCCATCGTTATAAATTCAACGATGACGACGGACCTCAAGGTACGGTCAGCATTGCCCTGAAATATCTCAAACCGGATAACAGACCACTGATCCGGTCTATGAAACGGGTGTCCCGTCCGGGTTTGCGGATTTATAAGAAAGCGGTTGATATACCGCGTGTAATTGATGGACTCGGTATTGCGATTATTTCCACATCGCAGGGTTTAATGACCGATCAGGAAGCACGGAATCAGAACCTGGGAGGAGAAGTATTGTGTTATATCTATTAACCGGAATATTAAATTAAATAGCCATGTCAAGGATTGGATTAAGGGTGTTGGAAATACCAAAAGACGTGAAAGTAGAAGTCTCCAAAGGCAATATGCTGACGGTTTCCGGACCCAAAGGAGAACTGAACCAGCAGATTGACCCTGATATCACCGTCCGAATTGAGGATGGTGCAGTATCGGTGGAACGCCCCACAGAACAAAAAAGACACAAGGCCCTGCACGGTCTGTACAATGCTCTGATCCAGAATATGCTGACTGGTTCATCTGAAGGATTCAAACGTGAACTCGAACTCGTGGGTGTGGGTTACCGGGTGAACAATACCGGCAATCTACTCGAGTTGACTGTGGGCTATTCCCACCCGATCATGTTCTATGTACCGGATGAACTGAATGTCCAGACGATCACAGAAAAAGGGAAAAACCCACGGATCATATTGGAGGGGAGCAATCTGGAATTGCTAGGGATGATAGCCAGCAAGATCAGAAGTTTCAGGAAACCTGAGCCGTACAAAGGCAAAGGGATCCGCTATGTGGGTGAATACGTCCGCAGAAAAGCTGGTAAAACAGCAGCAAAATAATTTTTTTGATCCAAGAAGAAATCTGAGTTAGGATGAAAATGAATAAAACAGCCCGCAGAAATCGCATCAAGCACCGTGTACGACGTAAAGTCACCGGAACAGCTGCTTTGCCTCGCCTTACTGTGTACCGTTCAAATAGAGGTATAAGTTGCCAGGTGGTAGATGATGCAGCCGGGCAGACCCTGGTGGCCGCCTCCACCCAAGAGAAAAGTTTTAAAGGAACGGGAACAAAATCCGATCAGGCCAGGGAAATCGGTAAACTGATTGCAGAAAGGGCAAAAGGAAAAGAGATTGAATCTGTGGTTTTTGACCGAAGTGGATATTTGTACCACGGCCGGGTTAAAGCGCTGGCAGAAGGTGCACGTGATGGTGGACTGAAATTTTAACAATACAGGAATATAACAATCAAATCACAATGGCGATAAAAAGAGTAAATCCAAGTGAAGCCGGCGAACTAAGTGAAAAAGTCGTAAGTCTCAACCGGGTGGCAAAAGTGACCAAAGGGGGACGTACTTTTAGTTTTTCAGCTCTAGTCGTAGTAGGAGATGGAAATGGTGTGGTAGGATATGGTCTGGGGAAAGCCAGGGATGTATCCGAGAGCATAGCCAAGGGCATCGAGGATGGAAAGAAAAATATGATCCGGTTTCCCTTACTCAATAAAACCATACCACACACCCAGAAAGGGAAATACAGCGGAGGAAAAGTGCTGATCAAACCTGCTACAGAAGGTACCGGTGTGATCGCCGGTGGTCCCATGCGGGCGGTCCTGGAAATCGGGGGGGTACATAACGTACTCGCTAAATCACAGGGTTCATCAAATCCACACAACGTGGTCAAGGCAACGATTGATGCGTTGATCAAACTTCGTGATCCATATACCATCGCCCGTGAAAGAGGGCTTACCCTGGAACAGTTGTTTCATAAAAACGAACAGTAAGAAATCACTACTTCCTCAATATAGAAAGTAAGAGAAAATGGCAAAAGTAAAAATCAAACAAGTCCGAAGTTCGATCGATCGCAGTATCAAACAGAAGCGAACCCTTCAGGCACTTGGATTGCGTAAGATCAATAGTACAGTGGAGCACGAGTTGACTGATACGATTCGCGGAATGATTTTCCGGGTTTCGCATCTGGTCGAGGTCGAGGAGTTGGATCAGGTGCAGGCAGACAGCCCGGTATCCGGAGGGATAACTACTTCAGCAAATCAAACCGTCATTCTGGAGGAAGAGTAGGGTCATCATTCTATCACACTAGAAATCAAGAAAAGATATGGAATTGCACAATCTCAAACCAGCCAAAGGATCCGTACACAACAGCAAACGTGTCGGACGTGGAGAAGGAAGTGGCAACGGCGATACTGCCACACGAGGTCACAAAGGTGCTAAATCCCGGTCGGGTTTTAAAAATAAGCGTAACTTCGAAGGGGGACAGATGCCATTGCAGATGCGTTTGCCAAAAAGAGGATTTAAAAACCCCAATCGGAAAAATTATAATACCTTTAATCTCTATGAACTGGATGCGATTGCCACAAAATACGGTGTGACGACAATCGATCTTCCTTTTCTCAAAGAGAAACGCTATATTCAAAATGGTGAATTGGTCAAGATTCTCGGGAATGGCGATGTGACTAAAGCACTTACTGTCGAAGTCCATGCTTTTTCAAAATCAGCCCGGGAGGCGATTGAAGCCCAGGGCGGGACTGTTAAAATACATGAATAAAGATTCCAATGAAAAGTTTCATAACCACCATAAAAAACATTTGGAAGATTAAAGAGTTGCGTGAACGGATTCTGTTCACGCTTTTGATCTTATTAGTATATCGTTTTGGAACCTATGTGTTGTTACCGGGTGTGGATAGAGTTGCTCTGGAAGCAGTCACCTCCAATTCTGCTCCAACCGATATTCTCAGTATGATCAATGCTTTTGCAGGTGGTGCCTTTAATCGGGCGGCTTTTTTTGCATTGGGAATTATGCCTTATATCACGGCGTCGATTATCGTACAGCTTCTGGGATTCGCGGTACCGTATTTTCAGAAATTGCAACAAAAGGAAGGGGAATCCGGGCGTAAAAAACTGACCCAGATTACCCGATTACTTACGCTGGCTATTACCCTGATTCAGGGTGGTGCATACCTGAGCTGGATCAAAAGTCAGGGTGCTATTGATCCTAATATCCCGGAATCTGTGTTCTGGATTTCCAACGTGATTATCCTTTCATCCGGAACCATATTTGCCATGTGGCTGGGGGAAAGAATTACGGACAGAGGAATTGGTAACGGAATTTCCCTGCTGATCATGATTGGTATAATCGCGACTTTACCTCAGGCCTTTATATTTGAACTGACTTCTCAGATGGCCGGTGGTGGTCTGTTGATCTTTGTAATCGAGATCGCTGCATTATTTGCAATTACCATGGTCTGTGTGCTCATCGTACAGGGAGTTCGGAAGATTCCCATCCAGTTTGCCAAACGGATGGTAGGAAGGAGCAGTAACATTCCTGTAGCGGGTGCCCGGGATTACATTCCGATCAAAGTAGCGGCAGCTGGTGTAATGCCTATTATCTTTGCTCAGGCATTGATGTTTTTGCCTTCTACCATATCCCAGTATTTTATGGGGCAGACCGCCAGTCCGACAGGATTGATGGCTCAGCTCACCGATATTTCCTCGCTTCCTTACAATGTAGTGTATTTCGTACTGGTGGTGGTGTTTACTTACGTGTATACGGCACTACTGGTCAATCCCAAGCAATACGCTGAGTATCTGAAACGGCAGAACGCCTTTATCCCTGGGATCAAACCGGGAAAACCAACCCAGGATTTTATCGACGCAGTGACCACTCGTGTGACCTTGCCTGGATCTATTTTCCTGGGTGTTATTGCAATTTTGCCTGCTATCGTGACCGTATTTGGAGTAAATCAATTGTTTGCTTATTTCTTTGGGGGTACTTCATTGCTGATTATCGTTGGGGTAGTGCTCGATACATTACAGCAGATCGAGTCTTACCTGTTGATGAGAAAATACGATGGTCTGGTGAAATCGGGTAAAATTAAAGGTCGTAGCAGTTCGATGCAAACGATAGGTAGCGATCTTTAGGGGCTGCTGATATGAGCAATAAAATCAAGTACAAATCATCTGAAGAGATTGAACTGATCAGGAAAAATTGCCTGATCGTATCGGAGGCATTGGCGAGAACGGCTGAAGTCCTGCGACCAGGTATCACTTCTCGTGAAGTGGATCAGGCAGCAGAGGAGGTTATCCTGGATTCAGGTGCCATCCCGGGTTTCAAAGGATATGGCGGATTTCCGGCAACCTTATGTATTTCCTACAATGATATTGTGGTGCACGGGATTCCTGGAGATTACGAGTTCAAAGATGGAGACATTGTGTCTATTGATTGCGGGGCTGTGTCGGAGGGTTATTTTGGAGATGCGGCTTATACCTTTGCGATTGGAGCGGTGGAGGAGAGAATAATTGAATTATTGCGTGCGACGCGGGAATCACTGTACAGAGGGATCGCTCAGGCTGTGGCGGGAAATCGGATTGGTGATATTGGCTATGCGATTCAGGAATATACTGAAAAACAACGCGGTTATAGTGTGGTTCGTGATCTTGTGGGCCATGGCGTTGGACAAAACCTGCATGAAGCACCTCAGGTACCCAATTATGGCAAACGTGGCCGTGGGCAAAAATTAAAGGAGGGATTGGTGATTGCGATCGAACCAATGATTAATTTGGGGGTAAAAGATGTATATCAAGAAGCCGATGGTTGGACAATCCGGACGCGCGATGGAGCGCCGTCGGCACATTTTGAACATACGGTGGCAGTACGTCGTGGAGATGCAATGATACTCTCCAATCATGCACCGCTAGAAGAAAATATGAAAAAGAACGCCAATCTTCTTGATTTTTAATATATTTTTCCGATATTTGCACTCCGAATTAAAAATCATATGGCGAAGCAAGGCATTATAAAACAGGACGGTATCATTGAAGAAGCGCTATCCAATGCGATGTTTCGGGTGAGATTGGAAAACGAACATTTGATTACAGCGACCATTTCCGGGAAAATGCGGATGAATTACATCCGGATTTTGCCTGGAGATAAAGTGGCGGTGGAGATGTCACCCTACGATCTGACCCGGGGGCGGATCACTTACCGCTATAAATAATTAAAATACAATTGTAATGAAGGTACGAGCATCGGTGAAAAAAAGGTCTGCGGATTGTAAGATTGTTCGCAGGAAAGGAAAGGTTTATATCATCAACAAAAAGAACCCTAAGTTCAAGCAACGGCAGGGGTAAACAGTAACATAATATGGCACGAATAGCAGGTGTTGACTTACCAAGGCACAAAAGAGGGGTGATAGCACTAACCTATATTTATGGAATAGGACGAACCAGCGCCCGGGAAATACTGGCCAGTGCATCGATCGATGAGAATACCCACGTAGAAGATTGGACGGAGGATAATATCCGGGATATTTCCAACGCCATCCAGGAAGAGTATACCGTCGAAGGGGAACTTCGTTCGGAGGTACAGACTAATATCAAACGGTTGATGGATATCGCCAGTTACCGGGGCTTACGACACCGAAAAGGGCTCCCGGTCAGGGGGCAACGGACCAAAACAAACGCACGTACCCGAAAAGGGCGAAAGAAAACGGTCGCCAACAAAAAGAAAGTAACTAAATAATCAGCCCAGTTAATCGAGGAAAATGGCAAAAGTAAAAGCAAAGAAAAAGAAAAAACTGCAGGTCAGTCCGGAGGGACTGGTTTACATTCAGGCTTCGTTCAACAACATCATTGTGACCCTTACAGATAAGCAGGGGAATGTGATATCGTGGGGATCTGCTGGGAAAGCTGGTTTTAACGGATCGAAGAAAAATACGCCATACGCAGCACAGGTGGCTGCTGTGGATGCGGCACAAGTCGCATACGATGCCGGGATGCGTTCTGCTGAAGTTTTTGTAAAAGGCCCCGGTTCCGGTCGGGAAGCGGCCATACGGGCGATCGACGGCCTGGGTATCAAAATCCGTCGGATCACCGACACGACGCCTTTACCTCACAATGGGTGCCGTCCACCCAAACGACGACGGGTTTAATTCCATTTATTACTGACCATTAGAAAATACCAATAGTTCATGGCACGATATACCGGACCAAAAACCAAAAAATCAAGAGCGTTTGGCCAGCCGATTTACGGATATGACAAATTTTATGAACGTCGGAAATATCCTCCGGGGCACCACGGAGCGAACAAACGCCGACGCCAAAAATCGGATTATGCCCTTCAATTGATGGAAAAACAGAAGGCCAAATACACATACGGAGTACTGGAACGCCAGTTCCGTAATTTGTTTCATGAAGCGGAAAGTGCACGGGGTGTGACCGGCGAAATTCTGATCCAGTTGTTGGAATGCCGGCTGGACAATACCGTATACCGGATGGGTATCGCACCAACGCGTCGGGCCGCTCGCCAGTTGGTCACCCACAAACACATCGCAGTCAATGGCATATTGACGAACATTCCTTCGGCCAAATTGCGCCCGGGTGATGTTGTCTCTGTGCGTGGTAAATCACAGGGCCTGGAAGTCATTGTTGATTCCGTGAACAGTAAGTCTGATGTACGAAAGTATCCATGGCTCGAGTTCAACAAAGATAAAATGGAAGGAACTTTTATTACGGTACCAGAGCGGGAAAACATTCCGGAAACCATTAATGAACAATTGATCGTTGAATTGTATTCTAAATAAGAATCACATAAACCGGACATTGGCAAAGGCCTGGAGGTCTTTGCCTTTGGTCGTTATAGACTAACACTAAAAATATCGTATATGAGCCTGCTAAATTTTCAGAAACCAGATAAAATCATTCTTCAGAAAGCCGATGAATTTGATGGTCAATTTGAATTCAAGCCGCTGGAGCCCGGATTTGGTCAAACCATTGGAAACGGACTTCGCAGGGTATTGCTTTCTTCGCTGGAAGGTTATGCGATTTCTTCCATCCGGATTGCCGGAGTGGATCACGAGTTCAGTACTATCAAAGGGGTAGTGGAAGATGTAATTGAAATCGTCCTGAATATCAAACAAATCAGGCTGCGCAATAAATTGGAAGATCGGGATCTGGAAGAGGAAAAGATCTACCTTACCCTGAAAGGCAAGGATGAATTCCGGGCCGGCGACATCGAAGATTATACCAACGTGTTCAGCGTCACAAACCCCGATTTACTGATCTGTACAATGGATCCTTCTGTCAATCTGGAAATGGAATTTACCGTGACCAAAGGCCGCGGATATGTTCAGGCTGACGAAAATATGCCGGAAGATGGAGCGATCGGAATTATACCGGTGGATGCCATTTATACGCCAATAAAAAATGTGCAGTACAGCATTGAAAATACAAGGGTAGGACAACGGACGGATTATGAAAAATTAAATATTTCCATCCAGACCGATGGAACTATTCATCCCGAAGAAGCGATCAAGGAAGCCTCAAAGATCCTGATCCAGCATCTGCTACTCATCACGGATGATAATATTACTTTCGAGGCTGATGCCCAGTCCGAGGATGATATCGTGGATGAGCACATTCTGCACATGCGTAAATTGCTGAAAACAGCATTGGAAGATCTGGACCTGTCAGTCCGTGCTTACAATTGTCTGAAAGCAGCCAAAATTAATACGCTCGGTGAACTGGTTCAATATGAGGAGCATGAATTGATGAAATTTCGAAACTTTGGTAAAAAATCGATGGTGGAGATTGAAGAACTCCTTGAAGC
>CBFGVZ010000043.1:0-20646 GCA_965652315.1 uncultured Saprospiraceae bacterium | reverse complement strand
GACAATCTGTTTTACGGATTCATCCGCGGTTAATCAGTAATAATGGGAAAAGTTCAGGGTGTTTGAAAATAGCATCATGAACGTAGCCCATTATTAACTGCTATCACTTCGTGCGCACGACTGAAAACTGGTATTCCGACACAGTACGGTAGGTGTCCTCCGGCTCCAGTACGATGGATGGAAAATCCGGATGATTGGGCGCATCCGGGAAATGCTGTGTTTCCAGTGCAAATGCTGTCCGAAATTCATCTCTGGCACCCGACTTGAAAGTGTTGTTCCCCTGCATGAAATTGCCACTGTAAAATTGCATCCCGGGTTCCTGGGTAAATACATCCATTACAATGCCGGATTTATCGCCGATGATGTGCGCTGCGTAGTTCATACCCCGGGCTTTCATCGATCCCAGTACAAAGTTGTGATCGTATCCCCCGCCGTATTCCAACTGGGTATTGTCCGAATTGATCCGCGCTCCTATCGTATGCTCGAGCCTGAAATCAAAAGGCGTGTCTTTCACGTCCCGCAATTCACCCGTCGGGATGAGCCCCTCGTCCACCGGTGTAAACTGATCCGCAAAAAAGGTGACCTTATGATCCAGAATGGTGCCACTACCTTCCCCGTTCAGGTTGAAAAAGGCGTGATTGGTCAGATTGACCACGGTGGATTGGTCGGTGGAGGCTTCGTATTTCATGATGATGGTGCGCTTGTCGTTGACCGCGTACGTCACTTTCACATCCAGATTCCCGGGGAAGCCTTCTTCTCCATCTACAGACCGATACTGGAAAATCAAAGTGGCTGGATCTGGCTGTGTCACTTCCCACACAACATCCTGGAAGCCTTTTACGCCGCCGTGAAGCGCATTTTTCCCATTATTGACCGGTACTTGATATTCTGTACCATGCAAGGTAAAGCGCCCCTCCGCGATCCGATTCCCCACACGGCCAATCGTTGCCCCGAAATAAGGTTCGGTACTGTTCAGGTAATCTTCTATGCTCCCCATACCCACTACGACGTCAGTCCATCCGGAAAGTGGATCAGGACCTTCGGTTTCCTTATTGGGGACCCAAAGCCCGATTATCCGGGCACCGTAATTGGTAAATGCGGCCAGGATGCTGTCGTTTTGAATCCAATAAAGTCCAACGTGCTGCCCGTTCAGGGTGGTATCGAAATCCGCATCGGATAATCCGGAAGCATTTTTTAAAGACTCCAGAATGGACTTTTCCGGATTTTTATCGGGAGTGGATAGGCAGGATGCGAGAAACCATCCGCATATTAATACCATGGTGATTGTCCGTAAAAATGGACCATGGGCGGATAAAAAACATATATTTGAAGGTCCGGAACAGATATCTTTCATTTCCGATTGCATTTGGCAGGCCATAAAAAATTAGTTGTCATCCTTGAGCACTGTAATGGGCTGATCCACTGTGCCAGCGTAAAATACTACGATTTCTGCAGGTTTCCGGCCAGTATTCTTTCCGTAATGCCAGGTGTTGACCAGTTCAACAATGGACTCCCCTTCAGTGATGTGCAAGGACTGATTGGTTTCCGTCATGACGGTCAATTCACCTTTCGTGAGGATACCTACATTGATGCACAGATGTTTGTGAGGTTTCAGGCTGGCACCAGGTGGTATTGTGATTCGGAGCACCGTCACTTCCGGTGTGCCATCACCATAATGGGGGAGCTCGTCCCCATTCCAGCTTTGGGTCGTTTTCACGAGGGGTTCAACCGTGATATTCTGTAGATTTTTCCGGGATGCACAGGAAGAGGCCAGGAGGGCGGTCAGAATGAAGTATAATACGGGTCGTTTCATACCCAAATATACCAAATTTTATACTTCACCATCACGATTTTTCCAAAGAATACTATAGGACTTTTTCAGTTGGTGGAATGGAATCCATGCCATTGTACAACGAAAATGACCATGTCTCAGCCTGAAAAAGTCTTTATAAAACGAAAAGTTGTTATCTTGGTCGTGAATCTGTTTTTAGAATAGAGGGGGACGTACCGACTGCTCGGGTCCCCCTTTATCCTTCGAAACTAGTCTTTTTCGGTTCTCTATTGTTTTACGAATGCTTTTGAAAACACTTTACCTTGATGCGTCACGACCAGGTAATACGGTCCTGCATTCAATCCACCCAGCTCCAGGGATGATTCAAGCCTGTTCGAATGGACGTTGACATTTTTCTCCTTCATGATCTGACCATTCAGGTTCCGGATTTCAATTTTATACTGCCCCTGGCTCTCCACATCAGTAGTGAAATTCAGTTGCACTGAAGCTGGTACCGGATACAGGTTGACATTAGTCAGGTTCAGATTAGGTTGCTTCACGGATTGTTTCCATTTCGTGTAGATTTCGATTACTCCCTCACTGCCGTCAGGGCCGTATTTCTCGGTGGCGGTCTCATCTTTCAACACATTAATTCTTTCGATATCGTTTGGATTGATGTATGTATCGATTTTGCCATTGACCAGGCGCCCCAGGACCACATCATCCAGTACTAAAAGTGGTTGACTATTGTCGCTTGATGAATGTAACTCCACCTTGACTTCTTTGGGGGACTCTTTTTTGAGCTCAAATTTGATCGGCAGAATAAAAACCACCCTTACGTTTTGACCGCGTTGTTTTCCGGGCGTCCATTTTCCTTCTTTTATCATCAGATTGACAAGGCGAATCGCTTCATCACTCAGACTAGCGTCCGGATCTCGTATCACTTTAGGATTGGATATCGAACCATCTTTTTCTACGATAAACTGCACGACCACATTCCCTTCCACTCCATTACTTCGGGCTCGTGCAGGATATTTAATATTGGTGTACAGGAATTCCAGCATTTTGCCATCAGCACATTTTTTAGCTGCTTTCGGATCGTCGGCTAATTCTTCACATCCCGGAAAGCGTGGCATTTCTTCCACGACCCTGAAGACTTCGTCCCTGGCTACAGATTTCTGTCCGGTTACCCTCTGTTCTACTTCCTGTACTCGTGGTGGTGGCGGTGGTGGTGGGATGTTGTCTTTTGACTTTTGTGGTATTGGGTACCCCACTACGTGAATTTCATCCACACTGGGAGGCGCACTTGGCGGTGGCGGAGGTGGCGGAAGCTGTGGTGGCGGTGGAGGGGCGATCGTATCCTGTAGGATCATTACAGTGTCCAGCAGGGATATGCCCTGTCTCGAATATGAAAACGCCATAACGGTCATCGCAATAAGCGGAACCATCACCAGGTACTTCCATACCGATAGTCGGTTGGAATCTTTTTTTGTCATCATTTTGAATCTGTTTTTAAGTTGTGAATTAAAAAAATGGTTGGCCAGATAAATCGGCACTAGTGATTCCACATGGTTGAGCAGAACCTTGCCATAGGTTTTTTTGGAACTGAGCTGGTATGCCGCATGATCAGCCTGGTATTCGTGAATCTGTTGGAGCTCTTTTTTGTATAAGTATATCATGGGGTGAAACCAAAACACAATTTTCAGGATCTCAGTGAAAAGGATATCCATACTGTGTCGTGCCCGGATATGATATTCTTCATGAGCCAGAATCTGGTCGATGTCCTGAGACCGGCGGTAATATTCCGCTGAACAATACACGTCTCCCATAAATGAAAATGGGAGGTGGGCCTGATCGGTAAGGACGAGTGTGTAACTGCCGTGGTCAATCTTCCGGGATTGGCGACGGATGTTCCGGATCCGGGTCCAGCCAAGTATCAGCCTGATCCCCGCTATAATTGCCCCTATGGCGTAGAGGATCATAAAAACTTCATACCAATTGGTACGCTGGCTTTGTGCTGTCACCGTGATATCCCATTCGGCCATTTGATCCGTAAACGGTGCGATATAAATATGACCCAGACTTTCAGGCTGATGTGTGAAATAGGTGGCCCAATCCACCAGTGGAATCAGCAGGCCGAGCGTGAGAGCGGTCAGTAGATACCACCTGGAATGCGAAAAATGGGTCTCCTGCCGAAGAATAATATAATAGGCCGTATAAAATACGAACCAACAGATGGTGAGTTGAAGGACATAGGTAATCATGATGGGTCGTTTTGGTCGTCATCCATTTGTTCCAGGTATTGATTCAATTCGTCCAGGTCGATTTCCTTCTCCCGTACCAGAAAGGACACCAGTTGCTTGGGAGAACCGTCAAAATAATCGGTGACAAACTTCTTTAATCTGTTTTTACTGTATTCTTCTTTGGAGACTAACGTAAAGTATTCATGGGTTCTTCCATAGGCTTTATGACTTACGAATCCCTTTCGTTCCAGAATGCGTACGATCGAGGATATCGTAGAATGAGGGGTGTTTGGTGCGTCCATATATGCGATCATATCCGCCACCAGACAGGGTTCGATTTCCCAAATAATTTGCATGATCTCTTCTTCTGCTTTGGTCAGTTTCATTTGCTGTTTCTTATTCATTTTTATAATTTTTATGGCCACCGAAATATGCAATTGAAGCCCCAAAAACCTGTATGGGACTGTATAACGTAAAATTACGTTTTATGTCTGAATCATCCAAATATTTCGGAAAGAATCTTGAAAAAAATTACATTCGGTCAGGTGAATAATCCGCAGCAACTAACATAATTCATGTGTTAACCCCGTGTTAAGAATGGTAAAATATGCCTGTTTTTGTTAAATAATATTTATAGTTTTTATGGCAACTTTCGGGCAAAGAACAATTGTCTATATTTGTTTATGGAATACGGGGACAACAATTCTTTTACGTTTTCTGCCGGGTAGATAAATATACAAAATTTTTAAACACAAATAATAATCACGAAAGCATGATTCACATTCAGAATGAATTAAAGGCAATGGCTGATACCTATTCGATCCTTTCTCAGCTATCTTTATCCGAACAAAACAGAGTCCTGAAGTGGCTCAAGGATAAGGTGAACGAAGATAAATCTGAGGAAGGAGTAACTGAACCTGTTCAGGAGACGGAGCCCAGCGATATTATGTTCAATACCGGAGATCAAATGGGATCATTTGTTTCCACCGCAGCAATCCGTCAGTATAAAAACCTGAAGGAAATGCTCAAGGATATCAACATTAAATCTTCTTCAGATAAAACCTTGCTGGCTGCTGCTTTTCTCAAGACCAAACGAGGCATGACCGAATTTAAAGCACGAGATATCAGCAATGCATTGAAAGAAATCGGTGAATCTGTACCCAACATCACCCTTTCAGTTCAACAATTAATGAAAAAAGAACTGATCAAGTACATCGATGGTGGGAAACAGGGAAAACGCGTAGAGAAAAAACTCGAATTCACCGAGTTTGGTGAAGAAATTGTCCAGCGTGCTCTGGAGAATAAAGAACTGATGCTTCGAAGATTGAGATAGGAGGTTAGTTGTGATTGATTAGCGGTATGAGGGTGACCTGTGTACTTATATCTCACAGTATATTGAGGTGTGAAGGTAAAGGTATTGAACTGAGATCCTCGGGATGTGAGAAGATAGCACGTAAGGTACTATTCACTCCAGCACTCTGATTTAAACGGGTCGTATCCCGGCAGGTCGCTATGTTGATAGATGAACTTCAATCCGACCCAATATACATTTCCCAAAAACCGGCTTTGGTCATTAAATCGACTCGGTTGATGGCCAAAGCCATTTATTTGCGGTTTACCCACATCTGACCGCAAGATTCGATCTGAAGAAACACGAGGAACCTTTTCAGTCAAACCCACGATTCGGAGAAGACCCTGAACTGAAACCAAATCCCACTCAACTATCAATTTTTGCTCGCTGCATTTGGTTTAGGATATCACGGACAAATGTTGGACCCTGATAAACCAATCCAGTGTACACCTCAATCAGATCCGCACCGGCATTCATTTTATCCATCGCTGCTTCCGTATTGTAAATACCTCCGGACGCAATGAGTACTGCTCCTTCGGGCAATCGGGTCCGTACTTCCCGGGTAAGCGTAGGAAACAGGGTTGCCAGCGGTTTTCCGCTAAGGCCGCCGTTTCCGATCTCTTTCACAATTCGCTCCGGTGTCCTCAGACCATCCCGTTTCACCGTGGTATTGTGGCAGTTGATCCCGTCCAATCCGGTATCCTCCATCACACGAATGATATCATCCAATTGGGCCAGACTAATATCAGGGGCTATCTTGAGTAATACAGGAATTTTATCCTTATTCACATCCTGGAGGCTGCCCAGGATTTTTTTCAGATGCTCCTTATTTTGTAATTCCCGCAAACCTGGAGTATTGGGGGAGGACAGATTAATAACGAAAAAATCGACCAACGTCTCCAGTTCCCGAAAACAAGTCACGTAATCTCTGAAGGCTTCCTCATTGGGCGTATCTTTGTTTTTTCCGATGTTAGCGCCCAGTACAAAGCTTCTGTCTTTCCGTTTGTCCAGCCGTCGGGCCATTGCCAGCACCCCTTCGTTGTTGAATCCCATGCGATTGATCAGGGCTTCATCGGCTTTGAGCCGGAACAAACGGGGCTTAGGGTTACCCGTTTGGGGCCGGGGTGTAACCGTTCCAATTTCCGCATACCCAAATCCCAGTAATGGCAATAAATCGATATACTGGCCGTCTTTATCAAATCCTGCTGCCAATCCAACTGGATTGTTGAACCGAAGACCCATTACATTCTTTTCCAGTCGCGGCGATGTCGTGGCATACATCGCCCGTAATAGTGCGGATCCACCCGGCACAGCAGCGATCTTACCGACCAATCTCATCGTTTGGTAATGTGCATTTTCGGCATCCAGGCGAAACATAATCGGACGAAGCAGAGAACGGTAAAGCGCCATATTGATGATTATTTAATTGATTATTCCGCTATTTAAATTCCTCTGGTCATTCCGCCATCAACAGGAAAAATCTGGCCTGTGATATAAGTGTTACCCGGTGACAACAACCAGGTGGCCAGCTGAGCCAGGCTGGCCGGATCTCCCAGTTTCTTCAGTGTGGTACGATCCGCAAGCTGCGCGGCTACCTGATCGGTCGATATGCCCCCTTCCTTGCTTTGCTTTTTGATCAGATTTTCCAGACGATCCGTCAAATGGTATCCCGGAGCGATCATATTGAGCAGGATATCCTTCCCTTCCAGCTCGTTTACGATAGATTTCATCAGCCCCACTACTCCCATCCGAAACACATTACTAAGAATCAAACCCTCCACGGGTTCCTTCACCGAAATACTTTCTATAAAAACGATCCGGCCCTGACCTGCCTCCTGTAGCCTGGGTAGCAAATCACGGAGCAATTCCACTTTCCATCGGAGCACGGTTGCATAAGCACGATCCCAATCTTCCGGTTTCATGGGGAAGGAACCGGCCGGCGGGCCACCCGCATTGACCAGTACGCCATATATGCTACGGTTGCGGATTCTTTCGTTCAGCTTTTGTAATCCTTCCGCAGAGAATAAATCCGCTGCGATAAAGGAAGAATCGGGGTGCGATCGTTCAAAGTCCTGAAGCTTTTCTACGGATCGGGCAACCAAAATCGGATGCCCGCCTTCCAGGGCTATTTGCGTGGCAATATGACGACCAAATCCACTGCTGGCGCCGAGAATCAGAAAAGTTTTGTTTTTTACATCTATATTCATGTTGAAGGTATTGCTACATGCATCGTTTCGGCGGTTTTATTATACCCCTGCCAGGGTCGAAAAATTCCGATCCAATAGTAAAATCAGGATAAAATTCTTTCCGTACAATTTAGTAAATTTACCCTTGTCTGAAAAGCGTTTCACGGGTTTGGTTCTTGTTAATCAGATTTATTTGATGGATCAAATATATAACATTCTAATCTGTAAAGCGTTTTTCTGACCGGGACGGAAAACCAAACCCGGTTCAACCGGAGAAATGATAAAGAGAGAGCAGGATTTCCGACCTGGCATTTAATTTATAAATATTTACCTGAACATCAGGAAGATATATTTTTTAAAAGTGGACAAACTGGGCCATAAGTCGTTTCGACATATGGACGGCGGAGCCATATCAGAATCCAAAATGAAACCCGCCGGGGCTTCGTTTAACTTCTTCCAGAAAACTCATAAATGAAAGGAATTATCTTAGCCGGAGGATCCGGAACGAGACTTTATCCCATCACCAAAGGCATCTCCAAGCAGTTGATGCCCATTTACGACAAACCAATGATCTATTATCCCCTTTCCATTCTGATGCTGGCAGGGATACGGGACATTTTGATCATCACCACGCCGGAGGATAATGCACAATTTCAGCATCTACTGGGAGATGGTTCGGACCTTGGATGTTCATTTCAATATGCTGTCCAGGAAGAGCCCAATGGCCTGGCGCAGGCTTTTGTCATCGGAGCGGAATTTATTGGTGGGGATAAGGTTGCTCTGGTGTTGGGAGATAACATCTTCCATGGAAGCGGTCTGAGTACCCTGCTGAGATCCTGTATCGATGTAGAGGGCGCCTACGTCTTCGCATATTCGGTCAAGGATCCCCGCCGGTATGGTGTGGTCGAATTTGACGAGAATATGAAAGTACTTTCCATCGAAGAAAAGCCCGAAAATCCGAAATCATCCTATGCCGTTCCAGGGCTGTATTTTTATGACAATCAGGTCGTAGAAATAGCCAAAAATCTGGAGCCTTCCGCCCGGGGAGAGTATGAGATCACTGATGTCAACCGAATCTATCTCCAAAAAGGCCAACTCAAGGTGGCTGTGATGAACAGGGGCACGGCATGGCTGGACACAGGAACTTTCGAATCTCTGCACAATGCTTCAGAGTTTGTACGGGTTATCGAACACCGGCAGGATTTTAAGATCGGATGCATAGAAGAAATTGCCTACCGAATGAAATGGATCTCCCGGGAACAGCTTTTTAACCTCGCAGAACCATTACTCAAAAGCGGGTATGGCCAATACCTGAGGTGGATCGGAAATACGTATTGATATATTGATTGATTAATGGCCTGTTAACTTAGGCTGTTGGCTTTTGGCCGGAAATGAATCGTAAATTGTAAATCTAATGAATATGTCTAAAAATATATTAATAACCGGGGGTTCGGGCTTTATCGGCTCTCATGTCGTGCGACGCTTTGTTCGTGAATTTCCGGGAAGCCACATCTTCAATCTGGATGCCCTCACCTATGCCGGGAATCCGGAAAACCTGTCCGATGTGGAATCTGCGTCCAACTATACCTTTATTCAGTCGGACATCACGGATCTGGATGAGATGCGGCGGATATTTGCCGAAAACCAGATCAGCCATGTGATTCACCTGGCAGCGGAATCTCATGTGGACCGATCGATCCACGATCCACTGATCTTTATCCGAAGCAATATCCTGGGCACGGCCAATTTGCTGCACGCCGCCCGGGAAACCTGGCAGGGAAACCATAACCGTGATGATCATTTATTTTATCATGTATCTACGGATGAGGTCTATGGTTCACTGGATGATGACGGAATGTTTACCGAAACCACACCCTACGATCCAAGGAGCCCTTATTCAGCTTCTAAAGCTGCTTCGGACCACCTGGTCCGCGCCTGGCACCATACGTATGGCCTGCCGGTTGTCCTGTCCAATTGTTCCAACAATTACGGACCCAATCAGTTTCCGGAAAAACTGATCCCGTTATTTATCAATAACATCAGAAAAGGGAAGCCACTTCCGGTATATGGAGCTGGCGCCAATGTCCGGGATTGGTTGTATGTAGAAGACCACGCGGCGGCCATCGAAAGGGTATTCCGGGAAGGGCGCTCCGGTGAGACCTACAACATCGGCGGACACAATGAATGGTCCAATCTCGAACTGATTCATGTCATCTGCGACAGTATGGATAGGAAATTGGGCAGACCGACGGGAAGTGCACGGGAATTGATTACTTTTGTAAAGGACCGTTCCGGGCATGATTTCCGGTATGCGATTGACGCCACTAAAATAGAAAAAGAGCTCGGGTGGAAGCCCTCCCTCCAGTTTGAAGAAGGCATCGACAAAACCATCGATTGGTATCTCGATAACGAAGACTGGTTGGAAAATGTCCTGGATGGCAGCTATCAGGAATATTATAAACGACAGTACGACCAAATCTAATCCTATATGAAGTGGATAAAAATCATAAGTATTGTTTTCCTATGGTGTCTTTCCTATCAGGGGTTACAGGCTCAGGATGTTCCGGAACAAAGCCAGGAACTGGCCCGTCAGGAAATAGAATCGAGGGGTCTGGATATGGAAGAAGTGAAAAGCCGGATGGAAGCCCGGGGATTTGACCTGGACAACATCAAGCCAGAGCAACTGCCGGAACTGGAAACGGCCCTTCAGGAAGTGATCGAGGAACTGGAACAGGAAAAGGCAGCTCAGGACACCACTGGAACGGAAGCGGAAGATACAGCACAAGCGGAAATAGCAGCGACGAAGAAAGTCATTTCGGAAAAAAGCGAGGATATACAGGAAAAAGTGGCTGAAGGTGCTTCAGTGCAGGAAGCCATTTCGGAAACAACCGCTGAGGAGCTGGAAGAAAAGGAAGTGGAGATTACTGACATTTACGGTCATTCGGTGTTTTCAGGATCCGAACTCTCACTTTATCGTACGACTGAGCAGGCCCAGGCTCCAGCCCAGTATGTTCTGGGCCCGGGCGATAAAGTGCGGATTTCCATATTTGGACCTTCTCAGGCCGACTTTGAATTTACCATCGATCAGGATGGGGCGATTTCTCCACAGGGCATGCCCAAAATTTTTCTGAAAGGGGTGACGTTGGAAAGAGCCCGTTCCCTGCTGGAAAACCGGTTTCGAAATCGTTTCACTTTTTCACCTGAACAGTTCTCGGTGGTACTGATCACCGCCAGGACCATTACGGTAAATATATTTGGCCAGGTTTCACAACCCGGCTCTTACACCATATCTGCGCTCAATACGGCCTTCAATGCTCTGGTAGCTTGCAACGGTCCTACTGCCAACGGTTCGGTCCGGAACATCCGTCTGATGAAGGACAACAATGAGGTGAAGGTAATCGATGTTTATGAATTTCTGACCAATCCTCAGATCCGGTTTGACTTTCCGCTGAGCAACAATGATATGATTTATGTACCTTTCAGTGAAAAGGTGGTAACCATTTCCGGTGCGGTCAAAAGACCGATGATGTACGAACTCAAAGCCGGGGAAGGATTGAAGGATTTGCTGCAATTTGCGGGCGGACTAAGCAGTAATGCCTATACCCAGCTCATCCGGATCAACCGCCAGATGGAATCGGAACGACAGATCATCGAACTCAACCTGCAGGAGGTGTTGGAGGGGGAATCGGATTTTGCCCTGGAGAACGGGGATATTATCAATATCCGGACCGTACCATCTCCTCTAAAATCGATCGTAACGATCAACGGGGAGGTGACATTCCCTGGCAACTATTCCACCGTGGAAAATACCAATGTTTCCCAGGTGCTACGGAAAGCTATCCTGCAGGACAATGCCCGACGCGATCTGGCCTTTATCATCCGGACCAATCTGGATGGATCGATCGAACTGATTCGCTTCAATCCTGAAGCTGTCCTTCAGGGAAATGCGGAAGATGTGGCACTGCAACCCCGGGACCGGATTACGATATATCCCCAAAGCCGGTTTATAGATTCGACCCGCACGGTTCAGATCTCCGGGGCTGTGCGTGTTCCACTGTCAGAAACATTTGATCCCGCTGATAAAATTCGATTGGCAGATCTGATCACGATGGCGGGCGGTCTTCAGGCCAATGCCACTGGTCGTGGAATGCTGACCCGGATCAATCCTGCCGACCAAACCGAACTGATGTACATCCCGATTCATGTCCGGGAGGCATTGGATAACCCTGAAAGTACAGCCAACATTTTGTTGCAGGGTGGTGACCGGATTTCAGTGTACCGGGTAGAAGATTACAAGGAACAATATACGGTGACGATTCAGGGTCTGGTTCGTGATCCCGATACCTATATATACGATCAGTCACTTACATTCCCCGATTTGGTCCAGGATGCGGGAGGTTTGTTGCCCACCGCCAATCGATATGGGATGCTGATCCGACGGGATACGACCAATTCCAAGAAGCGGGAATACCGGATGATCGATCTCCAGGCGCTGTTGAACGGAAGCGATACCTTGCAGATCAGACCGGGCGATGAATTTCGCATATACAATAAGGAAACTTTCATCAATCAGTTTAACATCCGCATACTGGGGGCGGTCAACGACCCGGGAAGCTTTATCTACGATCCCACGCTTACACTGCAAGATGCCTTGCTGATGGGCGGAGGTCTGCAGTTCGATGCCGATCCGAAGCGGGTCGATGTGTATCGGATTCAGTTTTCCACATCCGGTCAGCCCAATACCATCGTGAAATCGATAGAGCTCGATCCGAATGGCAGCGTAATCAATCCGACGGATACTAATTTTCAGTTTGAACCCTTTGATGTACTGGTGGTTCGGACGATCCCGGACTTTGAGCTACAGGAAGTGGTACAAATCAATGGGCGGGTACGCTATCCGGGCCCTTACGTGCTCATGGCAAATCCGGAAAAACTCACCGATTTGGTTGAACGGGCGGGTGGATTGAGTCCCGATGCATTCCCGGAAGGGGCCACGCTGGTACGGACTCAGGGAAATATTACCGGGATTGTGGTCATCTCCCTGGCAGAAGCATTGAAACGAAGTAACCATCCTTCCAATCTGGTCATCCGGGAGGGGGATGTGATCAGTATACCGCGGCAGGATGACCTCGTTTCGATCCGGACTTTGGCCACACGAGCCCCCGAAATTTTACGCGATACCCTGATCGAACAGAATTTTATCAACGTCAATTTCAGTGGACGAAAATCAGCCGCGTGGTATATCCGGAACTTTGCCGGTGGATTCGCACGCAATGCGGACCGAAAATCGGTGCGGGTGGTGCATCCGAACGGCCGTATAGAAGGGACCAATTCCCTGTGGTTTATTAAAAGCTATCCGAAGGTGCGGCGGGGTAGCCAGATTTATGTGGCCATGACTCCGCCAGAGATCGTGGAAGATGAAAGGCAGGTAAAGCTCAATAAAAAACAAGATCCCGTCGAATGGGATGAAATTTTACGAGCTACTTTGACGACAGCCAGTATACTTTCAAGTCTGGCTACAACTATACTCCTGATCGATAAACTTTAAAAATTTTCGCAGTTGAATACGCCGGAAAATAGTGATTTTTACAAACCCTCACCTGCACATGAGTCGGAAGTAACTCTGGCGGACATCATCCGCACTGTGCAGCGGTATGTACGCTATTTACTGCGCAACTGGTACTGGATACTCCTGGGCGTAATCCTGGGAGGACTTACTGCATATGCCATTGTCCGTCTTCAGACGATCAGATATGTGGCGGAAGTTACCTTCGTAGCCAATGAGGAAATTCAACGGGGAGGCAATTCCATCCTGGCTTCTACACTGGCCAGTTTTGGAATATCCGGTGGAGATAGCGGAAGTGAAACCGGGCGGTATTCCAAGATCATTGCGCTCAGCCGATCCCGTAAGATTCAGTTTGCTGCCCTGCTCGACACAGTAGAAGTGGAGGGTCAAGCCGATCTACTGATCAATCATATCAGCCGGATTTATAAACTGCAGGAAAAGTGGGAAGTCGAAGAACCCGTTCATTTTGTCAACATCGTTCCGGATAGCATGGATCTGGTTCACAGGCAATACCTGAAACGGATATACAGCATGATCACGGCCAGCAGCAATCCCCTTTATGCGATTGAATTTGACAATACGTCGCAGATGATCAAAATGCAGGCGGAAACCATCGACCAGGATCTGTCGATCGCTCTGATATATGCATTGTACGATAAGCTCAGCGAATTTTATATATTGCAAAGTACGGCCAAAGGGGAGGAGATCGTGAATACGCTGGCCTACCGGAAGGATTCGCTCGAGAATGTTCTGCAGAAGCAGCAAATCAGATTGGCCGTCGCCACCGACCGGGCCAGGGGTATGACCTACCAGTCGCAGCAGACCAACCGGCTGGACCTTGATGTGGATGTGAGTATTACGCGAACTATGTATATGGAGATTGTGCGGAACCTGGAGACCGCCCGGTTTAATCTGGAGAATATCCGGCCCGTTTTTTCCATCATCGACTATCCGCTGAAGCCGCTCCCAACCAATCGGAAAAATCTGGTCCAGCTCGTCGGTATCATCGGGATTGTTTGCGGGGTGCTGGTGACCATGATCCTTATCCTCAGAAGGATGTACCGGGATATTATGTATCCGCACACCGTTCCGTAAGTGGGAGACTGCATGGCGATGCCGGGCAAAAGACCTGGTTAATGTGGAAAGTATAAAACAATTTTCCCGGGATATTCATTTACCATTTTATCATGTTAAATAACAAGCAGGAATTCGGACCACTGGTGGAAGAAATTCACCGCCAACTAGCGGATTTTGAACTGCAGGGGCTGACCATGGTGAGCAGTTCTTCGTTCCAAACCCAGTCCATTCCCTTGCTTCACATTCTGTCCCAATACGAAAATGAAATCGAAGTGGTTTTTCTGGATACCGGATTTTTGTTTCCGGAGACCCATGCGTTTCGGAAACAACTCGTCAGGGATCTGGGGTTGAAAGTACGAATCGAACGGTCGGATATCCCCCACTCTCAGCAAAAGAACAGCGAAGGAATTTTTTATTATAATTCCGACACGGATTACTGCTGTCACCTGAACAAGGTCATTCCAATGGACCGGGTGCGTAAAGAATACGACATCTGGATCTCCGGAGTACGGGCGGACCAGTCCGCTACCCGCGCGGCCTTTGATACGATAATGGTGGCTGACAATGGCAAAATCCGCTACCACCCAATGTTATACTGGACCTCCAAAATGGTCTACGATTATATCAAGGAATTTGATCTGCCCAAACATCCGTTACACGACGCAGGCTATAAATCCATTGGGTGCAAGCCCTGCACCATCAGTTGGGCCGATGACCTGGACCGCAACGGCCGATGGGAAGGGCAGTCGAAGACAGAATGTGGCTTGCACACTGAATTAAAGTAGTGGGGGTTTTGTTTGGCAGTAGGAGCATAATATAAAGGGAGCGAGGTTTGTGTGGGGTTGAAAAATATCGCAATAATAGTGGTTGTATCGAGGGAGGGAAAAAGTTGAGGTATTTACCAGGAGTGGTTTCGCTGAAAGAGATATTTATGGGACATTTGTATTCATTTGAAAAATTGGTGTTCTGGCGGAATACGAAATGCTTTGAGCCATTTATTGATGCATATACAAGGGAGTTCCCAGGTAGTGAAAGGTATGGTCTGGTTCCGCAAATGGGAAGAAAAGACATCCCGGGATGTTCCCACATAGCTGAAGAATCCGCCAGAAGTATAGCCAAAGGTCAATTCAACGTTTCAACACCTCAACGATAAATGAAGATACTCATCACCGGCGGTGCCGGCTACATCGGGACTTCCCTGGTCGATAAACTCAATACCAATCCACTCGTAGAAGAAATAGTGGTGTATGATAACATGTCTCAAAACAATATCCGGTTCTTCTTCGGAAACGTGAATCTCCGGAAGGTGCGTTTTGTCCATGGGGATATACTCAACCATATTGCGCTGAAAAAAGTATTGCAAGACATCGATGTAGTATATCACCTGGCGGGTGTGGTGAAGTCACCTTACAGCATGGAAGATAGCCTGAAATACGAACAGGTCAATCAATGGGGAACGGCTAACCTGATCCATTGCCTTGAGAACAACAGTCGGCTGCAAAAATTTATATTTATCAGCTCGGCATCGGTCTATGGCTTTTCCACACTGGAAAATGAACTGATGGAACCCAATCCGATGAATACCTACGGCCGGTCCAAACGCGAAGCAGAAAAATTCGTCCAATTGCTGGAAGAGCCGATACAGGTCGATATCCTTCGTGTGGGTAACGTGTTCGGATACAATCGGATGGTTCGGCACGATTCAGTGATCAACCGATTTATCTTTGAAGCGCTGTGTTATGGTCAGATACAGATCTTCGGAAGTGGTAACCAGATCAGACCTTTCGTTCATATTCATCATCTCACCGAACAGCTCAACGACCTCCTGGAACCGATCCAGGATCATGTCGGAATAAAAATCAGAAATGTCATCCAGTTCAACCGGAGCATTAATGGCATAAGGGATATCCTCAAAAATGAAATAAATCATCTGGATTATATATATATCAACCAGGGACATGAGGTCCCCAGTATGGAAATGCTCGATGAAGAACTCCTTCCGGAGGATCAGATCCAGCGTGTGCTACGCAAAGAAATCCAGACATTCCGCAACCGGTTTGTCTTGAGCAGATAGTTAATTCCCGCTGGCTAAGAATTATCCCTTTTCAGGGTATTTAGATGCATTAGCACCCCATTTACTTGTAAAAGAGGAGACGTATTTTTCCTAACCATAAAATTTTTAATGAAAAAAATAGGTGTAATTGGCCTGGGCTATGTCGGATTGCCTCTGGCTGTGGAATTCGCAAAGCAATCTCCCGTTGTGGGATTTGATATCAACCAAAAACGGTGCGATGAGATCGCAGGTGGTCACGATTCTACCCTTGAAGTGAGCGATGAATTGTTGCAGTCGGTACTCGATGGGCAAGCCGGGAAATCAGGTCTTTTGGTTTCCAGTAGGCCGGACGACCTCGATGATTGTGATATTTATATCGTTACGGTGCCCACGCCGGTGGACGACAACAAACAACCGGATCTCACACCGATTCGGCGCGCCACCGAACTGGTCGCCCGATACCTGAAGTCCGGAAACATCGTCATTTATGAATCTACCGTGTATCCCGGCGCCACGGAAGAAATCTGTGTACCAATTCTGGAAACCGAATCCGGTCTGACCTACAACGAAGGCTTTTTTGTAGGCTACAGCCCCGAGCGCATCAATCCGGGAGACAAGGAAAGAACCCTGACCAAAATCGTAAAGATCACCTCGGGTTCTACGCCGGAAGTTGCACGTGAAATCAACGAATTGTACAGCAACATCATCACCGCCGGCACATATGCGGCTGCGTCGATCCGGGTCGCTGAAGCCGCCAAGGTAATTGAAAACTGCCAACGGGACATCAACATTGCATTTGTCAATGAGCTGGCGAAAATATTTAACCGGATGGGAATCGATACTCTGGATGTCCTCGAAGCCGCCGGAACCAAATGGAACTTCCTGCCCTTCCGTCCAGGCCTGGTGGGGGGACACTGTATCGGTGTGGACCCCTATTACCTGGCGTTGAAAGCCAAGCAAGTCGGCTACCACCCCGAAATGATCCTGGCTGGCCGTCGGATCAACGATGGAATGGGCAACTATGTGGCGCAGGAGGTGATCAAGCTGATGGTCAAGGGCGATATTACCTTGCGCGATGGCCGCGTACTGCTGCTTGGGGTGACCTTTAAGGAAAATTGCCCCGATATCCGGAATACACGCGTCATCGATATTTACCGGGAATTGAAGGATTACGACCTCCATATTGATATATACGATCCCTGGGCTGATCCGGAACAGGTACGCCACGAACTCAATGTGGATATCCTGACCGAAGAACCAGACACCAGTACCTACGACGCGATCTTGCTTTGTGTATCGCATCATCAGTTCAAATCGCTCGTACCCCGTTCCAAACCCAATGGTCAGGTATGGTACGATGTGAAGGGTTTCTGGGACCGGGAAGAACGGATCAGGCGATTGTAAAATACAAAACAACCTATGCATATACTTCTGACTGGTGGGGCTGGCTTTATCGGTTCGCATCTTCTGCGCGCTTTTATCGCCCATCCGGATATCGAAAATGTTACGGTGGTGGATAATTTGATCACCGGTTCCAGGGAAAATATCGCCGGAGTGCTGGACCATCCAGGGGTCCGCTTCGTCGAAGGCGATATACGCAATCTTCCCCTTTGCCGGGAATTGTGTCATGAAGCGACGGCCGTGTGTCATCAGGCGGCCCTGGGATCCGTGCCAAGATCCATCGCTGACCCGGTACATACCAATTCACACAATATTGACGGTACGCTCAATGTATTTGCTGCAGCCCGGGAAGCGGGTATCCGGCGCATCGTGTTTGCCAGCAGTTCGTCCGTGTACGGGGACCATCCATCCTTACCCAAGGAAGAGGATAAACTGGGACTTCCCTTGTCTCCTTATGCTATAACCAAAAAAGTCAATGAAATGTACGCCGAAAATTTTGGTCGGTTATATGATATGGAACTGATCGGATTGCGGTATTTCAATATTTTCGGTCCCAGGCAAAGTCCGAAAGGTCCGTACGCGGCCGTGATTCCACTGTTTATCAAGGCTGCGAAGGAAGGGAAACCCGCCAGGATCAACGGAGACGGTAGCTTCAGCCGGGATTTTACCTTCGTGGACAATGCGGTTCAGGCCAACATCAGAGCGCTGCTCACCGATAATCCGGCAGCGGTCAATGAAAATTACAACGTCGCGTGTGGACAACAATCTACGCTCCTTGAATTGTGGGAGATGATCTGTGAGATCGAAGGCGTCAAAATAACTCCTCACTTTGGCCCGGAACGCGCAGGGGATATCCCGCACTCACTGGCGGATATTTCGAAAGCCACGAGGCTTTTGGGCTATGAGCCGACGGTTCAGGTCCGGGAAGGATTGAGAAGAGTGGTGGGTGGTGAGTGACGGGTGATGAGTAGTGGAGGCTGAAGAGGGGAGTGGTAGTCGATGACTGGTGCACTAGTTTTCTGAAACAAGGGGTTGCAAACCCTTGTCCTGGTTTCAGGCAAAACATAAACCGGATCTGACAATTTTATTTGTGCCGGTAGCGGTTTGAATATATAAGGCAACTTTTCGAGGTTATAATATACCCGAGACGTTTTGGGCATAGTAACATGAACTTAGTGTTCGCCGCTCCAGGCGGAAGGAATAATGGGCGAGAGCAGGTGTGAGCCGGAAAGCCACCACACACCGCGGACGCAATGAGCAGCCCCAAAAAAAAATATAAATGAATTTAGCAGTAGTAGGCACCGGATACGTGGGCCTGGTTACGGGTACGTGCCTGGCTGAAACCGGCAACAAGGTCATCTGTATAGATGTGGACGAGACGAAAGTGGCGCGAATGCAGCAGGGTGAGGTTCCGATATACGAACCAGGACTCAATACCCTGTTTGACCGGAATACGCGTCAAGGTCGTCTGTCCTTCACGACCTCACTGGAGGAAGGCATCCGGGATGCGGAAATCATCTTTTTCGCCCTTCCTACGCCACCCAATGGTGACGGTTCGGCGGATCTGTCTTATGTGCTCAACGTATCGGAACAACTGGCCGGCCTGATCAGTCATTATACGGTGATCGTGGGTAAAAGCACGGTACCGGTGGGTACAGCAGACCGGGTCGAGGCAGTGCTGCGTAAAAAAGTGGATCCGGAGTTGTTTGATGTGGTCTCCAATCCCGAATTTTTAAGGGAAGGCGTGGCAGTCGATGATTTTCTCAAACCCGAACGCGTCATAATCGGTACGGAATCTCCCCGTGCACGCGAGATCATGGAACGGCTCTACAAGCCATTCGTCCGGCAGGGCAATCCGATCTATTTCATGGATGTGCGCTCAGCCGAAATGACCAAATACGCTGCAAACAGTTTTCTGGCCACGAAAATCACCTTTATGAATGAAATGGCTAACCTATGCGAACGACTGGGGGCCAACATTGATCAGGTCAGGATCGGGATTGGTTCTGACTCGCGGATCGGCAAGCGGTTCTTATTTCCAGGGGTAGGTTACGGCGGATCGTGTTTTCCCAAGGATGTTCGTGCACTGGTACAGATCGGGGAGGAACACAATTACGATCTTCAGATCCTCCGTTCGGTCATGGCCGTGAATGACCGGCAGAAAAAGATCCTGGCTGACAAGGTGATCCGCTATTTCAATGGAAACTTAAGCGATAAAACAATCGGGGTCTGGGGTCTGGCTTTCAAACCCAATACGGACGATATCCGGGAAGCGCCTTCCCTGTATGTTCTGGAGGAATTGCTGGAACAAGGCGCACAGGTCAAAGCCTACGACCCGGAGGCAATGAAAAATATTGAGGCACAATTTCAGGATCGGATTCGTCTGGTGGAAGATGCGTATGAAGCGCTGATCGACGTCGATGCGCTGGTGATACTTACTGAGTGGAGCGTCTTCCGAACCCCCAATTTTGCAGTGATGAAATCGTTGATGAAGCAACCGGTGATATTCGATGGTCGAAATCTGTACGAAGTGGATTATATGGGGAAGCAGGGATTTTATTATGAAAGCATTGGTCGTAAAGTGGTAACATAAGCGGGAAAGAACCCGCTTATGTTACCACTTTACGACCGTTTGGGTGGCGGAGCATCGCCACGTTTGGGTCCGGTCGCTGGGGCGCCCGGACGTTTGGGGCCTCCGGCCGTTTGGTGATTCGCAGAGGGGGGCGGAAACCGCAATGGGTGATAGTTTAGACAGTCCGGAGTAATGATGTAGTTATAGGAAGGCTGGTGCGCCTGGACGTTTTGGGGCTTCCGGCCGTTTGGTGATTCGCGAAGATGGCCGTAAAGATGGAGCGGCCACCAGTGTGCCGAACATTCTGGACTATGTCGGAGCTGGAGCCCCTGGGTCTACAGAGCCCCAGCTCTGTAGAAAAAGTCTTCCGATTTTGTCGGAGCTGGTGCCCCTGGGACTACAGAGCCCCAGCTCTGTAGAAAAAGT
>CBFGVZ010000042.1:0-20733 GCA_965652315.1 uncultured Saprospiraceae bacterium | reverse complement strand
TCTGAAGCATAAACATACGTCACGATTGTTTCAGAAGCTATGAGTTATCCCCACGTTGATGGATTCACTAAACTGCGTCCGTGGACCCTTATTCCCGGTAGGTTCTCCGTCCTCATTCACGATATCAAACAGAATATCCTCATCATAAATCAGATTGCCCAGAATATTGACGGAAATTGACTTATTCACTTTCATCAGTAACTGACTCTCCAGATTCACATCAAAGTTTCCAAACTGATCCAGATGATTGGTGAAGAAATCTGCTTTGGACTTTAATGTTACATTCTCCATCAACTGAAATTGAGCTACAATTTTGACCAGACTTCCCAACTCTACCCGATAACCTTTGGCCCTATATTTCTCGGGCAGATACTGGGCCGCCAAAACAGAATCAGGGGCAATGGTAATTTTGCTATTGATCGGAGTGTAATAGATATCGAGCTTGTTATTGGGGTTCTTTTTTTCTTCACCCTCACGAGGTTCCAGTGATTTGTAATTCAATCCCGAACCGATATCGAAGGTAAGTGGGGAAAAGAAACTCCCATTTTTGGTCTGCCTCATTCCTTCCTTATCAATTTTATAGGAATTGGATAGGAAAGTACGCATCGTAGCCAGACCCGAAAGGAACATCCGATTAGAAAACTGTTGGCCGTAATTGCCACTCATTTCGAGTTTGTCCCGGTTTTTGATCCAGCTTTGCCCATTGCGCTTCATCAGGCCGTACTGGACATTGAAATTGTAGGTGAAGTTGCTTTTATTTTTCTTGTAAATGGCTTTCCAGTCAAAATCTCCCCATAGGTTGATATTGTTGTAACCACTCCCCTTCCAGTATTCACTGTAAGCGATCTGAGACAGGTAAATATTTCCAATATTGGAAAAACTCCAGTATTTTACTTCTTCCTCCACAGTCGTATCCTGCTCAGCTTCTTCCTGCCCATAACACCGGAAGCTACCCAAACAGATAAAAACGAGAAGTAAAAGGTTAAATCGCATAAAAAACAAGAGATTTCAGGCCGTCTGTGATCGTATAAATGAACGAGGGTTATGAACACAAATATTGCCCAAAAAAGTTATTAATCAAAGGAAATAAACATCTAATTTTTATATCATGTAAAGACATCTGATTCCCTTGGCAATCAGTATGGGAATGTAACATATATACTCATTATAAATATGAATTAAATCACCATTGACACGGGCTGAGCTCACCTGATCAGAATGACAGGAAAATATTATTACATCCCATAATAACCCGACTCCATTCCTCCTGCTGCATAGACATTCATATATAATTTCTTCCTATCTTTGCACCAAATTTCAAAACCACTTCACTGATGAGTAAAAATCAAAACATACCCGATCTGGAAATCGCCCGCAAATTGGGTTTGACCATCGAAGAGTACGACCGGATCGTAGATATTATGGGAAGAAAACCCAACTTTACAGAACTCAGTATCTTTTCTGTGATGTGGTCGGAACATTGTTCCTATAAAAATTCAATCAAATATCTGAAGACACTGCCAAGGGAAGGGAAACACCTCCTCGTGGAAGCAGGAGAGGAAAATGCAGGATTGGTTGATATCGGGGACGATCTGGGATGCGCCTTCAAAATCGAATCACACAACCACCCTTCAGCTATAGAACCCTATCAGGGGGCAGCCACTGGTGTGGGTGGGATACACCGCGACATCTTCACGATGGGTGCCCGGCCCATTGCAGCGCTCAACTCACTTCGGTTCGGGGATGTGGAACGCCCGCATACACGGCACCTGGTTCGGGGTGTGGTAAAAGGGATCGGGGATTACGGAAACTGCCTCGGTGTGCCGACCGTGGGTGGGGAAGTATATTTTAACGACAGTTACAACCAGAATATCCTTGTCAACGCCATGTCGGTCGGGATCGTCAAAAAAGGAGAGACGGTTTCAGCCAGCGCTGACGGCCCTGGGAATCCGGTTTTTATCGTAGGATCAGCAACCGGAAAGGACGGCATTCACGGTGCCACTTTTGCTTCGGCAGATCTTCGGGAAGACAGCGCGGATGATCTCCCCGCCGTGCAGGTGGGGGATCCATTTCAGGAAAAACTACTCCTGGAAGCCAGCCTGGAGGCCATTCAGACCGGAAGTATCGTAGGGATGCAGGATATGGGAGCAGCGGGCATTACCTGTAGCACCAGCGAAATGAGTGCAAAAAGTGCTACCGGTATGAAAATAAACCTCGATAAAGTCCCCACACGTCAGGACAATATGGAACCGTTTGAGATCCTGCTTTCAGAATCACAGGAACGGATGCTCATCGTATGCAAAAAGGGGGAAGAGGAAAAATTGCTTCAGGTTTTTGAAAAATGGGATCTGGAGTGTGAGGAAATCGGTGAGGTGACCAATACCGGTCGGATCGAGTTCTGGCACAAAGGTGCAGTCGTAGCTGACGTACCGGCTGATCCATTGGTATTGGGAGGAGGTGCACCGGTTTATGACCGGGAATATCAGGAAGCGGCCTATTTTCGGACGCTTAGAGATTGTACCGAAGAAGATATCGCAGAACCCGAGGATTATGTAGCAGCGGCCCACAGATTGATGGAATCACCCAGTCTCGTATCCAAGCGATGGATATACGAGCAATATGACCATACCGTCCGAATCAATAACATGGGCACCAATAAGGCCTCAGATGCTTCAACCGTAAGAGTAAAGGGAACGGACAAAGCCCTGGCCATGAGCGTAGATTGTAATTCCAACTATGTATATGCCGACCCTTATAAGGGAGGCATGATCGCCGTTGCCGAAGCCGCGCGCAACATCGTCTGTAGTGGGGCCCAACCCGTGGCCATCACCAACTGCCTCAATTTTGGCAATCCTTACAACAAGGAGGTGTACTGGCAATTTGTCAACGTCATCAAAGGAATGAGCGAAGCGTGTCTCCGGTTTGAAACACCGGTTACGGGCGGAAATGTGAGCTTTTACAACCAGACCGAACTCAATGGTCAGGTAGAACCCATTAAACCAACCCCTGTTATTGGTATGCTCGGCATTCTGGACCATCACGATGAATTTCTAGGCTCCGGGTTCCAGCAGGAGGGCGACATGATCGTCCTGATGGGAAAAGAAATATTTGACCTCAACTGTTCTGAATACCTGGCCTGGAATCTTGGTATCCGGGATTCAAAAGCACCTTATTTTTCATTGGAAGACGAATATGACGTGCAACGGACGGTGTATGAAGCCAACAAGCTTCGGTTATTGAAATCGGCTCATGATGTCTCAGATGGAGGGCTTTTTACCACGCTCCTGGAATCTGCTATGGAACACGATCTGGGGGCCCGGATTCATTATACAAGCCCGGTACGGATGGACAGCTTTCTATTTGGAGAATCCCAGTCCAGGATTGTGGTCAGTATTGACCCCAAAGATTTTGAAAAACTACAAAACATTTCCCGTCAAAACTCAGTTCCTATACAAAACATAGGACTGGTGGAAAGATCTGCTCTGATCGTCAACGAAATTGATTTTGGGCCGGTTTCCCAGTGGAAAAAAATGTATGATTCACTTTTAGACAAAAAAATGGAACAATGAAGGCATTGAAAATTTTATTTTTAGCAGGGCTGGGGATTTTATTGATGTTTTCTTGCTCGAATCCGACTGCAGCAGGGGGTAAATTACTGACCGTATCCGGAAAAATTCAGGATGGTGCATATAAAAGCATTGGATTTTATAGGGTTTCCCTGACAGGGCAGAAAAGCCTGTTAATGTCAACCCAGGCGGATAACCGGGGCAATTTCACCATGACCTCCGAAAAACCAGTGGGAGAAGCTATTTTCCAATTCATGGTGGGTAATAAAGGCGTTTCATTTGTTCTTGATGGTGAGGAGCACAACGATATTCAAATCAATGGCGATATTAATAAACTGGCACAATACGATTTTGAACTGATCGGGTCTCAGGAAACCAGTCTTCAGATAATTGCCTTTTACAACATGATCAATGACAAGTGGCCCAAAGAGCAGATTATCAGTTATATGAATGAGAACGAAAATACCCTGATGGCGATCCAGACTGGAATGGCATTCCTGATGAAAAGTCCCGAGGATTATTCAAACGTAAGGAAACTCGTCAACAAAGTCGATGCCGATCTGCATGATACTCCCTATGCTGATGAATTTAAGGAATTCGTTGATTATTACGACCAGAAAGCCGGCCAGGCCTCCAACAGCTCGCAGTTTGCGGTAAATGTAGGGCAAGTTGCTCCGGACATTGCATTGCCCAATCCGGAGGGTGAAATTATGCGACTCTCCGACCTCAAAGGTAAGGTAGTACTGCTGGACTTCTGGGCCAGTTGGTGTGGTCCCTGCCGCCGGGCCAATCCGCACGTTGTATCCCTGTACAATAAATATAAGGACGATGGATTTACCGTTTTCTCGGTTTCTCTGGATCGGAATGGTCAAAAACAGCGTTGGATTGATGCCATAGAACAAGATAAATTGAGTTGGGATACCCATGTCAGTGACCTCAAATTCTGGCAGTCAGAACCCGCACGTCAATACGGCGTCACTGCCATTCCAGCTACATTTCTACTCGATCGTGACGGCGTAATACGCAAACTAAATCCAAGAGCCAACCTGGAAGAATCCATTCAGGAGTTGCTCTAATTATTTTTCCGATGGTGGAGGTTGAAGGGAGGGGGAGTTCTTTGTTCGCTCATAACTCTATTCCTCCCAATATCTCATAACATCAACCTCCTTCAGAATGGGTCGGCCTTCCATCATATGATCCACAAGCATTTGAGCGAAGTAAGGGATCAGGCTCGTACCCTTGGACCCGAAGCCATTGAATAACGATATCCGCTTATTTTGTGGATGACTTCCGATGACCGGCCTGCGATCATACACAGCTGGTCGGATTGCCGCCAAATGATCCACAACCGTGACCGGTTTTTTAAAGGCCTGGATTCGGGCTAGCAAATATTCCTTCCCTTCCGGTGTAGGATGCACATCGTCCGTATCCCAGGTATCAAATGTACCAATCCACCTTTTATTTTCAAGTGGAACGTAAAATGCGGACTGCTTGATGATATCTGCCCCTGGCAAATCCTGCACTTCAACGATCAAAATTTCGCCTTTGTTCGGATTCATCCGGATCCAGGAAAACAAAGGATTCTTCACAATAGCCGCACCGGTCGCCCAAACCAATCTGTCGCTTTTGTAAGGTCCGTATTCAAAATTATTTGCACCCAAATGATCTTCCTTACCTTCGATGTGTCCCTCCACATACATCCCCCTGGACCGGAGGTATCGGAAAGCATGATCGATAAAACGGCAGGTATCCAGTTGGAATCCATGCATTACATAACCGGGACCCTCAAATTGGATCTGCCTTTCAATGTTCTCTAACTCATCACCAGTCATTTGCCGACAGTACGGGCTGTATTTAGGATCCGTCAGTTTGGCATCCAGGTCATTCACCAGTTTGTTCTGTGGAACGGACCGATATATATTTTTAGGATAAAAAAACCGGGTATTCCAGCGTGTTTCCCAATATTGATACACTTCGGTAAAAACCGGCAATAGGTTTTCGTACATCCAGGTCAGGGCAAACCGGCGACCCGTGATAGGATTGATAATACCTGCAGCAATACGAGAAGCAGATATAGGATCCGGTCGATCCACCACCAGAGCCCGGAGCCCACGCCGATCCATAGCCAATGCCAGATGAATTCCCGCCAGACCACCTCCGACAATTATCGCATCCAATTGCTGCTGGGTCCCTCCTGTCATCAATGAGGAGTTTTCCGATAAGAAGGATCATACTTGACAAATATATGTATCCACATCGAACGGGCCACCCGGAAGAAATAAATAAAAAATAGTGCGGCAACGATCACGATCACGATCAAAGCATGATTAAATTCATATCCGAAACCAAAAGTCATGACGAGACCTATAACAAAAAATACCCAGGCTGACAGACCATAAGCGATAAACATTGCACCATAGTAAAACCCTGGCTCCCGAAAGTAATTGAGGTTACAATTAGGACAGTGGCTTGGCATCGAAAATGCATTGGACAATTTAAAAGGCTGGTTGAATAATTTGCCTTCCCGGCAACGAGGGCAACGCAACCCAAATATGGATCTGATTATTCCCATGGTATTTTATATCATATGTTTTGGTATATTGGGGAACAAAGATAGTGGATTTAGGTTCCCCAGTAATCCGGAACTGAATTTTATTCAAAATCAATGGGAATAAAAAAAATACTGATCGCAAACCGAGGTGAAATTGCCCGCCGCATAATCAACACCTGCCGTAAAATGTCCATACAGACGGTCGCTGTTTATATGGATGTCGATGCCGGGTTGCCGTATGTACAGGAGGCAGATGAAAGCGTGTTTTTACCGGGAAACAGTAGTACAGAAACTTATTTGAACGGATCGGCATTGATCAAAGTCGCGCTTGATAAAAAAGCGGACGCCATACATCCCGGGTATGGCTTCCTAAGTGAAAATGCGGGATTCGCCCGGGAAGTCGAATCGAACGGGTTTATTTTTATCGGACCATCACCACAAAGCATTGAGGCCATGGGGCATAAGATCCGCGCCAAAAAACTAGCGGAAGCGGCGAAAGTTCCCCTGATTCCAGGTCATATTTCACCAGTGAGAACCAGGGAAGAAGCCGTCCGTATCGCCCGGAAAATAGGATATCCTGTTCTACTGAAAGCAGCAGCAGGGGGAGGTGGAAAAGGAATGCGTAATATTGAAAATGATGATGAATTACTGCGGTTTTTTGACCAGGTTCGCAATGAGGCCAGGTCTGCATTTGGGGATGACGAAGTGTTCATTGAAAAATATCTGGTCGATCCCAAGCATATAGAGATCCAGTTGTTCGGAGATCAGCACGGGAACATCATCCATTTGTTTGAAAGGGATTGCAGTATCCAACGACGTCACCAGAAAGTAATAGAAGAAGCGCCCTGCGCGAATATCCGACCGGAAACCCGAGATGAGATGGCTGCCGCTGCCTTGCGGCTGGCCCATGAAGTGGGTTATTACAGTAGTGGTACGGTCGAATTCCTGATGGATCTCGATCAGAATTTTTATTTCCTGGAGATGAATACCCGGCTACAAGTGGAACATCCGGTGACCGAATGTATCACTGGGACGGATCTCGTCGAATGGCAAATTCGGGTGGCAGAAGGTCAGCCACTCTTAATGACACAGGATGAATTGTCCATTGAGGGACATGCAATCCAGCTCAGACTATATGCGGAGGATTACCTCGATGATTTCGCACCTTCACCGGGCATCATCCAACGGATGGAGTGGCCGGAGCATCCCGCGGTGCGACTTGATATGGGATTTGAGGCCGGAAACGAGGTTACGCTGTTTTTTGATCCGATGATCGGTAAAATTATCTGTCACGCCATTAATCGGGAGCAATGTATCGACACGCTCCTCGAGTGGCTTAAGGACACCTTGATTACCGGTATCGATACGACGATACCATTTGGCCAGGTCATAATGCAGACCGACGCCTTCCGCTCGGGTCAATATCCAATCACATTTTACCAGGACCTCGACCGCAATGACCTGGAAAGCCTGGAAAAAAAATACGGGGAAACTGCCGCACGAATGGCCTTGTGGTGGCTGGAAAAGGAAAAAGAAGCACGGTACCTGCTTTGAATGAACCGGTAAAATGGCAATATCACCAGTGGCTGAAATCTGATTGGTATTTCACTTTAAAATATCATGTGAATCTTATTTCACCTGTGACTGATGTAAATACCGTTTGAGTTCCAGGATTCTATCCTCCGCATAATCCCGAAACAGCGTATCATCGGTAGCCAGGTATTGGTTGTACCGGTTCATGGCCATTTGTTTGTCGAGGTAATACGTGTCGGTCAACCGGGCCAGTTGGTACAGAATTAACGGATCAGCATGCAGATCGTAGGCCCTTTCCATATACCGGAGCGCTGATTTGGTATCCCCGATTTCGGAATACAAGCGGCTCAATTTATGAAAATACCGCCAGACCATGGGGCCGATACCAAACTCATATGCCGCAGCTTCCATATGTTCAATACTCTTGCTGGTTTCACCCGTTTCGGAGTAGGAATCTCCCAGATAATAATGCAAGCCTTCGTCGCCTTTTAATTCCACCAACGGGGCCAGAACCTTTATCGCCTTTTCATATTCTCCCGTCTTGTTGAGCGCAATCCCGTAAAATTTCACAACCTGATAACTACTGTCTCCGTTCTCAAAAATCCGTTCCGCCGTCAGGATGGCTTCTTCATATTCCTCGGTCTTCACCTTGCACCGCAGCTTTAAATGGAGTAACCCGGGATGGTCGGAATCCAGCCGTAAACCATTAGTTATCCACCCGAGACTTTCATCATAGTGCTCATTGTCATAATATATACGCGCCATCAAACCAATAGTTTCTATATCCCGGTTGTTAAAATAAAGGCTTTTAGTGAAGGATTCGAGTGCGCAGGCCAGTTCACTGCCGTAATAGCACGACTTTCCCAGTTGTTTATGATAAAAAGCGTTGGTAGAATCCAGCAAAATCATGGATTCAAAATACGCACGGGCTGCCTGGTAGTCCCGGCGTTGCATTTCAATATTGCCCAACGCCATCAGATACCGCACCTCAAGGGTATCCAGAGAAAGCGCTTTCCGGTAAAACAAACGGGCGTCCTGAATATTTCCCATTTGCTCATAAGCCTGACCCAGCGCGTAATGATACACCGGATTGTCATGTTGCTCCCGCTGACAATCATAAAAACACTTTGCCGCTTCCTTAAAATCATAGGCCTCCATGAATGTTAACCCGCGGCGGTAAATTGAGTCCGTCTCCTGATCACTAAACTGGGCCAGTAAAGGCTGCAATGACGAAAATACGGTAAACAGAGCAATGAGATGGGAATAAAAACGTGCCATAATCCTTTGAATCTGGTTCGAAAATCACTTATAACGGTAAATATAACAATTTAAACGGTTAAACACGTTATAAAACAATCTTTTTGCAATCAAAGGGGCTACAATATCTCAACAGGATTTAGCACCTGTTGCACAGTAAAAAATCAACACCGGATTTTGAGAAAAATGGTCTGCCCGACAGTCTACAGATTTTCGAAGGAGAATTGAATCGCTCCAATACGTCATTTTTAACATATTATAACTATCTTGCATCTGTAACGAAGTGAATGCAATTAATCTTTACATAAGATTCGCTTACATACAATAAAACAGAGGACATGTGCTTTTTCATAGAGTCAAAATACCATCCAATGAGAGTCATCTTTTTGAAAAGTTTTTACGGGTTGATCCTGATCTTGCTTGCGGTTTCATCTTCCTTAGGTCAATACTCCTACAAAGACCAGGACGAATTCAAAAAATACCGACAGGCAGTCGAACTTTATCAAAAAAATAATTTTGCTCAGGTCATTCCCCTGATCGATGAATTTCTCTCAGAAAGCAATCGGGTATATCATTCCGAATTCCGGAACATCAAAGTACATGCCGAATTACTGAAAGCCCAGTCAGCCCTGTACAATGAAGAACCGGATGGAGAAGAGCTTCTGGTCACGTTTATCGATCAATACCAACCCGATCCTCAGGCCAACGAAGCACTGTACAATCTGGCTGATTACTACTTTCGCGAACGCAAATACGATCTGGCCATTAAATATTACAACCGGATTGGAACGGGCGCTTTAAGTGCTGAACAAACCGGTGAAGTAGCCTTTAAACTGGGTTATAGCCATTTTGTCAAAAAAGAATTCCAGGAGGCTATGACCGCATTTGAAATGGGGCGAAATGCCCGAGGGGAATACTATCATGACCTCAATTATTACTACGGAATGGCGGCCTATTTTGAAGGAGATTACGACACTGCCATCCGATCATGGCAGGTAGCGCAGGCCAATAAGACGTATGAAAAGTTAATTCCCTATTACCTCACTCAGATCTATTTTGCCAACGGAAATTATCAACAACTGATCGACTACGCCCTGCCTTTTGCGAACCAGACCGGCATTCAAAATCAGAAAGAAATCAACCAGTTAATCGGTCAAAGTTATTTTGAACTGGGGGATTATGCGCAGGCCCAGCCCTACCTGGAAGAATACGAAGCCAATTCCGGGACGATGCGTGCGGAAGATTTTTATCAGTTAGCCTACGTACAATATAAGAACGGAGACTTTGAGAAAGCCATTCCCAATTTCCAGGAGTTGAGTCGGGAAAAGACGGCTATGGGACAAACGGCGATGTATTACCTGGCAGAATCATACCTGCAGTCCGGTGACAAAGCTTCTGCCCGTAATGCGTTCTTCAATGTCGTCCAGTTTCAGGAGAATATGCCCCTTCGGGAAAATTCGCTTTTCAATTACGCGAAATTGTCCGCCGAACTGGATTTTGACGTGGACGCGATCAATGCTTTCTCAAAATTCCTTCCCTCTTCGCAGTATTATACCCAGGCCCAGGATTATATGGCCGACGTGCTTGTCAATACCAATAATTATCGAACGTCAATAGATATCCTGGAGCAGATCGAAAATCTGTCACCCCATTTACAGGAAGCATACCAGACGGTGACACTCCGCCAGGCCAACCTCGATCTGAAAGAAAACCGATTGGATGCAGCACTCACGCATTTCAATAAGAGTCTTCAATATACGCCGTCGTCCTCCAGGCAGGCTGAAGCATATTTCTGGATTGGAGAGATCCTCAACAGACAGAAAAAGTATGCTGATAGCGAAGTGGCACTCAATAAATATATGGCCCTTGCTAAAACCAACACCAGTGATAATCCGGCTGTCAATCCGGCTTATGCTGGATATATTCAGGGATACAATTATATCCGAACCGGAGAACATAGACTCGCTATTCAATCTATGCAAAGAGTGATCGAGCAAAGTGAAACCATGATGACAGGCAGCCAAAACAAAACTCCTGGACAACTTGAAGAGATTGTTGGCGATGCCTATATCCGGATAGGGGACAACTATTTTCAATTGTCTCAATACAATGAAGCAGCGAACTGGTATCAGAGAGCAGCCAATCAAAAGGTTACGGGTTATGATTATGCCCTGTATCAGAACGCACAGATTCAGGGCTTGAGCGGTAATCAATCCCAGCAGATCGCTTCGCTGGACAGGTTACTCCGAGAAGTTCCCGATTCCAGATACGCTGATCTGGCGCTGATTGACAAGGCCGATGCACTGATTCAAGCCGGCCAGATGGCAGATGCGCGTGAACCTTTGTACACGCTGGTTCAAAAATATAAAGGCAAAAGCGACCTGATCAACAGAGCTCTATTCAAGCTTGGATTGATCGAATATAACCTGGGCAATGGTGAGAATGCCCTGACCTATTATAAGCAAATCCTGCAAAACAATCCGACCAGCCAGGAATCGTCCAATGCCCTGGCCGCCATTAAGGAAATTTATGTGCTCGACCAGGGCGATCCGGATGGTTATTTCCGGGTATTGGAATCCATTCCGGGCATCAAAGTGGGTGAAAGGCAAAAAGATTCATTACAATACAGCGTGGCCGGAAATTATTTCAACAATGGCGAATACGGGAAGGCGGTAGAGGCATTCGGTCAATATCTGAGCCGATATCCCAATGGGTTCTATGTATTGGATGCCTACTACAACAGAGCGGAATCCAATGTACTCCTGAAGCAATTCAGTGCAGCCCTGGCGGATTATGAGAATGTGATCGCTAAAGGGAATAGTTCGTATTACAAAGAGGCCGTCAAAAAAGCGGGGATCATCGCCTACAATGATCAACAAAACTTTGAAAAAGCTTTAAAGTACTATACCCTGTACGAAGATCTGGCGACCAGTGACCAGGAGAAATTTGACGCACAGGTCATTGCACTCAATTCCGCGTTTGAAATTCAGGATCAGAAGGCCATCCTACATTTTGCAGAAAAAGTAAAGGACAATTCCCTGGCCAATGAAGCTCAAAAAAGCCTTGCGCATTACACACTGGCAAAATCCAAAATACAGTCGGGTGAAATGGACGAAGCTATGGCTGATTTGAAGTACGTGATAGCACATTCGGACAACCAGCAAACGGCTGAGGCCCGATATTTGGTTGCGAAAATTCTGTATGAACAAAAAAATTTAGCCGAAGCGGCAGTGAAAGTGAAAGAAGCCTATACCCAAAATGGAGCATATCCCAGATGGGTGGCTAAAAGCCTGCTGCTGAATGCCCGCATCCTGACCGAACAGGGTGATCTTTTCAATGCCAAAGCGGCAGTGGAAGCCGTCATTGATAATTTTGCCGGTGATACAGAGATTATGGAGGAAGCCAACAGATTGCTAAGTGAAATCAACAATCTGGAAGATCAAAACAGCCGAATCGAAAAAAGCACACAGGATGGAGAACTCGAATTGGATTTCGGTAGCCAGTGACCTTACCTCAGGACCAGATTGAACAAAAAATAAATTGGATCAGTCACAAGAAACAAGAAAATTAAATATGACACATTTCACATATATGAATCGTCAAATGCATTATATTACCTTCCTGTCCGTATTGGGGATATGGCTTTTATTTTCTGGAAACATCCAGGCTCAGAACGACCTACCGACCAGTGAAGTCGAGGTGGTCAAACAATTTAAAGCGCGGTTGGTGGAAGCCAATCGGATCGACATACAACCTGAGCAACAAGAGATTCAACCTCTTCCGCAGAATTTTGAATATGAAGTGATCGATCATCAGGAGTCCGTCACCTATGATCCACCTGTAATCAAACCTCGGGGCTACCGAACAGGCCGGGGGCCCGAAATCTACCGGGGTTACTTGAAGGCAGGCGCAGGATGGCCACTCAACTATCTGGCACAGTTTGGTTATCATTTTGACATCGATCGAAGTCGAAATGCCAATGTTTTTGCTGATATCAGAGGACTCAACGACGGGAAAGTTGAGAATAGGAAAGTCATGAACGCCCGTGTCCAGGGAGACATGAGTCTTTTCACTGATGTTGGATTAAAACTGAGTGGTAAAGCTGGATTCAAGCGGGATAATTACCATTATTACAATCCACCCATGCCGATTGACAGCCTGACTACCAACAAAGTGGGTTATACCGATTTCATCGTTGGAGTGTCGCTCAAAAATTATGAGGAAAATGATCTGGGAATCGACTATCAGATTGATGTGGAGGGTTTATTCCTAAATTCGACTTTTGCCCAGAAAAATAACACCTTTAATATCTATGGTGAGATCGGAAAGAAATTTGGGGAATCGGTGACGTTATCGGTCGGTCTGGCCAGCTACAATGACAATTACAAGGATGTCGCTAAGTTCAAACAGAATTATTTTCAGCTCAATCCGGTTTTGACTTATTCAACTGGTCGGTTGAAAATCAGCGGTGGCGTCCATGTACTCTCGTCAGGGAGTGATGCGGGTATCAAACCCGATGCGGAAATAGAGGTCGGGATCATTCCCAATGGAATACACGCTTTCGTGGGTGCAGATGGGGGATATCAGATCAATACGCTCCGAAATTTTATCTCCGAAAACCCATTTATTGCACATACGATGGATAGTCTTCTTATCACCAATACCAACCATTTCTATGGGGGAATCAAGGGTAACATCAGAGGAATAAACTACAATTTACAAGGAGGGTACAGGCTGCAGAAAAATCTCCCTATTTTCCAAATTGCTTCTCCCGTTGATTCACTCGCTGATTATTTTCTGTTATATGCTCCGGTATTTGACGATGCTACCAATATATACGGTGAACTTTCGGTCAGTATGCCACTACTCGAAAATCTCAATTTATACTCACTGATCAGGTACGATCATTATGAAATGGAAGAATTGCCAGAGGCCTATTACATTCCTACCACTCGGGTACAGATCGGGGGAAAATACAGCATGATGGAAGGCAGAGTCAATCTGGGCGCGGATTTCAATTTTCTCACTGCGGTGAAATATCCGGAAAATGAATTTCAGAAACCCAATGCTATATTTGATATCAATCTCAACGGAGAATATCTTTTTACAGAAAATTTCGGTGCTTTTATCCAATTCAATAACTTAGCCGACAGTAAATATATTCGCTGGCAGGACTATGAAGGATTGGGGTTGAATGTCCTCGGCGGAATTTCCATCAGATTCAAATAAAAACTATGACAGAACTGGGCACCTTACCTGCAAAGATCGCCAAATATCAAGAGGTGATTAAAAACACTGAAGCCTACCGAAAGGCCTGGGATGAATCCCTGAAGACTAAAATAATTGACACGCTCTCTCAATTGATTGCCGATACAGGTCTGACTGCTGAGATTGAGCTCCGGGAGGAACTGCGCAATATGGAGGCCGTGGTCATGAGCCTGGGAGTCGAACCAAGCGGTATATACGAACCGGTCGGCGACAAATTCCGGAAAAAACTCTATAAAAGTAATGGAATGCTGATCTTTCAGCAATTGTATAATGGCAAGATCATCGTCATGATGGCATACCCTCATATAGAAGAGGTTGCCAAACCCAAACCACCAAAAACCCTGGAGATCATCCGGCCAGATGAATTGACTGATGGTTATCTCCTCCGCTATTTGGAAACTTTCTTCACCGAAATTATCGAATGGGAAGATTATGACGACGATGCTCCCCAGACGACCATCGGTTTTAATAATGGCTTCCAGAACAATGGCTTGCTGAAGGAAAGCAATTAGTCTGAATTATTCGTCATATACATTCTGAAAAAGGTGCTACATTCGGTCAGGTCTCGCATCTACCTAAAGCAAATACCATGAATAATCCAGTTTAAATTACAGAAATCAGAGAAAGCCAAATTACATCCTGCTCATAATCACCAAGAAAAAACAGTACACCAGTGATAGGTCGTACTAGGAATTTCCAGCGAACCGAACGAATCTTTTACGTCGTTCCCACAATTTATTGATCCAGGATCCGACCCTTTCGAAATCCAGGGCAAGCTTGGAGTCTTTCACTGCTTTATACACCAGAAACAACCCCACAGGTAAGAGGATTAATACCGGCAGGTATGCTGCCAGTACCGGAGACAATCGTCCCCCTTCCGAGGTCTTCCGGAATAAAATCGTCATCATGATAAATATAACGAAGAATACAATTGAAATCAGCAGAGAATAACCAAATCCCCCCTTCCGAACGATGGATCCCATTGCTCCACCCACCAGGACAAACAAAATACACGAAATGGCCAGGGCATATTTGAAATGTAATTCGTAAGTGGATTTGATTACTTTTTTATTATCGGCATTGAGTTGTTTGGAACGATAGGACACCTGATCCCGCATCGACTGAATATTACTGCGGAGCGTACTGACCATATCCGAACTACCTTTCCCTGGAATTACATCTACCAAAAGTGAATCTCCTGGCAAAGACAACAGGTATTCGGGTGTAAGTTCTTCCCATGAAAAGACATCGGGTTCGGTTTCACGGTAGGATGGCACTTCGATTGTTCTGTTGGGTACAAAAGTCGTAGACTCCACCTTTAGGCTATCGTTCGCAGCGATAGAAACACTTGTATCAGATCGACCCGCTACTGTGGCCATCGCTGTCGTATCAACATTATCCGTTTTCCCTTTCACCCGAGCCAGGCTGTCCGCTTTTAGTTCCTTTTCCTTTTGGCGTGCTTCCAGAATGTTTGAATGAATGAAGGGCAGTTCGTAGACCATCTCCAGATCCACCCGGTCCATCATATTTGAAATCCGTTGTTGGGTCGAATCGATCGTCTGTCGGAGTTGCTCCGTATTCATTGTCGATTCATGGTTTTTAAAATAATTCTCGTTGGTACTTTTCAACTGAAAATCGGAGAGGTCAAAAACTTTCTGATATTTATCAAAATGGGTGACCATAAAGGGTTCATTCGTGGTCTGGCCCCGATTGTAACGTTTGACTTCCTGATACTGCCGACCATTTTCCAGTTCCATTACGAAAGCCTGTTCATCCGGGGTAATGACCATACGGCCCTTCTCGGCGATAATGATGCTCGAAGTCCCCTTGTAATTGGAACTGTAATCATACAGGATCACGTCACGTATTTCAGATCCGTCCCGGCCTTTCTCACCAACTCTTATGCCATAACCTTCAAAATCGTTGTTAAATATGCCTTCTTTGATATTGAGGGTGGGTTTCTTGGTGGACATGTCGAATAATCGGCTCCGGGCCTTGACATTGGCTACCGGGATAATGTATTCTGATGATACAAATGAAAATATGGCCACCAGAAATGAAAATACCAGGGTCGGATAAAGCATGCGCTGGTATGAGATCCCGGCTGATTTGATAGATGCCAGTTCATAGCGTTCACCCAGAGCTCCGTAAACCATCACGCTGGCGATGAGGATACTGATCGGTAAAGCCAGTGGAATAAAGGTCAGCGTCAGGTAAAAGATAAATTCCATAATCACAAAAATTCCCACGCCTTTCCCGGCGATGTTGTCTATGTACAAAAACATAAACTGCATCATCAGAACAAAAGCCGATATAAGGAAGGACACCAGGAATACCGGAAGTATTTCAAATAATATGAGTCGATCTAATTTTTTCAAAAAATGTTTATCTTACTTTTGTAACAAAAATAAACGATAATTCGTCAATTCAATGTAATGAACTACCATCAAGTTTTTAACGATGATGTATTTCCGCTTCGCGACAAGTTGTACCGCTTTTCTCTTAGTATCGTCCGTAAGAACGATATAGCAGAAGATGTGGTTCAGGAAATACTGATAAAAGTATGGGAGAAACGAGATGATTGGAAAAACTGGCGCAATATGGAAGCCATGATTTACACGATGACGAAAAATCTTTCACTGGACAAACTGAAAAACAAAAACAATCAATTGCAAACCATTCCGGAAGGCTACGACACGGTGTCTGATGGTACAGGGCCAGTGCAAAAGGTGATTAGCCAGGATGTAGAACGCATCATTCACAATGCGATCGGTAAATTAACTGAAATACAGAGAATGGTCATTCAATTGCGAGATATCGAGGGCTATACTTATCAGGAGATTGCAGATATGACGGAACTTACTATGGCCCAGGTCAAAGTAAACCTGCACCGGGGCCGATTGGAACTGAGAGAAAAACTCCAAAATCATTTGTAACATGCAAAAGAAAGACATCCATATTCTGGCGCAAAAATATCTGGAGGCTGAAACCACGCTGGAAGAAGAACGTGAACTGAAAAATGCCATACAGGATTCCGGTAAGGAACACGATGAACTGCGCGCTTTATTTGGTTATTTTGAAATTCAGAAAACACACACCCCTGTTCCGGCGTTCCATAATCCGGCGGAAACAGTCAAACCACCCAAAGCCCGGGTCATTACAATGAAGTGGGCAGCCATTGCTGCTTCGGTAGCAGTGTTGGTTGTAGCTATTTATCTTTTAAATCAGCGAAATACTGCCCTGCTGGCTGACACTTACAGTGATCCGGTGACCGCAGCTCAAAGCGCAGTAGAAGCGCTTGAACTATTGTCGGGAGAGATCAATAAAGGGAGGACGATAGCCGCCGACCAGCTCAAAGAATTTGATAATATCAATAAGTACCTGAACATATTTTAAACTCATTTTTAAAAACACACAATGAAAACCTGCATATTCAGTTTGATCCTGTTTTTCTCAGTCTTAACTTTTGGAATGGCACAAACCGGGAGCCTTGACCCATATTTCAGCAAATACCAGGGAGATGAAAGTTTTACTGTAGTCAACATCAGTTCCAAAATGTTTGCAGCAATATCTGGGGTGGAGATGGATGGACTGGATCCGGAAGTCAAAGCTATCCTGGACAACATTACCGGCATGAAAATTCTGACTAAGTCATCGGATGGTAATGCCTATTATGATGAAGCTGTGAAAATGATCAATTCAAACGGACTCAATGAACTGATGACCATCAAGGAAAAAGGAGGTAATGTACGTATTTATGGAAAGAGCGACAACTCGGAGTTTCTTAAAGAAGTCGTCATGCTACGGGGAGATAAAAGCAATTTTGTCCTGATGCAGGTTCAGGGTAAATTGTCGATCGAGCAATTGAGTAAATTGAGCAAGACGCTGAATGGCCAGTAGAATATGAAATATGAACCTGGTTTCCCCGCCAGGCCATCATGCAGGTAGATGTACCGATCCCAGTTGAGAGCCTGGATTCGTCCAAAAGTTTGTTCCCCTATTTGTCCGGGAGATTCCTTCCGGTATGAGATGTCTCATGGAATAAATTGAAAAGCATAGTGATGTTTCATGTCACAAGCTGAAAAGTATAAAGTGTGGAAAACTTTTGTACACTCCTGCCGATGTCTGACATGACTTTAACAAAAGATGGGTTTTCTGAGGCATACAAGCATTTAAATATAGAGCCATCCCTGCAATAGGTACAACTCTCAATCTGCAACGTTCCGGTTCAAACCTTTTGGCACCACTCCAAATCAGAAATCTTACTCAGGACCTCTGTGTTTTTAGAAAATTTCAGATCTTTATTCGCAGCATTTTCCACACAATTGAATTTCCGATCAAAAATCTGTCATATGAATTACCAGTTTCTCGAAGTGAAAATAATAGAGCGCATCCTTCATATCATTTTGTCACGGGAAAGTCAGCTTAATGCTCTGAATATTGAAATGATCCGGGAACTCAGGGATTTATTCCAATCCACAGAAATCCTAAAACAAAAAATCAAAGGGATTGTCATCACTGGAAAAGGAAACAAAGCCTTTGCTGCCGGAGCTGACATTAAAGAATTGACCCATCTCAATGAGGACGAAACATATTTGATCTCCCAGGAAGGACACAGAACCTTCGATCTTATCGAAAACTTCCGTGTGCCGGTGGTAGCAGCCATTAACGGTTATGCCCTGGGAGGGGGATTTGAGCTGGCACTGGCCTGTCATATTCGGATCGCTCATTCCGGGTCCCGGGTAGGTCTCCCCGAAAGCAGCCTGGGACTCATTCCAGGTTATGGCGGTACACAGCGACTGACCCGGATCACCGGACGGGCCAGAGCAATTGAAATGATGTGTTCCGGCGAAATGATCGATACACATCAGGCTCTTACGCTGGGACTGATCAGTTACATTACAGAACCGGGCGAGGAAGTTGCAAAAGCGATCGAAATCATCCACAAAATGACGCGGTATTCCGCAGATTCAACTCAAAAAATTCTGGCATCCAGTTTGATGAGTTTATCCCATCCGGAAGATGGGTACCGCTACGAACGCAAAGCTTTCTCAGAAATTCTTCAGACCGACAATGCGAAAGAAGGCATGTCAGCTTTTATAGAAAAAAGAAAAGCAAATTTTAGCTGAAGCATTTGGTAGTGAGAGATGAGGCGCTAACATTAAACAGAGGGCAAAAGAAGTAAGTCCGTGAGAAAACATTTTGTTGAACAGTATCACTGGGTCTGACTGCAGGAATCTCCAATTTTATCCAATCAGGAATATTTTCTATAATCACATCAGGACAACTTATCCATAGTTCCTGCCCACAGTCTCGTTCCCTGATTCCTGGTCTCTGGTCCCTTTACCTCATCCTAATCCCACCATCCAGGCGAATCTCTGCTCCATTAATATAAGGATTCTCAATAATATGTACTGCCAGGGCAGCGAACTCATGTGGTTGTCCCAACCGGCCGGGAAACGGAACCTCCGACGCCAGTGATTCCTGCACGTCTTTCGGAAAACCTGCTACCATGGGGGTCTGGAAGATTCCGGGCGCAATGGCATTGACCCGGATTCCTGACCGGGCCAGTTCACGTGCCAACGGAAGAATCATAGCACTGACCCCTCCTTTGGAAGCTGCGTACGCGACCTGACCAATCTGACCTTCATGCGCAGCAATACTGGATGTGGCAATGAGCACACCTCGTTCTCCGTCCGGGTCTTGGGCACTGTTGCTTTTCAGGTGGGGCACTACCCCATTGAACAGATGAAAGGTTCCGGCCAGGTTAATTTTAATAGTGCGCATGAATTCATCCACCGTGTGACTTCCTTTCCGCCCACTATGTATTTTCATGGCGGGAGCAACTCCTGCGCATGCTATGGCACCATGAATCACACCAAATTCTTCCTTTCCCCGCTGTAACGCCTGGTGCAATTCTTCCGGAGCACGGACATCGCATACCTGATATGAAATCCCACGTCCGGATAACAATTCTGGTAAATCGTCAGAATTCCGGATATCTATCGCAATTATCCCGGCGCCTTTTGACCTTAAATGTTCAACAGTTGCCATTCCCAGACCGGAAGCCGCCCCCGTGATTACAAAAATTTTGTCCTTGATGTCCATAATTCTAATTGAATGGGATCATAAAAGCGCTCGATTCCACCTTACAAATTTATGCTTTATCCCCGGGATTCTCTGCAAATATACCCGGGACGTTTTGGATTGACCGGTTAAATGTGGTAGGGGAAATTGTTCCTGACAAAGAAGCAAACATAAGCATAGCCGTAGCTATGGCGCCTCGAAAGCTTTCGGCGTGATGATGAAGTCAGTGACAATTTACACCCACAGATACCGGTCAAACCTGCCTGCCGTTACCGTCAGAATTTCTACGTTTAACTCACATTCCTAAGATATGCATATGATGCAGTATTTTTAAGGGTTATGTAGCTGCTATTTTCTGGAATTTCAAAGGCGGGGCATCAAGTTCAAGGGAACATACATACCTCATAAATGCCTTTAATATCATGTGGGGTCTTGATAACCCTCCCTGGACCTGGCATATTCCGTAACATC
>CBFGVZ010000041.1:0-20998 GCA_965652315.1 uncultured Saprospiraceae bacterium | reverse complement strand
GGAATATATCCGTGGAAACATACGAGGATACAATATTCTCAATCCGGGAACCGGATGCAGGATTCACCAGTTTAATCTCCCCAAAATCGAGTTCTTTATCGTTGTTCATTCCTACATATTCTGGTAACAATATATCCTGCCTGGAACCAAATGAAATCGTTTTTAAACCACCCGACTCAGCTACTTCAGCAATTCTCTTCAATTCGGCGGGTGACAAAATGCCACCATCAATCAACAATCTGGGAATTTGATTTCTCATACCTGGACCTTCGTTTTATGTAATATGTCTCTGACTTCTGATTTACAACTTCCACAGCCCAATCCGGCACCCGTTTTTCTGCAAAGATCTGAAAACTCATCGCACCCTGCCTGGATTGCTTCTTCTAAGTTCCCCACACCCACCTGGCTACAGGAGCAAACCAATCTTCCTTTTACAGGACGTGCTTCACCAGCCCCCCGAAGCAGTTGTTTGCGTTTCCCGGCTAATTCTATTTTCCGTTCGATCAAGTCTTTATACTCTGCAAATTCATTTTTATTTCCGACGAGAATGGCACCGATCAAAAAGTCGTTTTTAACGATGCACTTTTTGTAATAGCGTTGGTGAATGTCCAATAGAATGATTTCCTCATAGGCATCATCGAGCGGCGGCACATGAATATCTCCTATGCTACACACGTCTATGTCACTGAATTTTAGAATATTCATCGGTACCGAACCATTATAGGTACTGCTTACATCTCCGGCCAGAAATTGGGCCAATGTGGTAGCTTGTTGCTCTGCAGCGGATGTAATACCATAAAGTTGATCTTCAAATTCAGCAATTTCCCCGAGGGCAAAAATGTCTGGATCTGAGGTTTGTAAATGGCGATTTATTTGCACTCCCCGACCACACATCAGACCCGCCTCTTTGGCCAATTGTATATTCGGGCGTGTACCGATGGCATACACGATAGTGTGGGCACTGAACATTCTTCCGCTTTTTAGGGTAATATTCAGTTCACCGGTGTCTTCATCATTGAATACCGTACTGACTTCATTGTCATAATATACCTGTATTCCCCGGTCGTACACTTCTTCCTGTAAAATCTTACTTGCCGTAATATCGAGTTGTCTTTCCATGAGTCGGCTTGAACGTTGAACGATGGTCACCTTCGTGTGATTCTCACGCAAAGCAGCGGCTACTTCAAGGCCCAATAGTCCACCCCCTACCACCACGACATGTCTTTGATGAGATGGAAGTTCGATTTTATCCATAAATGATTTGAATTCATCCGCATCTCGTTTGCTCCTGATGGAGTATCGGCCCGGCAGGTGCAGTTGGGCATCTTTTGGAGCAAATGCACGACTACCAGTGGCCAGAATTAATTTATCATAGTGGTATTGCTGTCCTTTCTTATCTATTATGTATTTCTCCTTTCGATTGATTGTTTCCACCGAAACACCAGGTTGGAGGTTGATTTGTAGTTTATCCAGCGCCTTTTTGCTTATTTTTTGCAATTGATCCCAACTCAGTTGATCAGTAATATATTCTGGCAGCAGTACCCGGTTGTAAAAGGTATTTGGCTCGGAAGAAAACACGATAATTTCATCCGTCTGGTTAAGTTCCCGGTAATTTTCCACAAAACGAAAGGAAGCAGCACCAGCTCCAACCACGATGATCCTTTCCCGTTCCTTTTCATACTTTTCTATTTCTACCGGTGTATATTTAAAATCGGGTTCTTTGGAAATCGGATCAAATTGACCACTGGTTACATTGTTGGCTCTGTTGAAGTCGTTATCGAGTTGTTTACCCCAATGCATGGGCATAAACACCACGCCTCTGTGAACATTGAAGGTCAATTTGGCCTGAAGCCGCACATCGCCGTATGGACTGTACACCCTGGTGATATCTCCATCTTTGATCCCTCGAATTCCAGCATCAACCGGATTAATTTCGAGTACGGGATTGGGGTAATGAGTTTTGAGACGGCCGACCTTTCCGGTTTTGGTCATGGTATGCCATTGATCTCTGATTCGACCGGTGGTCAGGATGAGCGGATAATTGGAATCCTTGATCAGGAGCTCAGCGTTTCTCTTCAGATCCGGGACATTAAATTGAGCTCGCTTCGAAGGCGTATAAAATTGTCTGTCCTGAAATAACCGGGTTGTTCCCGGATGGCGATATTCCGATACAGGCCATTGAAAGGTTCCTTCGTTTTTGAGCCGATCGTAGTTCAATTGTGAAATATCTATATTGGTGCCCCGGGTCATCTGGGCGTACTCGTCATATATCTCGGAGGTATTGTTGTAATTGAACCCATGGAAACCCATCCTTTGTGCAAAATCGCAAAGAATTTCTACGTCCGCACGCGCTTCCCCCGGAGGATGGATATACCTGGGCAAATATGAAATACGACGTTCGGAGTTGGTCATAGTACCTTCCTTTTCCAGCCATCCCGCTGCAGGAAGTACTAAGTCAGCCAGCTCCACCGTGTCAGATTTTCTTGAAATATCCTGAACTACCACAAATTTTGCTTTTTTCAGGGCAGCTTCTACCTTCCTGGAGTTGGGTAAACTCACCAGTGGATTGGTGCATACAATCCACAAGGCTTTAAGCTTTTCTGCGAGGAGAGCATCCACCATCTCAACGGCCGTGTATCCCGGCCTGGGAGAAATATGATCCACCCCCCAAAAATCAGCGACTTCCTGTCGGTGTGTGGGATTATCCAGATGTTTGTGGACGGCGAGTAAACTGGCCATTCCGCCTACTTCCCGGCCACCCATGGCGTTGGGTTGCCCGGTTAAGGAGAAAGGACCACACCCTGGTTTGCCTACCTGCCCGGTGACCAGGGATAAATTTATCAGAGCAAAATTTTTATCCGTTCCCATCGTACTCTGATTCAACCCCATGGCCCACATACTGATAAAACCCCTGGACTGGCCAATCATCCGGGCAGCCCTTTTTATATCAGCTTCGCTAATTCCGCATATGCCAGCCATTTCTTTCAGGGACATGGATAATACGCTTTTCTTAAATTTCTCATATCCCTGCGTGTGGTTCGCGATGAAATTTTTATCTATATAGCCCTTCTTCAGGAGGCATCGACCGATGGCATTGTATAAGAACACATCCGTCCCTGGCAACAGTTGGAGGTGAAGATCTGCAGATGCTGAAGTGTCTGTTTTCCGAGGATCGACGACGATAATATTGACTTTTGGATTTTCCTGTTTATGTTTTTCTATTCTTCGAAACAAGATCGGATGGCACCAGGCTGGATTGGCACCGGCAATCAGAAAGGTATCGGCTAATTCTATATCAGCATAAGCTCCAGGGACGGAATCTTCACCGAAGGTTTCTTTGTAACCGGTCACGGCAGAACTCATACACAATCTGGAATTGGTGTCGATATTATTCGTTCGGATAAATCCCTTGGTCAACTTATTGGCAATGTAATATTCCTCGGTCAGACACTGCCCTGACACGTAAAAGCCCACACTATCCGGGCCGTGTTTTTTGATTATGGACTGAAAGACTTTAGCTGCCCGGTCCAGTGCCGTATCCCATGTCACTCTTTCCCGGGGATGAGACCGACTCCATCGCATTTCCGGATACAACAGGCGGTCCGAAGTATCATTCACCACGTGATGAAGATTCATTCCTTTGGAGCAAAGCATCCCCTTATTGACCGGATGATCAGGATCGCCTTCAACCAGAACACGGTTTTTCCAATCCTTTTTGACGATCACTCCGCAACCTACCCCGCAGTAAGAGCAGGTACTTTTTATTTCCTTTGACTCCATTCGATCAGATGTTAAAGAGTTAGGACAAATCCTGATTCGCTATTCATTATTCGCCTGTAAAAGTAAGTATAAATACTTACTAAGTCTCAAGAAAGGATACGTATTTTAAAATTACCTGGTCAGACCATACTCCCGAACGGTATTGGTCAATTCAATCAGATTGTTGACATCCATTTTTTTCATCAGATTAAAACGGTGAACTTCGGCCGTCCGTTTACTAATGTTCAGTTTTTCACCAATTTCTTTATTGTTCAGACCTTCCAGTATGAGATCCAGCACCTGCCTCTCACGATTGGTCAGTTGAAAAGGAGCTTCCTCCAATTTCTCGCTTTGGATGGTGTTTTCCTCCGAATTTTTAACCCCTCCCGAGAAGTGGTTGACCAGAACGGTCGAAACATCACCTGAGAAATATTTCTCGCCCTTCATAATTTTATGGATGGCTTTCATAAATTCCTCTTTGCTGGAACCTTTTAACAAATAGCCATCTGCACCTGCCTCGATGGATTGTACCACGTATTCATCCGAATCGTGCATGGAAAGGATCAAGGTTTTAATTGGAAACTGCTTTTTTCTTACTTCAGAAACTAGTTCGATGCCGTTCATTCGTGGCATTCTGATATCTGCGATGAGCAAATCGGGTTTTTGCTTCTCCAGAAATTTAAGCGCTTCTATACCATCGGCTGCTTCACCTATGACGACTACTCCACTATGTTCTTCCAATAAGGCACGAATGCCATCACGAACAAGTTCATGGTCATCCACTAAAAAAGTACGTATATTATGGGACATAATCGAACGATATTTGGATCAAAACTAATGATTTCTACGTAATTATGAATCTATAGGAATATTTATGGTTATTCGGGTTCCCTTGCCGGGGGATGAATTGATAAACAAACGACCGCCGATGTATTTGATCCGTTCCCGCATATAAGCCAGACCCATTCCATCGCTTCCCTGTCCGTTGGATTTCATTTCGTTCATGTCAAAACCTTTTCCATTGTCGTCCACATTAATGCTAAGCAATGTATCACTATGCGAAATGGTGACAACAATCTGTGAAGAATCTGCGTACTTGATGGAATTGTTAATAGCTTCCTGAATTATCCGGTATAGGTTAATTTCAACCAGCGAATCAAGTCGTAGATTAAAATTCGATTTATCATACAGAAAAATAGTTTGACCGGTGAGTTTGGTCAATTCGTTAGTGAGCTTTTGTAAAGCCGGTAATATTCCATGATCACTCAGTTCGGGGGGCATTAGGTTGAAAGTAGCGGTTCGGACGCCCTGGATGATTTTTTGGGTCAGTTCCTTTAAATCGGCAATCCTGGCCTCGGTTTTCGCAATATTCCGGGGGTCAATATTCTCCAGATTTAAGCTCAGTGCCGTAAGCATCTGCCCTATTCCATCGTGGATATCTTTTGCAATCCGATTTTGCTCCTGTTCCTGATTTTCAATGATCTTACCCGAAATATACTTTTGACGATTCATCTGACTCTCAAATTTTTCTTTCGATAGTCGTTCAATTTCGAGTTGAGCTTCTTTACGGGAAGTAATATCAATGGCTATAACGAGGATTTCCCAATTGTCTTCACCTATCCGATATGGACTCATCGACATTTCCATCCATACCTCCTTCCCATTTCTCGTGGTACCCTGTACTTCTCCCTGCCAATTGGATCGAGCATTCTGTTGGAGTAACAGCTCGATCTGATTTTGATCATTTGCATCCGTAGAAAGAATATGTTGGATTTTGTTCTTGCCTGGATCGCTCCGAACATCAAAAACCCGCGTAAAATGCTCTCCCAATTGCACAATTTCGCCATCGGGCCGTATTCGGGCATAAAACAAATTTTGATTGATGGCTTGATTCAATACTTTCAGTTCCTTAACGGTATGATCCTTCTCCCGGCTGAGCTGATCGGCGTTCATCGCCATTCTTTTTGATTTCTTTTCCTCCTCCACCAATTGCCCGACTACGTGGCTAATGTGATTGGCAGCGGGCAGAAACACAAAAATCATCTCCAGCAATAGGATCAGGAAAATAAAAACAATCAGGAAAATTTCAATTTTTTTTAGTCTATCTACCTTTTGAAATGCTGCCTGCTCCAGGTGATTGACCATTTCATCCATTCCACGGAGAAAATGCGATTCATTTTCCCGTATTATCCGTAGGTATGGGGCAATATTCGCCTGATCGACAGAATCTTTATTTTCGATTTCTCCCAAAATACCAACCGCTGCATCATGTATCGTTGTGAAATAAGGATTTATTTCTGCCAGTAACCGTTCAAACGTGTCGGTATCTATCAGGGCTGAACTGTCAATGCCGGCCAACCGATGCAATCTTTCATGAGCGGAAATCCATGTTGAGAGCGTTTCTTTCATCGCACTGTCGATGTGCTGATAGTCCTGCCGGGTGCTAGCCTGATGAAGCGACAATGCTTCTTTTGCCAGTTGTTGACTGAGCATTCGCTGTTTTCCTGCAGCATTAATGATCGAAGAATCATGTGCCTGATGAACCAGGTAACGTTGAAACAAAAAATGGCTGACCAATACGGAAACAGCGATGGCAGCTAATGCCATCCCAAAAAGTTTTTTCAAATTGCCGAATGCCTGTCTGTCCTGACTTGAATTTTCAGACGTTGCCATCGGTCAATAACTTTATAAGCGGTCCATACATCGCCAAACAGTTGATGATTAAATATCTCTATTCTGAAAAACCAATATACACTTTTTCACCTTCTATCTTCACCGGGTAAACGGCAATGGAATAATCTTCCCCATTCAGATTGGAGCCATCTTCCAATGAAAAAGTCTTTTTGTGCAAGGGACATGCCACTTTTGGGATGCCTTTTTGATCTCCGATCATACCGCGTGAAATGACCATTTCCAATTTATGCGGACAAAGGTTCTGACAGGCATACCATTTGTTCAATCGACCAAAATGAAACACGGCTATTTGTTTTTGCTTGTATTGAATACACGCCCCTCCATCTATTGGGAAATCTCCAACCGAACCTACTTGGTACCATATCTTGATGTCTTCGATGGAAATTGTTTTGTATTGATCCAGGATCTCGTTCATCATTGATTTATTTCCAGGGTTTCGGCATTTTTTGATCCCTCATAGCTACGTATTCTATATTGGGGTCAGACTCATCAGAGTTGACAAAATGCCTGAATTTTTTCATCATTTTCGGGTCTTCTATGGCTTGCTTCCATTCACAGGTATAACTATCAACCAGGTTTTGCATTTCTTTTTCCAGTTCGTCGACTATACCCAGGCTATCCCCGATAATGACTTTTTTAAGGTAATCGATTCCCCCGTCGAGTTTTTCCAGCCACGGAGCCGTTCTCGTGAGGGGTGGTGCGGTCCGGATGTAATACATCAAAAAGCGGTCAAGGTATTTGATGCAAGTTTCATCATCCAGTTGTTCGGCCAGTAAAATAGCATGTCTGGGAGTGGATCCACCATTCCCACACACGTACAGATTCCATCCTTTCTCTACGGCAATAATACCGAAATCTTTTCCACGGGCCTCAGCGCATTCCCGAATACAACCCGACACGCCACCTTTTAATTTATGAGGTGATCTCAAGCCCCGATAACGATTTTCAATCCGGATGGCAAAACTCACGCTTTCATGCATTCCATATCGACACCAGGTGGAACCCACACAGCTCTTGACGGTTCGAAGGGATTTTCCATAGGCATGTCCACTTTCAAATCCTGCATCGATCAATTCCTTCCAGATCAACGGTAATTGGTGTAGTTCGGCCCCAAACAGATCCACCCGCTGCCCTCCGGTAATTTTACTGTATAAGCCATACTTTTTAGCCACTTCGCCCAACACGATCAACTTGTCCGGGGTGATTTCACCCCCTGGCACACGAGGCACAACGGAATAAGTGCCATTTCGCTGGATATTAGCGAGAAACCGGTCATTGGAATCCTGAATGGTTTCCTGTTTATTGGCGGTCTCCATATAAATACTCGCAAAAAGAGATGCCAGAAGAGGCTTGCAGACTTCACAGCCATGCCCCTGGCCATACTGATCCAACACTTCATTGTACTCCGTAAATCGATTAATTTTAATCAAATCGTACAGTTCCTGCCGACTATAATCAAAATGTTCACAAACGACCGATCTGATAGTCTTACCCAGGGATTTCAGGGTTTCATTCACCAAATCTGTCACCATGGGTTTACATCCGCCACACCCTGTCGTGGCCCGTGTTTTGCGAATCACTTCATCGATACCATTACAATCACCGCATTCGACGGGTTTGCAAATTTCACCCTTTGAAACGCTTTCACATGAACAAATCTGTGCAGTATCCGGCAGATCCAGGACGTTGCCGAACGCCGATGTTTTCTCTTTGGTGGGAATAATTAAATCTTCCGGGTTGTCGGGTAGAGCTAATTTATTAATATACATCTGAAACAGGGAATTGTAGTCCGAAGCATCACCTACCAGGATTCCTCCGATCAAACGATTTGTCTCAATATCTACGTTTATTCTCTTGTAAATGCCTACCTTTTTATTCTGGTACACCATGGGCGTCACTGTAGTGTTGTCTACAAAGGGATCGCCAAAACTGGCCACATCGGTGCCTATTAATTTCAACCGCGTGGACATATCGATGTTATCGCTCATGACCTTTTGCCCCCCGATAATTTGTTCTACCGCCACTTCTGCCATGGCATATCCGGGAGCCACCAAACCGTACACTTTACCCTTGTAATGGGCTACTTCCCCAATGGCATAGATAGATTCATCGGAAGTTTGCATCGTATTGCGGACTACTATCCCACCCCTTTCACCGATGGTCAATCCAGCTTGCCTTCCAAGTTCATCCCGTGGCCGAATCCCGGTAGAAATCACCAATATATCCGTTTCCAACTGGCTGTGATCTGAAAAGTACAGGGCCTGGATTGCAGAATCGCTGATAATTTTTGAAGTGTATTTATTGACGTATACCTGGAGACCCATCTTTTCGATGGTGGCCTTAAGCATTAGACTGGACACCTCATCCAGCTGCTGGGGCATGAGGCGACCTGCAAATTCCACAACCGAAGTTTTAAGGCCAAGTTCTTTGGTCGCCCGGGCTGCTTCAAGCCCCAGCAATCCACCTCCAAGAATGGTCGCCCGTGGATTGGATTTTTTCTTTTTAATTTTGGTGGCATAATCTCTGATGGCATCCAGATCTTCGATAGTCCTGTAAACAAATACCCCATTAGTATCAATATCAGTAATCGGAGGAATAAATGGAGTGGAACCCGTAGAGAGGATCAAGTAATCGTACAGATATTTCTGCCCATTATGATCGATAACTTGTTTTTTCTCCCGGTCGATAGATCCAATATAAGTGTGTGTATGTAGTCGAATCCGATTTTCCTCGTACCAGGACCGTGTGCCTAAAATCAAAGCTTCGGGATCTTCATTGGTAAAATACGTACTCAGGTGTACCCGGTCGTAAGCTATTTGGGGTTCTTCCCCAAAAACGGTTATTTCAAATGAATCATAGGTGGGAGCGTCCACCATTTTCTGGCAAAATTTATACCCCACCATTCCATTTCCCACCACAATGATCCTTTTCATAAGTAAGTATATTATGTGTGAAACTACGTATTTAATAGCAAATATAAGTACAAATACTTAGCTAAGATAAATTTGTTGAAAATTTTTTCATGGATCATCATCACTGGATCAGGAAGGTCACGGGCTTACCTTTCGTGGAAATCCATTTGACTGTAGTGGATAATATCAACTTTTAAGTAAAAAGTGCGAAGTAATCCCTATTATTGATACATCAGATCGTACCAAAATGAATCAATCCCGAAAATCTTCGCTGTTAAAGTTTATTTTATTTCCTGCTCTGGCCATGATGCTCGGGTGGGGGCTGAGAGGTCACATCGGAGGGGGACCTTTCGGTGCCATGATCCCGGGTGCAATGGTCACATTGAGCATGGGGATTCTGTTGCGATTACCTGCGGCGTATACGGCGGTACTCGTGGTATTTGGTACGTTCGGAATAGGGCTAGGCGGTGAGATGACCTATGGCCAGACGCTTGGTTTCCTTCGAAATCCGGATACGGTATGGTGGGGTCTGGCAGGCACTTTTTTGAAAGGTGGGGTGTGGGGATTTCTGGGAGGAACGATCCTGGCTTTGGGATTTTTGTACCATCGGATCCCGCGAAAAGTCATGATCATCGGTTTCCTACTGATGTTGCTGGGTTTTTTGCTGGGATTCAAAATAATCAATGACCCTAAGTTGCTTTATTTTTCCGGTCCGGACCAACCCCGGGATGAGTCCTGGGGTGCTCTGCTGCTGGGAGCTATTGCCTTATTAATTTATTATAAATCAAAATTGACGCATTCGGACTTTTACCTGGTTCGTCGATATGCCCTGTACGGACTGGTAGGCGGCGCACTGGGATTTGGGCTTGGAAGTTTGTGGATCGTGGCAGGGAGTCGTCACCCGGAGGCGGTCTTTAGTGACTGGTGGAAAGGAATGGAGTTTTCCTTTGGTTTTCTGCTGGGAAGTGGATTGGGTCTGGCTACCTGGCGAAGTCGGGAAAGATTAATTGAAATCACCACTTTGTCACCGGAAAATACAGGCAATAGTAATGATAAGCTATCCATAAATGGTAAGCTATCCATTCCATTGGAAGTTGTTCTACTGGCTTTACTGGCGCTTGTGATTCATGCGATCATTCCCTATTCTCTCGAACCGATCGTGGAATCACTGAATGACTCCTACTCAGAAGGAATTGGAGAGGCCTTACTCCGGGATGTGCTCAGGTTGGTTATCAATTACGGTTTCTACGGCTTACTTATGGTTGTGGTGTTGATAAGGTTGCCGGACATGGCCTGGCAGATCGGCATAGCGATGACATTTTCCCACGCGGCCATTGATCTCATTCGGGATTTTTATCCCGACCGCAATATCTGGTCGCCATTTACCATGCATTTTGTGCTGGCGACGTTGATGACGTTGGTGATGTCCTATCTCACAGCCTTATTTCGGCGAAGGGAATCTCCGGTCCACCATTTGTTTCTATTGCTGATCTGGGCCTGCATCATCGTATCGCTGCTCCGGCTGGTCTTTCTCTCGGGGAGCTTGTCGGTCAGTGGGATGTCGTTGGCAGAAATGGTACTGGATCGCTTTTTCGTGGACCTGTTCTTTGTGATCTGTGCGATCATTCTGTCCTGGTGGATCCTACGGTTTAGAGATGGACAGCCAGAATAATTACTGTTTTGTGTTTATCTGTTATATTCCACCGAAATCACTCATCGTCCAAAGACAAGGAGATACTCTTTTGACAACTCCAACTATTGTAGCGACACATTTTACTCTGGCAATTGGTTGACGGCAACAAAAGTTTTTTATTACCTTGGCGAATGAAATGAATGGTATCCTATTTCAAATGAATAGCTTAATTCCCTTATGTGGAAAATCGTCCAGAATAAGCAGTTCCTGGTTATTGCCGGAATTATAATTTTTGTGGGATTCGTTACTCTGGTCGACCTGGATCCAGAGCGGCCTATCCTCACCTACACAGCCGGTATCGCCATTCTTATGGCGTTCTGGTGGATGACCGAAGCCATTCCTTTGGCTATTACCTCCCTATTGCCGATCTGTCTATTTCCCATATTTGGTGTGATGGACAGTAGTACGGCTGCCGGGGCATACATCAATCACATCATTTTCCTGTACATCGGTGGATTTATGATGGCGCTGGCCATGGAAAAATGGAATCTGCACAAGCGCATCGCATTGTTTATCCTGATTCGGGCAGGCCAGAAACCAGTGCAGATCCTGGCAGGTTTTATGATTTCCGGATTTTTTCTGTCGATGTGGATGAGCAACACTGCAACAGCTATGCTGATGGTTCCAATCACGATATCCATCATAAAAAGTCTTCAGGAATTTTATCCGCAGGAGATGATCAACCGATTTAGCAAGGGTATTTTTATGGGTGTTGCCTACTCCTGTTCCATCGGCGGGATTTCTACTCTGATCGGCACTCCACCCAACTTGTCGTTTGTCCGGATATATTCGATCACTTTTCCGGAGGCGTCCGAAATCAGCTTTTCAACGTGGATGATGTTTGCATTGCCACTCAGCGTTCTCATACTTTTAGCAGCAATTATGGTATTGTTTTTCATGTATGTACCCAAAAAGGGCATGGAGAAAGTATCCAAAACCGTGTTGCATGAAAAATATATAGAACTGGGGGCCATTTCAAAAGAGGAAAAATGGGTAGGGGGATTGTTTACCATGATGGCTTTATTATGGGTATTCCGGTCTCCTATCGAGATGGGTTCTATGACCATCCCTGGTTGGTCAGCCCTGTTTGCCAATCCCGGGTATTTCAACGATGGTGCGGTAGCCATTACTATGGCGGTACTCCTATTCCTGATTCCTGGCAAGGGTAATACCCGTCTGATGGACTGGAAAACGGCGGTGCGTTTGCCCTGGGATATTGTCCTGTTGTTCGGTGGGGGATTTGCACTGGCACTGGCCGTAAAAGATACTGGTCTGGGGTTGTGGCTGGGTCAGTTGGTGACCGAAAACAGTACCTGGAGTCCCCTGGGCTTGATGGCTGTACTGACCACGGGAATGTCGTTTCTCACTGAATTCACTTCTAACACAGCTACCACTGAAATGGCTTTACCCATCGTGGCAGGTATCGCCCAGACTTCCCACATTCCGCCTTTACTTCTGATGGTACCGGTTACGATTGCCGCATCGATGGCCTTCATGATGCCTATAGCCACACCTCCCAATGCCATTGTTTTCGGGAGTAGCTCCCTGCGGATCATCGATATGGTCAAGGCGGGTTTAATATTGGACCTTATTGCGATCATCCTGATCATAGTGGGCATGTATCTGTGGGGGATCCCAGTGTTAGGGATAGAGCTTTAAATTCAGAGCTCCAGACCTCTCGTAAATGACCTTGTCGTGATTTTGTTAAATGGGATATTTGAATCCTCTCCCGCGATCACTCTGTTGGTAAACGTGTTTATCATGAAAATGATAGAAAACCCGTTACAGCTAAATACGTTCCTGGGTGGCTAGAAAAATGATTTGCTTCGGCAATAGGTGATATAAAGTAGAAAATATTCGTGATAAGCTAGATAATTTATAGTTGCAAGAGATGCGAATTATGTGGCCCCAGTTGAAAAAAAATGACCTCACGGCAACCACTTCTTATCAAAATCGGGTTTCCGTTTTTCCAGAAAAGCATCGCGGCCTTCTTTGGCCTCATCCGTCATATAGGCCAGGCGGGTGGCTTCACCGGCAAAAACCTGTTGACCGACCATACCGTCGTCGGTCAGGTTCATGGCGAATTTGAGCATCTTTATGGAGGTGGGGGACTTGGCCAGAATTTCCTGCGCCCATTCATATGCAGTTTGCTCGAGATCCTGGTGCGGCACCACGGCGTTGACCATACCCATATCAAAGGCTTCCTGCGCCGAGTAATTCCGGCCGAGGAAGAAAATCTCACGGGCCTTTTTCTGGCCGACCATTTTGGCGAGGTATGCGCTGCCGTATCCACCGTCAAAACTGGTGACGTCGGCATCGGTTTGTTTGAAGATCGCGTGTTCCCGGCTGGCCAGGGTCAGATCACAAACCACGTGCAGGCTATGCCCTCCGCCCACTGCCCATCCGGGGACCACGGCAATGACTACCTTGGGCATAAACCGAATCAGGCGCTGTACATCCAGGATATTCAGCCGATGATAACCATCTTCACCTACGTATCCCTGATGCCCCCGGGCTTTTTGATCCCCGCCGCTGCAGAAGCTGTACACTCCGTCTTTGGGTGATGGCCCTTCCGCTGAAAGTAACACAACACCGATGGAAGTGTCCTCCTGTGCATCGTGAAATGCCTCCAGCAATTCCGAAGTCGTTTTAGGCCGGAATGCATTGCGTACTTCCGGACGATTGAAAGCTATCCGGGCTACGCCGTTCCTTTTTTTATACGTGATATCGCTGAATTCCCTGACGGTACGCCATTCTGATGTTTTCATGAGTTCGGATTTTAGTCCCGGTAAAGGTAATGATTTGGAGGAAAGAAATAGAAACTCACCATCTTCCAAAAAATAAAGTGACCTTGAAAGTAGGTCCGCTTCCAATCAGTTTTTGTGGGGTAGATGAGTATGCCATTATGAATCCAAACAGGCGTAATTCAGCCTGATATCCCATCCCCTCTCTCAGTCTCACTTCCGCACTTGTACGGGTTGTTTTTCCGGCTTTAACATAGTTGAAGACAATCTAAACATGGGTAATTGCCGTTAGTATGTATATAAGTGCGTGCCCGTATTAGATTCAGTGCAAACCTTGAAAGCCGTCAATAATTTAAAAAAAGTTTGCCATGAATTTTAATCGTTTCACACTTTCTCCCAAAAACTTTTATTACCTCATTATATGTTTCATCCTAACCGGTAGTATAGCCGTAGCGCAGGATTCCATTACGATATCTGAATGGGTGGAATCCCACGAACAACCTATCGCTATGGTTCCCTGGATGGATGGCAATTTTTTACTCATCGAAAAAAGCGGCAATGTCGAGACGCTGGATGCGGATGGGAATCACCTGAACAGTGTATTGGATGTGTCCGATCATATCGGAAGTGCTGATGGGGAACAAGGATTACTGGGCCTGGCCGTTCATCCGGCCTATCCCGACAGCCCTTATATTTATCTGAACCATACGGATGAAAATGATAATACGGCGATCGTACGGTATACCTTTTACCCGGATTCGACTTCCATTGATACTGCCACCCGGAAAGTATTACTCACAATAGAGCAACCCTACAGCAATCACAATGGTGGAAATATCGTCTTTGGCCCGGATGATTATTTATTCATCGGTATGGGGGATGGCGGATCGGCTGGTGACCCGGAAAACAGAGCTCAGGATCTGACCACGCTTCTGGGTAAAATCCTTCGGATCGATGTCAACGGTGATGATCCGTATGGTGTTCCGGAGGGTAATCCGTTTGTGGATTCCACCGATGTACAGCCCGAGATCTGGTCGTACGGATGGCGCAATCCATGGCGATTTAGTTTTGATCGGGAAACGGGTGATATGTGGGTTGGAGATGTCGGTCAGGGAGAGGTCGAGGAAATCAGTTTCGAAGTCCGAGATACTGTAGGTGGTCAGAATTATGGCTGGAGGTGTTACGAAGGGGATCAGGAATACGATACCAGTATCGGTTGTGATGGACCGTTCGAAGCACCGCTCATTACACGCAATCACTCCACCGGCGATGCCTCAATTGTTGGCGGATACCGTTATAGAGGACCAGACACCAGTCTGCAGGGCAATTACATATTTGGAGACTTTATTTCGGGCAATATATATATGGCAGTTCTCAGTGATCTGGATACGCCCACTGTCGATACATTAATGATTATCGACAATATTGGGAATATTGCATCTTTCGCGGAGGACAGTGATGGTAGTCTATTCGCTCTTTCACTCAGTGGTTCCATTTTCCGAATTGGTAGTGCCGCAGACAGCACTGGATGTGATACTCTGCTGGCGCCGGAATTGGCATTACTGGATAATGATGGAGATTCTACCGCTTTGGTGACCGATTCTACTTTTGCACAATATGTGTGGTTCTACAGCGAATCTTCTGATCAAAAAGCGGATTTTGAACCAGTAGATACCACGGAGGAATACTTGTTTTACCCACTTGAGAGTGGAAATTACTACGTCGCAGTATCCGATACAGCGGGTTGTACGGGGGAGTCCGATATTGTGAATGTGACGCTTTCCGAAGCAGTAAGTGCGTTGGAATTCTTTGATATCAAGGTGTTTCCCAATCCGGTTTCAGATTTTATGACGATCCGAACCAACGAAGTATTGAAAAATGCCCGGATTGATATTATCAATAGCCAGGGCCGGTTGATTCGGCAGGTCCAGTCTCAGTTGCCCGGAACGGTATTGATGCAAAACCTACCGTCAGGGTTGTATTTCGTGAAGTTTATGACTGACCGAAAATATTTTGTGACAAAGGTGTTTAAGGAGTGAACCATAGGATGTAGCTCTTAATGACGGATTTGGTAACAGATTAGGAAACAAGACTGACTTTCAATTCAGGATACGCATTGAACTCATTCGACAGGCTTCGATATAGTGGGCTACTTCATGGGGTTCGCCGAAGTAGATGCGTGAAGTAAATCCGAGGGCTCCGCTCGGAGGACGGGCTGACAGGGGTGGGCCGCAACATTCCTCAATTTTTGGACAATAGCGATCATTCTCCAAACGAGTTCCTTTCACCCTCTCGTAAGGACAGGTCTCGCTATAGCCCTTCGGTCCTGTTCTCCCTATTGCATTCCCTGTCCTTTTTCTCACCTCTATTTCCTCAACCTCTGTCAAAACCCATATCCTACCCCTATATTATAAACGGGTTGAAAACCGGATTGCAGGTTTTCGTTGAGACTGAAATGGTAGGCCTGGCCGTAAAATAGATCGATTGCAAATTTCCTTTTTATGACGTATTGTACGCCTGCTGTTCCACCAAATTGGACACTGCTTTGACGGTTGTTACCCGTCTGGCTCAAACCACCGCCGTACAAGGAAGTAAAGCCCGCCACCGGACGTAAGAACAATCCGATGGGCGTCTCAAAAATATTATGCAGTGGGTAATAGCGGTAAGCTGCCCTAATATCTACATTGGCATGGATTTGATTGGAGAAGGGTGTGCTGTTGAAGCCGAGCCGAAGAGCTGCGTCAATGCTGGATTTGTCATTGAGGTTAAACTCCATATAGACTTCCGGATCTCCGTATTTGATAAAGGAGTATAGGTTGATTTTGAACAGCGCTTTCTGAGCCAGACCAGCTGTTGCAAACAGGCAGATAAGGCCAATAGTCATTATAAAATTCTTCATTCTACAGGTTTTTGGTATAAATACAACGAATCAAAGACCAGAATTCATGACCCTTGCTTCTTATTTTAAAATGGATCGTGAAATTATAATTTTTTGAATTTCCGAAGTACCTTCATAAATCTGTGTGACCTTGGCATCCCGCATCATACGTTCGACATGGTACTCCCGGACGTAACCGTAGCCCCCGTGTATCTGCACCGCTTCGGTGGTGATCTTCATCGCAGCTTCTGCTGCAAACAATTTGGCCATGGAACCACTCACAGAATAAGGCCTTCCGGCATCTTTGTCCCTGGCAGCCTGATAAACGAGCAGTCGGGATGCTTCCAGCAGCGTTGCCATATCTGCCAGTTTGAAGGCCACGCTTTGATGTTTCCAGAGGGGTACACCAAATGCTTCCCGCTCTTTTGCGTATTGTAGTGCCCTTTCATAAGCTCCTGCTGCGATGCCCAGGGCCTGAGCAGCAATTCCAATTCGACCACTCTCCAATGATTCCATGGCAAATCGAAATCCGAACCCTTCTTCACCGATCCGGTACTCTTTGGTCACTTTTACATTGTGCAGCATGACCGAGCAGGTATCGCTGGACCGGATGCCCATTTTATCTTCTTTCGCTCCTGTGGTTAGGCCTTCCGTATTGGCAGGAACGATAAAAGCATTGATACCACGTGATTTTTTTTCTGGATCGGATTGGGCCATAATGAGATATATATCGGCGTATTTTCCATTCGTAATCCAGTTTTTGGTGCCGTTGAGCAGATAGTGGTCGTCCTGTTCGAGTGCGGTAGTCCGCTGATGGCTGGCATCGGACCCGGCTTCAGGTTCTGACAGGCAAAAAGCTCCAAGTTTTTGCCCGGACGCCAATGGCCTGAGGAATTGATCCTTTTGCAAATCGCTCCCATATTTTTCCAATCCCCAACAAACCAGGGAGTTGTTGACCGACATGGCTACGGAGCACGAAGGATCGACTTTAGAAATTTCTTCCATGGCGATCACGTAAGATAACGTATCCATGCCACCGCCACCATACTCGGGATCAACAGTCATTCCCATAAAACCAGCTTCCTGCATTTTCCGGATTTCATCTTTCGGGTATCGCGCATCCTTGTCCCGTTCCATCACGCTGGGAAGCAGTTCTTTTATCGCAAATTCCCGGGCCACTTTCTGAATCATCCTTTGATCAACTGAAAATTCCATGATAAAAATTTTATCTGAAAATAATTAATTTACGACCTTTGCCTTCTGATAGAAATTTCAACCATATTATTATGAAAAAATTTTATTTATCTTATATATATCTACTTTGTTTATATTTTTGTGTAAATTTTGTATCAGCACAAACCGATACCACGATCCGAATTCCAGACCTCAAAATCGCAGATCAACGGATCCAATTACCATTTTCCCAGACCAACCGGACCATTCATTTCTTAACACGCCAGGATATCGAAAAATTGCCCGTACAAAGTATGAACGAATTACTGGCTTATTTACCCGGTGTGGATGTACGCAATCGGGGTATCAAAGGCAGTCAGGCCGACATCAGTTTGCGTGGTTCGACCTTCGAACAGGTGCTGGTTATGATCAACGGGGTGAAAGTCAACGATCCACAGACAGGTCACCATTCCCTTAACATTCCCGTTCCCCTGGAATCCATCGAACGTATCGAAATCCTTAAGGGCCCGGGCTCCCGACGGTACGGCCAGAATTCTCTGGCCGGTGCCATCAATATCATTACTCGCGTGCCGGAAGTGCCCCAATCTAGCCTTCGACTGGAAGGAGGCTCCTACGGAACGATACAGGGAAGCGCAGCCTCTACAATAGGGTCGGAAAATTTCAGACAATTGTTCAATATCTCTCACATCAGGAGTGATGGATACCGTCACAATACTGATTTCAAAACCACCGAATTATTCTACCAAAACGAATGGAATACGGAGCAGGGGAAATGGTCCTTGCTGGCCGGTCATGCAGATCGGAAATTCGGGGCGAATGGCTTTTATGCCAGTCCGACCTACATCGATCAATACGAAGAAATCCAAACTAGTAACGCCAATCTGTCATTTTCGAAATTGGGAAACAACTGGCACCTCAAGCCAACCATCTCCTGGCGACGGAACCAGGATGAGTATCTTCTGGTGAGAGGTCAACCCGAAGTTTATCGAAATCTACATACGACTAATACCTTGAGCGCAGAGGTTCAATCCGGTTACAGTTCCAGTTGGGGCTTGACCGGACTGGGAGTGGAATTTCGGGCACTCGGCATACAGAGCAATAACCTGGGGGACCATCAGCGCCGGGAATTGGCTGTATTTGTGGAACACCGATGGCAGTCGGGGAAGATTTCGGTCACTCCCGGCTTCAATGTGAATTATTTTTCAGGATTCGGAACCTTCTTTTATCCCGGAATAGATCTGGGATTTGCGTTGAACCGCCAATGGAATGTGTACGCCAATGCAGGCCAGACTTACCGGATACCGACCTACACGGATCTGTATTACATCGGTCCGACCAACATCGGCAATGAGCAGCTCGAACCAGAAGAGGCCATGACCTACGAAGCCGGGATCAAATATCTCGGAAACCACTATTTTTTCAATGCAGCCTATTACCTCCGGGACAGCCGCAATCTGATCGATTGGGTGAAGGACCAGGAAGAAGACCCCTGGAAACCACAGAATTTTTACCATGCGCGGATTCAGGGTTTTGAAATGGAAAACCGATTCCGGCTTGGTGAGAATCCATTCCGGTTCTCCCATCTCAAGGTTTTTTATACTTACGTGGATGCCAGTCTGGTCAACAGCGACCAGTCCAACTTTTCCCGGTATGCCCTGGACAATCTGAGACATCAGGCAATGGTCCAACTCGATGGTCGAATAACAGACCGACTTCAATACACCCTCAGCGGGCGATACCTCGACCGGGTAAACCTGGAAGATTATACGCTCCTGGATGCTCAGTTGCAATACAATAGGGATCGGATGAAACTATGGGTACAGGTGAACAACATCACCGATCAATCCTATACCGAAACCAGCGGAGTGCCCATGCCCGGCCGATGGTACAATGGTGGGGTGAGTGTGCGGTTGGTGCATTGAGGAGTATGTGAAGCTGCTGGCCGTTAGCCTTTGGCATGCTAAAACAGGCTTATATATTGGTTGTACATATAAATTTTTCCTCTTCTACCACCTGTGACTTCATTCAATATATTCATTTCCACCATTTCATCGATGATTTTGTACCCGGTAGATGTTGAAACACCGGCTATTTCAGCAGCTTGTACAGGGTTTGTAACCGGTTTGTGATAGAGGGCATCCATGACCTTAAAGATGGATTGGCTGCGATTACTTGAGTGTTGAATTCTGGATTCTATTTCACTTTTAAGATTGAGTATAGAATCAAAAGTCATGATTCCCTTAGCGGCGGTTTCAAGAACCCCTGCCAGAAAAAACCGAAACCATTGTTTCAAGTCATTTTTAGTTCTGACATTCATCAGGTTGTCATAATATAATAGACGATTCCGTTCAAAATAATCGGACAAGTACAAAACCGGTTGATTCAAAATCCCCTTATCCACTAGATATAGTGTAATCAGAAGTCTTCCAATCCTGCCATTTCCATCCAAAAATGGATGAATGGTTTCAAACTGATAATGCATAAGGGCGACTTTCAATAGATCGGGAAGTAAGAGATCTTCATTGTGGACAAATTTTTCAAAATCACTCATCAATTCGCCCACACTGGTATGAACAGGCGGTATAAACCGGGCATCATTGATCGTCGCTCCTCCTATCCAATTCTGGCTTCTGCGCAATTCACCCGGAAGCTTGTACCCGCCACGTACACCAGTCATCAATATTTTGTGGGTTTCCTTAATGAGGCCCAATGAAAATGGAATAGTATCCAATGCTTTAATAGCATGGTTCATGGCCAAAATGTAATTGTTTACTTCATCCCAATCGTCTCGTTTTTCAACGGCAAGGTCTTCCTTATCCAGTAAAGCCTCGCTAATATTGGTTTGAGTACCTTCTATTTTACTGCTTTTAGTGGCTTCTTTAAGAATGTGCATGCTGATAAACAGTTCGACATTGGGTATGTGTTGGGAGAACATATCCAATCGGCCAATTTGACGATCAGCACGGGATAACAAATTCAGTATTTCCATATCTTCCAGGATCCACTGCCTGTTGATTGGATTGGGCTGGAAACTTTTAAAATGCCCCTGATTAATGGATCCCTGATTTGAACTTATTCATAGTGCAAAGATACGACAAATAAGTTCCTTATTCTCGTTTTGGCC
>CBFGVZ010000040.1:0-21129 GCA_965652315.1 uncultured Saprospiraceae bacterium | reverse complement strand
GATTACATGTTTTACTTTACGCTATTGCATTTGCATTTCAAGATTTTCGTCATATTAATTGCATTACATCAGACACGGATGTATTTCCGGATGAAGAAAAGAACGTACTTCGCTCAGGAAACCGGACAAACTCTTACTTTTATGGTGTGAATGCCTGAAACCACCTTGTTTCATAAAAAGAATCAGAAATTGAAAATTGCAATCGCCCAGATAAATTATCACATCGGCCATTTTGATGGAAATATTCAAAAAATGACCGATGCTATCCAAGAGGCCACCAATAAGGGGGCAGAAATAATCTGTTTCAGTGAATTAGCCACTACCGGATATCCTCCCCGGGATTTTCTGGAGTTTAAGGATTTTATTGAGTTGTCATACGAAGCGGTCGATCGATTAAAACCGTATTCTTACGACATCGCCATTGTAGTAGGAACACCCCGGAAAAATCCGGTTCCTGAAGGCAAAGACCTGTACAATTCCGCAGTGGTTTTGTACGAAGGTAAAGAGGTTTTTATCCAGCATAAAACCTTGCTCCCGACGTACGATATATTTGACGAGTACCGGTATTTTGAGCCCGCCAGTCAATGGGACGTTTTTGAATTCAAGGGTAAGAAAATTGCTTTGACGATCTGTGAGGATATCTGGAACGTGGGAAATGAAAATCCGATGTACACCATTTGTCCGCTCGATGAAATGGTGTCACTTCAACCGGATTTTGTGATCAATCTGTCTGCGTCTCCATTTGACTATACCTCTGCCCGTCGCCGAATTGCGGTCCTTCAAGCCAATGTGCAGCGGTATAACCTACCTTTTTTCTACGTAAATCACTGCGGTGCCCAAACAGAGATTCTTTTTGACGGAGGTTCTCTGGTGGTTAATCAGGATGGTATAGTGGTGGATGAAATGCCTTATTTTTCACCTGATCTACGGGTTTACGATCTGGAAACGGTCATAAATTCCACTTCGGCGATGGAGCAAACCCGGGATAAAATGCAATTAATCCGGCAGGCCCTGGTCATGGGTATCCGTGATTATTTTCAAAAGCTCGGATTTCGAAAGGCCATACTGGGACTGTCCGGGGGCCTGGATTCTGCCCTGACCTGTGTGCTGGCAGTAGAAGCTTTGGGAGCTGAGAATGTCCGTGTCTTATTATTGCCCGGGCCATTTTCAACTGATCATTCCGTAGAAGATGCCCGGCAACTGGCCATAAACCTGAATATCCAGTACGATATCGTATCGATTAAGGCGCCATATGATGCTATCAATGACAGTCTGGCGCCCGTTTTTAGTGACCGGACTTTTGGGCTGACAGAGGAAAATATTCAGGCACGGATACGTGGTATTTTATTGATGGCGGTATCCAATAAACAAGGCTTTATCCTGCTCAACACTTCCAATAAAAGCGAGGCTGCAGTAGGCTACGGAACTTTGTATGGCGATATGGCCGGAGGATTATCGGTCATCGGGGATCTGTACAAAACTGAAGTATTTGAACTGGCCCGCTATATCAATCAGGAAATGGAGATTATTCCCTGGAATACGATCTCAAAACCGCCATCAGCAGAACTCCGTCCCGATCAGAAAGACACTGATTCTCTACCGGAATATGATATTCTGGACACGATCCTGTTTAAATATATAGAAGAAGCGAAGAGCCCTGAAGACATTGTGGAACAAGGATTTGACCCGGAACTGGTGCGTCGGGTTTGCCGCTTGGTCAATATCAATGAATTCAAGCGTTACCAGGCGCCGCCTGTGCTGAGGATCAGTCCTAAAGCATTTGGGATGGGTCGGCGGATGCCCATAGTGGGGAAATATTTGTCATAGTCCCTTGAATCTGCTACATTTGGCAGGTTGTGGCAGAAATCCTACTGGCAGAACGCCCTAAAACTTTAAATCAACTACATGAGGAATTTTAAAAAGAAAAAGAATACAATGTGGCTGGCCCTGTGCGCAGCAATGGCCCTTTCATCCTGTAGCGATGAATTGCCTCCCTGTGACTATGTAACAGAAGATGCCCTGTCTGCTTATACCGATTCCCTGAATGCCAATCTTCAGTGGCCGGCGGATCTGGATATTAATGTATTTTCCGGACCCGATCTGACACCGAGTCCGGCCTGTTTGGCAGTAGCACCGACGGGGGAAGTATATGTCGGTGTGGATATGATCGGCTCTCTGGGTAAGGAAATGGGAAAGGGAAAGATTGTTCGGTTCGTGGATTGTAATCAGGATGGAATCGCCGATTCTCATACTATTTTTGCGGAACTGGATGACCCCCGGGGCATTATCGCCATCGATGATCAGGTGTTTGTTCTGCACACTACCTTTTCCCCGGAAACGAAAAAAGCAGATGGGATGGACCTGGTGTTGCTGGAAGATAAAGACGGAGATGGTGTGGCAGATGGACCTGCTCAGCCACTGATCGAGAATATCTGTTCTCCCAAATTTTTGCAGGAACGCGGGACCGATCATGCTACCAATGGCATCCGGTTAGGAATTGACGGCTGGATTTATATAGCGGTGGGGGATTTCGGCTTCACTGATGCAGTAGATAGAGAGGGGACGAAACTCACCATGCTGGGAGGGGGAATTGTCCGTGTTCGCCCCGATGGAACAGAAATGGAGGTTTATACGCATGGCATGCGCAATATTTATGACGTCGCCATTGATCCCTATATGAATATTTTCACCCGGGGGAATACCAATGATGGTGGTGGCTGGAATGTTCGTTTTTCACACCATATCCAATCGGGAGAATACGGTTATCCTGTTTTGTTTAAAAATTTCACTGAAGAGATTATTCCAGCTCTGGTGGATGTGGGTGGAGGTTCAGGTACAGGATCTATTTATATGGACGATGACCGATGGCCGGCTGCTTACAACCATGTTCCCTTGATGGCAGACTGGGGGCGTAGTTACTTATATATGCATCACGTCAATCCATCGGGCGGCAGCTTTACGCAGGAGGAAGAAGAATTCATCCAGTTGCCCCAAATCACGGACATTGATGTGGATGCTGCGGGTATCATGTATTTATCGGCCTGGGATGGAGCAGGGTACTCGGGTAGTGCAGAAAAAGGTTTTACGGTGCGGGTCGTACCGGATGGTTATACGGCGGAACCTTATCCCAGCCTGGCAGAGGCTTCTGCTTCTGTCCTGATCCGGGAATTGCAATCCGGTAGCGCTACAGCCAGACAGTATGCTTCTTATCTGCTGGTGAAGAACGGAGATACCCGGAATGTGAAGAAAATATGGTCACTGGTAGAAGATCATTCCCTGACCACAGATGTTCGAGTGGCGGCTTTATATACCTATGCACAACTGACGGGAGCTGAAGGAATCGGCCAGATTGCCACGCTGACTGATGACAGCGAAATGGCGGAGCACGCTCTACGGGCCATGACGGACCGTCTGGAATGGGCAAAGGATGTACCGGTAGAGCCTTATCTGTCTGGCCTGAAGAGCGCGGATGAACGGGTGAAAATGGCGTCCATTATCGGAATGGGCAGGATCGGTAATAAGGATTTGGTTGAAGAATTGCTCCGGATTCCAGTTCCCCAATCGTTTCTGGCTCCTGAGTTTGGCACGGAAGGACCGCATGCTACGCCCAATTCTGAAATTATTCCGGCGCATCTGGCTGTGCGGACTTTGGTCCGTCTGGGGGATGTGGAAGCACTGCTGAGTGCAATAGAATCCGCCCGGAATCCACTAGCGATGTGGGCTCTGCGATATATACACGATCCTGAAGTACCACTTCGTCTGATGGAGATGTACCGGTCATCGGATGATGTGGCCTGGAAAGAACAAATCCTGCAATTGCTGGCCCGGTTGTACCATCAGGAAGCCCCCTATGACAGTTCCTGGTGGTGGGGTACACGGCCGGATACACGCGGCCCGTATTACGTGGGTATCGAATGGAATGCCTCACCCCAGATCCGGGATTTTTTACTCGAAACCTGGCGCAATGCATCTGGTTCTGAAAAGGAAAAATACAAATTACTCAATACCAAATTTCGACTGGGCATAGACTCGTTTGGGGAAATTGAATCTGAAAAACCGGATCGCCGGGAGCCTTTGGCAGACCTGGATAAAATCCGGAACCGGGAGGGGCAGGTCGGAAAAACTTCGATCGAAGACGTCATGCTGGCTTTGGATAAGATCCAGGGTGATCCTGATGAAGGCCGGGAATTGTTTGTCAAGCAAGGGTGCATGACCTGTCACAATCTGGAACAAAGCAGTATTATGAAGGGCCCATATATGGGGCAGATTGGATCCATCATGAACCGGCATCAGATAGCAGAATCCATTCTGAAACCCAGTGCTTCCATTTCTCAGGGATTTGGAACGGTGCAGATCAGAACTGGTAATGAAAAAATTTATGTCGGTTTCGTGACCGAAGAAACCGCTGACGAGGTGGTCATTCGCAATATAGCCGGCATAGCAAATACATTGAATAAATCGGACATTAAGGAACGACGGGAATTGGAATCTTCCATGATGCCAGCGGGGCTGGCCAACTCACTTTCTTTCCAACAGTTTGCTTCTTTGGTGGACTTTTTAAAAAATCAAACGGAGTAAAAGGGGATCTTAAAAAAGTATCATACCGGGGAATTATAATATTATTTAGTATAAAAAACCGGTAAATTTGGCTCTGATTCGGGATATTTAGGATAGGATATCAGAAATATTGTGATATTTTTACTTTTCACCCCCGTAAAGGTGAAATACCAGACCCTGATCAACAAAAGTATCAAAACTGAATACATCTAAACCTACTTCATGACGATATTAGATTACATCATCTTTTTTGGCTATCTGATAGGAGTTGTTTTGCTGGGCGCTTCGTTTTACACGACCAATAAAACCTCCGAAGCCTATACCACCGGGAACCATCAGTTCCCTGCATGGGCGGTAACCCTGTCAATCCTTGCCACATTTGTCAGCAGCATCAGTTACCTGGCATTGCCGGGCAGTGCGTATCAATCCAATTGGAACGTTTTTGTGTTCAGCCTTTCGCTTCCCATTGCTTCCCTGATTGCATACCGGTATTTTGTGCCGTTGTATCGTCGTATCAATAGTCCGTCTGCTTATACATTTCTGGAGCACCGTTTCGGTGTATGGGCTCGTATTTATGTTTCTGCATGCTATCTTTTGACTCAGGTGATGCGAATTGGGACGATACTGTACCTGCTGGCCATCACGATCCATACCATTACAGACTGGAGCGTTCCATTTATTATACTTTTGACAGGAATTTCTGTTTTAATTTATTCCTTACTGGGGGGGATACAAGCAGTGATCTGGACCGATGCAATCCAGGCGATTATTCTGATCGGAGGGGCATTGGTTTGCATTGTATATTTGCTGGTAAATATTCCCGGGGGTTGGAGTACCTTCGTCAGTGTTGGTCAGGAAGCGGGGAAGTTCTCACTGGGCAGTTTTGGAATTGAACTCGATGCACCGACCTTCTGGGTGGTCTTGATCTATGGTTTATTTATCAATCTTCAGAATTTTGGGATTGATCAGAACTATGTGCAGCGCTATGTGGCCTCTTCATCGGATGAGAATGCGGGAAAATCGGCCTTGTGGGGTGGATTGATGTATATTCCGGTATCACTGGGCTTTCTGTTTATCGGAACCCTGCTTTGGGTCTATTATCAGACCGGAGCGGGTGAGTTGCCGGCAGAACTGATGGCTGAGGGGCAGGGAGACAAGATATTTCCATATTTTATCGTCCGCGAACTTCCTGCGGGACTTACAGGTTTGCTGATCGCATCAATATTTGCAGCCGGTATGAGTACCGTGTCCACCAGTTTCAACAGCGGTGCTACGGTGGTATATACGGATTACTATCAGCGGTTTTTCGCCAGGAACGACGGAAAGGACCGGTCTATGCGAGTATTGTATGTGGCCTCTGTAATATTGTCCATTCTGGGTATACTTGTCGCTTTGGCCATGATCAATGTAAAAAGTGCCCTGGATGCCTGGTGGTCGCTGGCTTCCATATTCAGTGGCGGCATGCTGGGGTTATTCCTGTTGGGCGCTTTCGCTAAAAAAGCTTCACAGGTAGGTGCTATTGCAGGGGTAGTGGCCGGGTTATTATTGATTGTTTACCTCAATTTGTTGCCGTTCCTGATCCCGGATGGAGAGACCGCTGGCCTACATAATTACCTGACTATAGTCCTGTCCACATCCCTGATCTTTCTGGTTGGATTTCTGGTTTCTGTGTTCTTAGGTAAAAGAAAGGAGAACTGATTTAGGAATGGTGAACTCAACGTACACTGTTACTTCAGGCAATTGATTTCTGAATTTATGTGTAGACCCCCTACATCATCCTGCCATCGATGGCCAATGGGCAACGGCCATTAGTACTTCACACCAGACGTTGCAGGCCCTATTGCATCTGCAGATCTGTGATTACATTGGGATGCAGTTGCCGCACCTGATTTTTGTCGCTGTATTCCTTATAATACTGGCTGGGCGACTGGCCGATAAGCTCCTTGAACTTGCGGTTGAAGTTGGAAACGTTGTTGAATCCGCTTTCATAACAGATTTGGTTGATATTGAGGTTGTTCTCCAGCAGGAGTTTGCAAGCATAACCAACCCGCAACTCAGTCACAAATTCAATATAAGTCTTGGAAGTCCGTTTCTTAAAATACCGACAGAAATAATTGGGGCTGATATGTACATGACGGGCTACGTCCTGGATGGAGATGCCATTTTTAAAATTGGTCAGGGTGTACTGATAGATCTCATTAATTTTGTCATTAGGGTCGATTTTGTATTGATCGACAAAGCCCTGACTGGCCAGATACCTCAATTCCCTGGATCGGGCAAGAATGTCCAGCATCGAAAGCAGGTGAATAACCCTGGCTGCCTTTTTTAAATGTAGAATTTCTTCCATCATGGCAACGATGGTGTCTTTGGTGCGGCCCTGGATCTGAAAACCCCTCGTCGCAAAGGACAATAGTTGTCGGATGTGACGATGTTCCGGAATCTCCAGAAATTCCTTCCCCCAAAAATCTTCCCTAAAGTGAATGGCAATTGCTTCTATGTGGTGTTTACTGTCGGGCTCAAAATAAATATCGTCGTTTCGCCACATATGGGGGAGATTGGCCCCCAGTAGAATCAGATCACCGTCCGAGAACCGCTCAATGCTGTCCCCAGCCAGCCGTGTACCGGAACTTTTCCGGATATAGGTCAATTCCACTTCGGGATGATAATGCCAGTAATTGTACAGGAATGGATATATATTTTCCCGGACACTAAATGAATGTTCTGCATTGGAATCCACTTTCCTCAATATCGCCTTCATAAACTCACTAAATTGGTTTTATAAATATTTTAATCCACACCCTGCTTTAGAACCACGCGGCTATTCCCTGCGTATGTGCTGTATCCGGCGTGATAATTGTTTTCAGAATGTACGTTAGTCTATATCCTGCCCCGCAAAGAGAAATCTCGTTCTGACCCTTGCGGAATTGAGAAGCCAATATAATATGAATTATGGCTAAAATTTACACAAATTGAAGGAATTTTACTTTTTATTTTTGCCATTACACAGACACATGTGATAATATCTTGTCTGTGATTTAATACTAAGTTAATAGGAAATACTACTTATTTGTGGCCTGTTTCGGATCGGAAAAATACCTCAACGTGAAGGAGTACGTCACAATATAAACGCTGACAATTCAAGTGACTTTCCCCTCGCCCTAACAGGTGGGCAGGGATTGACTCAGAGTCAGATTTGGAACGAATCAATTATATAATAATATAAAAAACAACCATGATGAAACACAGACTTAAAATTTGCCGGGATGTTATTCTGGTACTGGCAATGATGGTGTGGATCCCGCTTGCCATGCAGGCTGGTGATCTGCCCGTGGACCGGATAACTGGCCAGATCACCGATGAAGCGAATGAGCCACTCATCGGCGTGAACGTGGTGGTCCAGGGTACCTCCAAAGGTACCTCGACCGATTTTGATGGCATGTACACACTTGAAGATGTGGACGATGATGCCGTATTGGTTATTACCTATGTAGGGTTCAGCACCCAGGAAGTCCCAGTCAATGGTAGATCAACCATCAATATAACTCTGGAGGCCAGCTCTGAGACGTTGGATCAGGTGGTCGTGACGGCACTGGGCGTCTCCCGAGAGAAAAAATCTCTCGGTTACGCAGTGGATGAAATCGATGGAAGTGCGCTGAACGAAGTTATCCAGGAAAATGTGCTGAACAGCCTTTCCGGACGGGTAACAGGTGTATCGATTAACTCTGCTGGCGGATCTGCTACTTCATCTGTCAGCATGATTATTCGAGGGGCTTCATCGCTGACCGGCGACAACCAGCCACTATTTGTAATCGATGGGGTACCGGTAAGCAATTCATTCAGTGGTAATACCCGCCAGGTTGGAGACCGAAATGTTGTTGATTACGGAAACGCCATCTCCGACCTTAATCCCGCGGATATTGCGAACGTTTCCATTCTGAAAGGAGCGAGTGCTGCAGCTTTGTATGGGTCCCGTGCAGGGAACGGTGTGGTGCTCATCACTACCAAAACCGGCCGCCAAAATCAACCGATGCGGGTTTCGGTGAATACCAGTGCAGTGTTTGACATGCCGTACAAGTTTCCATCCCAACACAATAAATTTGCTACAGGCGATATACCTTTTACATCCGAACAATGGGAAAATCAATTTGGAGGCCCCCTGGTCATAGAAGAAGGGGGATCATACCGCATGGGGCCACAACTCGATATCGGACAGACCGCCGTGCAGTGGAACAGCCCGTTGGATGAAAATGGTAATCCGATACCATTGCCTTTGGTATCCCACCCGGATAACTTCAAGAATTTTGTGCAGACTGGCATCACCAATACCAATAATATCGCCATTAGTGGTGGTGGAGAGAATAGCTCGTTCAGGGTATCCTATACCAATATGAACAACAGAGGCATTGTGCCCAATTCTGATATGTTCCGCAATTCATTGAATGTGAGTGGTTCCTATACTGTATCCCCAAAACTCACCTTCAGCACCAATGTAAATGTGGGCCGTTCGAATTCCAATAGTGTCCCCGCTAACAATCGCGGAACCAATCCACTGGAATGGGCGTACAAGGTATCTTCTCACGTCGATATTATGGATCTCCGGGATTACTGGGAAGAAGGAAAAGTCGATATCCAACAGCGAAATGTTCCCGATCACAACAACCCCTGGTTCCTGGCATACGAAGTAAAAAACGCATTCGTTCGGGATCGTGTTTTTGGGAACATTCAGGCAGATTACAAACTTACCCCGGAACTGACCGCAACTTTTACGTATGCGATGGATCGGTTCAATGAAAACCGTAGTAACCAGATTCCGTTCAGCGAAGATCGCAATTCCAATGGAATTTATGGCGTGGAAAGCCTGGCACGGTTAGAGAACAACACCTCCGTGAATCTGACCTATGACAAATATTTTGAAAACTTTTCACTCCGGGCTTCCGTGGGAGGGAATTCGATGTATCAGGATTATACAAGCAACTCAGCTAGTTCTACCCGAGGAGGGCTGGTTATACCAGGTTTGTTTGCGTTGTCCAATATTACACCGGCCAATCTTCAGTATGGCGATTATAAGAGTGAGAAAGCCATTTACAGCGTTTTTGGTACGGCCAGTTTAGGTTTTCAGGAAATGTTGTATCTGGACGTGACCGCGCGGAATGACTGGTCCAGTACCCTACCCAAAGAAAATCGTTCGTACTTCTATCCCAGCGTTACCCTGAGTGCGTTACTCAACAACATATTTGATATGAGTGATCAGATTGATATGATCAAATTGCGCGGAGGATGGGCGCAGGTCGGTAATGACACGGGACCCTACCGGTTAACTTCTACGCTGGGTAACGCCGGTGCCTGGAATGGGGTGACTCGTTTAAGTACTTCCGGAACTTTGCTTACACCGGATTTGAAACCAGAGATCATCTCCTCGGTCGAAGTTGGAACGGAATGGATTTTATTCCGTGATAAATTCAGATTTGAGGCAACCTATTACAATTCGGACAATAAAAACCAGATCCTGTCATTGGCACTGCCACAATCTTCAGGATATGGTAGCAAATTGATCAATGCAGGCCTTGTCAGTAGCCGGGGGGTAGAACTAGCCATCGGATCTACCTTGATTTCCAACAATGATTTCTCATGGGATCTGGATTTCAATTACACCTTCAACCGGACCCGGATTGAGGAATTGGCTGATGGAATCGACTTTATTAACTTCTGGACCGATGCCAAAGGAGGAGCCTACACTTGGGTCGGTGATGATATCGGAGATATATACGATCAAAAACTGGTGACCGTAGAAGACCCTTCTTCTGAGTACTACGGCTGGCCGGTGTTGGATGGATCCGGTAGCTGGAATAGCGAAGGCGGCATCAACAATCTGGTCAAAATCGGTAATTTCAATCCCGATTTTATTGTAGGCATGAGTACTGGATTGAGTTATAAAAATTTCCGGCTTAGCGCTGTTCTTGACTGGAGGCAGGGCGGAGATTTTGTATCTCAGACCTACCGATATGCAGAATCTGATTTCACTACACAACGGCAATTGGACAACCTGATCAATCCCAATGAAATTGACGGAAGTATTTCCGCCTATCTGAAGGAACACGCGGATGAACTCATTGTCAACAAAACACCCACAGTGGGCGGAGCGGTTCCATCCATGGGCGGGTACGTGATCAATGCCGATGGATTGACGATCAACAACGGATCATTCAATCCTGGGGTAATTCCAGTTTATGATGACAATGGTAATCTCGTAGATTATATCGAGAATCTGGGTGATGAAGGAACACAATACATCCGTCTGTCCGATAATTATCCCTGGGATTTTACCAAAGCAGCAACCTTTGATGCGTCATTTATCAAATTGCGCGAGGTATCACTGTCTTACACCTTGCCCACTAATTGGACCCAATCCATCAGCATGAACAATCTAACGCTGGCGCTCTATAGTCGGAACATCATTCTGTGGACCAAGGCCGGGATAGGAATTGATCCGGAACGGGCATTCCAGCCGGAAGGAAGTGGATTCAAACAAGGTATTGAACGCTACAATGTCACGCCGTTTGTATTGCCATTGGGAATCCGGTTATCAGCTAACTTTTAATAAATAATGTTATGAAATATTTACAAAAAATATCAATAGTTTTTCTGGCGTTTCTGATGGTCTGGGGCTTAAACTCCTGCAGGGACCTGACAGAGCTTAATATCAATCCCAATGGGGTGGATATTGAAAAAGCAAATGCCAACCTTATTCTATCTACCGTGATTACAAGGGCCGGCGTACAGTATAATGATCTTGGATTTGGTGATGCTTCCGGCGTCATGCAACATACCCAGAAGGATGCCTGGTTCAGCGGCCACAACAATTACGACTGGAGCCCGGAAGACTGGGGTGGATACTATAACATCTTACGGGACAATAAGGCCGTATATGAAAAAGCGGTTGCAAATGATCTGAAATTTCATCAGGGCGTTGCATTGGTCATGCGTGCGTTTGTTTTTGGTCAGATTACGGATTTATGGGGCGATGCACCCTATACCAATGCCCTGAAAGGGGATGAAGGAAGCCAGGAGAATTTACTGCCCTCCTACGATAGTCAGGAAGTGATCTACGAAGGCATTCTCGCTGATCTGTCCGAGGCGGCTTCACTACTTTCGGGTAGCCCGGACTCATACAGTGAAATCTTCCCCGAAGCAGATCCTTTGTACGGGGGGAATCCAGCCAAGTGGCAGAAATTCGCCAATTCATTGCGGTTGCGCTATTTGATGCGGATTTCCAATAAAAAAGAAGTCGGAAATGAATTTGCAAATGTGGCACAGCAACCTATATTTACGAGCAATGATGACAACGCATATTTGAATTTTACCGGCGCCAATGAAACCACTGCCTGGCCATCCAATGCCGTATTTGATGCCAGTGGTAGTAATTATCGACGGATTCATCCGGCTGCCACATTGGTTGAAATTATGCGGGATCGAAACGATCCGCGCATGGATGTTTGGTTTACCAGGGTAGAAATCCCTACTGCCGCCAGTACAACAATTCCCAACAATACGATCGTCGATGGCGTCCGCTATTTTCATCCCGACACCATCGAATCACTTAATCTGAACACCAATCCGGATTTTGTTGGCATACCCGCACAACTCACCAATCCTTCAGCATACAACCTCAATCCCACTCCGGGACAGACCTCTCAAACCAAATTTTCATCCTATCTGGATGAGATCTATGCAGAGGCAGGAGGACCTTTATTAAATGCCAGGCTGATGTCGTACGCCGAAGTGGAGTTTTTGTTAGCAGAAGCGGCACAGAAAGGTTGGATATCAGGAGCGGAAGAACACTACAACAAAGGTGTACGGGCGTCTCTGGCTGAGTGGACCGTGGGCAGTGAAGCCGATGATTATTTGAACCAGGATCTCGTCGCGTATGACGGTACGCTGGAACAGTTAATTGTCCAAAAATGGATTGCTAGTTGGACGGCGGCTCAGGAAGCCTGGTATGACTACCGGCGAACCGGCCTGCCCGCCCTTGAAACTGGGGAATTGACCCCACGACCAGCCATCCCATTGCGCTATATGTATGGTAGTAATGAATTGAATTTCAACCGATCCAATATCGAAGTGGCCATTGAAAATTTGACGCTTACGCCCTATTCTCAGGACCAGAAAAATAGTCCCTGGTCCAAATCCTGGCTCATTGCCGGAACCGGGAAGCCTTATTGATCGGGTGTCCGGAGAAAAGCCCCATAGAACGCTAATCCGGTATTCCTGCAAAGGAGTACCGGATTTTTTTTAATACAGCGAACAATCATAATTTCGGTTTCAGGCCTTTACTTATCTTTATAGCACCATGTTAACTATAAAATCTACCCAATTGACCCGGCAAATTATTCTCTTCCTGTTATCCTGGTGGCCTTGCTTGAATGCACTAAGCCAGCAGCCAGTCATAATTGAATCCGTGTACCAATCGGCGAGCGTGCAGGATCTATACGGAAACGTCCCGATGGAATTTTTAACCGAAGAGATCAACAGGCGGGTATCCAGTCCGCTGATGCCGGCCGACCGGGTGGATGATGTTTCCGGACAAATCGTTTTGCTAAGCGCTACAGACCCAATACCGGAAGGAGAAGGCGACTTCCCCGAACTGCCCGATGATCAGGAAGGCTATCGGATATGGAGATCCGGCTCCAAAATTTACATCCAAAGTCACGGACAACGGGGCCTTCAGTACGGCATTGGACAAATCCTGCGGGAAGCTCAATATGACAGCTCCATGACCTGGAATGGCCACTCCTGTTCAGCGACACCGGACAAACCCATCCGGGGCCACCAGATCGGTTATCGAAATACTGCCAACTCCTATGATGCCTGGACGCCGGAGATCTATGAACAATACATCCGGGACATGATTGTTTTTGGTGCCAACAGCATCGAGAATATTCCTTTTGCCGATCCTGTGATACATTTTCCCATTCCTGCGGATTCGATGAATGTAGAATTGGGTCAGCTTTGCCAGAAATACGATATGGATTACTGGGTGTGGACACCGATTGAATTTGACCTCAACGACCAGGCTCAGACCAAAAAATATCTCAAGGATTGTGAGAGGTTGTACCGAATGTCCCCTCGTATGGATGCGGTCTTTGTTCCCGGTGGTGATCCTGGAGACAATCCACCGGATCTGGTACTACCGGTCATGCAACAAATGAGTGAACTTCTACAGCAATATCATCCACACGCCCGGATGTGGCTATCCATGCAAGGTTTTGACGCGGAGCAGACGCAGTATGTCTTTGACTATCTGGAGGAAAACTCCCCGGATTGGCTCGGTGGCCTCGTGGCCGGACCCAGCAGTCCGCCTATGGATTTGACCCGGCAGGCTCTGCCGGCGCAGTATCAGCTTCGGCATTATCCGGACATCACCCATACGGTGCGTTGTCAGTACCCCAACTGGTGGTGGGATCCAGCTTTCAATTTTACATTAGGCCGGGAACCCATTAATCCTCAACCATTACGGTACCAAAACGTGTATCAATATACTGCCCCATATACGGATGGTTTTGTGACATATTCCGATGGAATGCACGACGACCTCAATAAAATGGTCTGGTCCCGGCTGGGCTGGGATCCCGATACGGATATTTATGACATCGTCCACGATTATGCCAATTATTTCCTGTATTCACCGGCGGCTGACCGGCTGACAGAAGGGTTGTTTGCCCTGGAACGAAACTGGGATGGAGCGGTAAAGACCAATGGCGGAATACAGGCTACCCTGGCGTTATGGGAAAATGTGAACGCGGAATATGAATTGGATGGAATCTGGGAGCATTGGCGGTGGAAAATGTATTTACTTCGGGCCAAATACGATGCATTGGTCCAGGAACGGTTCCGGTATGAGGAACAACTGGAACAGGAGGCCAATGAGGTAATGGTTCAGGCGAGAGACCTGGGATCGCAGGTTGTCATAGATTCCGTACGGACCATTCTGGGTCGGTCTGCCAGGCATTTCGCGTCCCACGAAGGGCGGAACCGGATTTTCCATCTGGCCGATGACTTGTTTGAAGTGATCGGATTTCAGCCTAGCGTACCGCTATATCAGGCTCGCAATCCGGAGCGTGGTGCCATAATAGACTTTATAGATCGACCCCTCAACAACGAATGGTGGATACTGGCCGAATTCGACAAGATGAAGGACTGGAGTGAAAACCGGAAAATCAATCGATTGGTGGAAATGGGCAATTGGGAGAACCCCGGTGAAGGTGGGTTTTATGACGATGTAGGGAATATCCTCAAAAGCCCTCACGTTCTCAAACTCCATGCACCGGAAATTGATCCCCTTTATACCCTGACCGATAACCCGGGGTTTGACTGGTGGGACAGCGGCTACAATAAGGCCCGGTTGTCCTGGATGAGTTCGATGGGCTGGCCAGTTCTGCAATACCACAATCTCGACCCAGATGCGACGTATATACTACGGTTGACCGGGGTCGGAGAGGCTTTTCCACTGGTTGACGGAAGAGCGCTTCGTCCCGTAAAATACAGTAAGAAAACCGGTGAGATCAAGGAATTTCCAATCCCAGGGGAAATGACGAAATCCGGTGAACTGACGATCCGGTTCCGGGATATCGATGAAAGTCATCTCAATTGGCGGCAGCATTCAAGATTAAACGAGGCGTGGCTGATAAAAAAATAAAGATCGGGGATGCGGGAAGGAAGATGGCTGGCCAGTTAAATTAATTTTACCTCAGGCACGATGTCATCTTTCAGCCACTTTCATTTTTTAATCTGATCGGATAAAATGGCCGCTCTCCATAATTATTTCTACCATTTGTAGTGTAGAGTTTCAGCCTTTTTGGGGAAATACCTGATGCTATAATCTCCATCTCCAAGCTAACTCAAGTTGACGTTATAATTCAGTCAATACCACGAGGTTTTAACATAGGATTTACTCTTTTGCAAAGCTGTATGGGGAAACCCCAGGGATCCCGCAACATAATCAGATGGTCACCAGCCGCCGTGATGTCATCGCTGTCCTCACGTGCACCTGCTTCTTGTAGTCGGAGTTTATCCCCTTTTGGGTCATTGGTGACAAAAGCGATGTGGACGACCAGCGGACTTTGAGACGGGTAATCGGGAACCGATGCAGCGTCATTTTGATAGATTTCTATCATGACCTCGCCGCTGTCGTCTGCCAGGAAATGGATGTACGGCGGTTTTTCGAGTTGACGGACGATGGTCATGCCCAGATGTTCAGCGTACCAGGCTGCCATGGCAGCGGGCTCCTGCACCTGAATAGCGAAATGTTCTATTTTCATTGGATATGTTTTTAATTATCGGATGCAATATGGGAAAAAACGTTGTATTAATTCAAGATAGCATTGGTTTACATTTTGGTTCTCTAATCATGTTGAACTATTCCGAAGTAAGGAAGAATCGGTGTCGTCGAAGATCACGTGATTGTCGAAGATCACATGATTAAGATCCCCTCTTGAATGGGTTTCCCTATCCGCCATTACTGGCTGAAAGCTGTTACGTCACCTGAGAATATTCAGAGTGTATCACGGTAGGGATCTGTCCAGATATTCTCAATATCGATTTCTACGACCATTTGGGAAAAAAGCAGAATTCCATTAGTGGTGTTGAGGCTTGAACTTAATGATCCCGATCTCTTCCTCATCCTTTTCCGCGCCCTAATTCCTTATTTCTTTATCTTAGCAGATCAAAACGACATTCCATGATAAATTTACCGTTACTTCATTGGCTTCCGGTTCTGATTACCGTATATTTGCTGACAGGCCCTGTGGGAGCCCAGGAAACCACCGTATTGTTTGATCCGGAAACACCGTTAAAACTACTGGCGGGTGATTTTGCCTTTACCGAAGGACCAGCGGTGGATAGTGAAGGAAATGTTTATTTCACCGACCAACCTAATAATCGGATCTGGATCTGGACCATCGACGGGAAGCTGGAGCTGCTTACCGATCAAAGCGGGCGGTCCAATGGGTTATATTTTGATCAACAGGATCGTCTTCTGGCCTGCGCAGATATGGACAATGAACTGTGGCGATTTGACCACGATGGTGAAGTAGAAGTCCTGCTCTCCAAATACCAGGGGAAATTACTGAACGGACCCAATGATCTCTGGATTCGACCCGATGGAAAAATATATTTTACTGATCCCCTGTATGAACGTGATTACTGGAACCGGGATCCGGCCATGCAACAGGATGGCCAATATGTATATTTTTTTGACCCTGAAACAAGGGAGGCACCGATTCCAGTGGAGATGGATTTTGTACGACCCAACGGAATCATTGGCCATCCCGGAAAAAGGAAACTTTATGTAGCTGATATTGGGGATAGTAAAATTTATGAATATAAATATCGTAAAAACGGAAAGCTTAAAAAGAAGGAGGTATTCACTGAGATGGGGTCGGACGGGATGACGATCGATGAACTGGGGAATGTTTATCTGACGGGAAAAGGGGTAACTATTTTCAATCCAAAAGGTGACAAAATCGGCCATATTCCGGTCCCGGAAGGCTGGACAGCAAATGTGTGCTTTGGAGGACCCGACCTCAACACGCTTTTCATCACGGCTTCCACAGGGCTGTATGCGATGAAAATGAACGTTAGTGGACTTGATTGATTTTAAAACTGTTAAGCAGTTGTACATTTACCGGAGACATTTTGCGAATATTTCAATTATATTGCATATATTTTGAATATATTTTAATAAGATAGGGCAGAATATACATTTTATAAAATTATTTAGGATAAATTTTGAATTGCTTGAATTGTAGGCTTACCTTTGTGACTTGAATAAATTCAAACATGTTGGAAGCAGAAACGAAAACCTTGAAGAAAGAACGTTTGCAGACGGAGAAGCAGATTCAATTTACAAAAGATGTTTTTGCCCGTAAATTGTCGGAAGCATTGAATCTGACCAAAGTTTCGTCACCGATTATGGTGATGGACGGTACGGGGGTCAATGATGATCTGAATGGGGTGGAACGATGCGTGCGTTTTGCCATCAAACAGATGGACGACCGTAAAGCGGTGGTGGTCAATTCACTGGCCAAATGGAAACGGATCCGATTACAGGATTTTGGAATGGATACGGAAGAGGGCATACTGACAGATATGCGTGCGATCAGACCGGATGAGGATTACAGTCCGATTCATTCAATTTATGTGGATCAGTGGGACTGGGAGAAAAGGATATCGCCTGAAGATCGGACCGTACATAAATTGAAATCAGAAGTTCGGAAGATATATAAAGCCCTGAGACAGACCGAGAATGTACTACTATCCCAATATCCAGAGTTCAAAGCAAAATTGCCAAAAGAAATTGCCTTTATCCACGCGGAGGAGTTGCGCCGTTTGTATCCGGAATCGACAGCAAAGGAACGTGAAGATGAGATTGCACGCAAACACGGAGCAGTATTTATCATCGGTATTGGAGGTGATCTGGAAGATGGTCAGCCCCATGACGGCCGGGCGCCTGATTACGATGATTGGAGTACGGAAAATGAAGAAGGATTTCAAGGGCTCAATGGTGATCTACTGGTGTGGAATCCGGTTTTGGAGAAAGCTTTTGAACTGTCATCGATGGGTATCCGGGTGGACCGGGAATCGCTTTTACGTCAACTGAACTATCGGGACCAGTCGCACCGGAAAGAACTGTATTTTCACCAGTTATTGTTGCAGGACCAGCTGCCACAAAGCATTGGGGGTGGAATCGGCCAGTCCCGGGTGTGCATGTTCTTGCTGGACAAGCAGCACATCGGAGAGGTCCAGGTCAGTGTATGGCCCGAACAAGCCTATCAGGAGGCACGGATGAATGGATTTGATTTGCTGTGATGGCACTTCAGTGCATCTGCTCCGATTGAGTTCCTACAATATGGGTACGAAACCATCCCGGAATAGCTTGTACCGGGTTAGATTTGAGGGCCTCAACGGGTTGATACTTCAAGATAAATAACCCTGGGCAAACCGAGCTCAGGTTCCAAACGAAAAATACTTACCACACAATCACCACCTTCCCTCGTGTGTGCATATCCTCGATGTAGGTTATAGCTTCGGGAATTTCTGTGTGCGGATAGGTCCTGTCGATGTGGGTCTTAATTTTTCCGGTCTCGTACAGCGTCGCTAAGGTCTCCAGATCCCGGGTATTAGCTGCTGCAACGAACTGAGCAATCGGAAATTTCTTGAAGGCTCTGGTGGCAAATAGCCTGATCATTTTGCTGACGGTAGTCATCCCGATCATGATCCCCCGACTGCCCATCCGGACATAATCTCCGTGAACAAGATTGCCATGATTGTCCATTACGATATCGTATCGCCCGGTATGGTTATGAATATCCACCTGATCATAGGCTATCACGTGGTGTGCTCCGAGGGATCGTACGAAGTCAACATTTCCGGACGAGCAGACCCCGGTGACCTCCGCTCCATAAGCCCTGGCAATCTGTATGGCAAAATGGCCGACCCCACCCGAGGAGCCGTTGATGAGGATCGATTCTCCTTTTTTAAGTCTTCCATGAGTGATAAGTCCTTGCAGAGCCGTTAGCCCCGCAACGGGCACACCCGCCATTTCTGAAAAATCAGCTTCGTCTGGTATTTTTGCACAATAGCGGGCTGGAACGGAAATGTATTCAGCGAATGTTCCCGAGCTTATTGCTTCCCCGAAAACCCGTTCCCCTACTTTGAAATTGGTGACCTGTCTTCCAACTTCCTCCACGATTCCTGCAAAATCAGCACCTATTATCCTGTTTTTTGGTTTGAACAATCCCAGACCTATTCGTGCAATCCGAGGCTCTCCCCGCAATACATGCCAGTCCGCTGGATTCACGGAATTGGCCTTGGTTTTGACCAGGATTTGTTGGTCTTCCAGAGTCGGTCTATCCACGTCTTCCAGTCGCAGTACTTCTGGTCCTCCGTACTTGTTTCTGGTATATGCTTTCATTTTCATATGCTTTCAATTTTGGAAAATGATAACTTTTTTAGCCATTATTTAGATCAACGGGGGATTATTTCGGATCTATGACTTTTTTATAGCAGGTCATAGACTTGGATATCATCGTAAAACCGTATCGCTCCGTTTCTTTCAGAATGCTCGTATATGAAGCGGGTCACTTTGGGCTATTTAATTGTCCCATTTTTTTCGATTTATTTTGAATCCAGGGCAATCATATAAGTAGTGATGGACTGAACCCTGTTTCCCTTTGCGTTGCTGAATGTATAAAAATCGGCAAACGCATATTTTTTATTATCCTCCGCGATGATAATCCCATTTGCGGCTCCTGATTTACCATGCGTGACCACCAGATCGAGAATGAACTCTGATGGTAAATTTTCCTTCGTTTTCTTTAGTTCTTTACTGAAGGCATCCAATCCTTCCAGCTTCCTGCCCCCTACCAGTTCCCAGGTAATATCATCTGAAACCCGATTCAGGATGTCGTCTATATCACTATTTGCGAAGGCGATATTCAGTTCTTTTAAGAAAGTCATTTTGGGCGAGTTACCGCAATCTGTCTGGATCGTTATTTTGGGCATTATTGAAAGTTGTAAATTGATGGGGTAAATAAATAGTCTTCACCGTCCATCAAAGCTATAGAAATATTACCTGATGGAGTGTGTGCATATAGGAAAGTAACTTGAAAATGCTCTATTTCCTGACAATCGTAGTCGTGGGCGTGTAAATGCCAAATGTGATCACGTTGATCAAACCATCTACAAAGGTGTGCTGGATAGTAACATCGTAATCTTCGGCATCACCCGCCAATTGTTCAGGAGTAGTCACATTGACCGGGGCCAGACCATAGATCAGGTAATGGTTCATTTTCCGGGTCTCGATTCCGGTCTGCGCTCCATCGCCTACCGTAAAATGGTAGGTATAACAGGAATTCAAGGAAAATACCAGGCAGATCACTACAACGAAATTGGCAATTGACTTTTTCATGAGAAACAGGTTTTGTTTGATTCTAAATATAGTTCATTTCGATGAATTTCAGAGTAAAATTGTTTTGATATTTTAAATTTTCACCCACCTGGTTAATTCGATCCCGGTGATCAGGTTTTTTGGATTGTCCCGGACAAGGTCAATGTATTCCGGTTTACAGATATTTCTTTCGGTACTTTCCCGGGGTCATACCATAGCTTTTTTTGAAGGCTGTGGAAAAATGCTGGGCGTATTTGTATCCGACCGCTTCAGCTATTTCCTGAATGGTACGGTTTGGTTCCCGGAGAAGGTGGATCGCTTTCTTCATTTTCAGATCCCGCACATACTTAAATACAGAGGTGCCGGTCAGGGACTTGAATCCTTTTTTTAGATAAAATTCATTGCTCCCAACCCGACGAGCCAATTCTGAAAGACCCGGCGGGTTGACGAAATGTTTTTCCACTAAAGCTTTGGCCTGGCAGATTTTCTGATATTCTGAATCGGGTATATCGGTTTCCGGATTCTGGTCGGCCATCGAAGTTTTGAGCTGGTTCCAAAGCAGTTCCAATACTTTTATTTTGATCAGAATACATTGAAATGGCACATTGGCGGTACATCTCCGGATGTCA
>CBFGVZ010000039.1:0-21286 GCA_965652315.1 uncultured Saprospiraceae bacterium | reverse complement strand
CACCTCCACAGCCGGCATTGGCAGAGAGCTCCATCAGGGTCAGATCCACAGAGCCAGATTCGATTCCTGGGGTTTGTACCAACTGGACATTCAGGACAATGAGGGACAGGAAGGCCAGGATTCCAATTCCGATTAAAATTCGCTTTCTTAGTTTCATTTGTTCAAATTTTAATAAATTAATAAATATGGTTATTCTTCTTCCGGTATGTTATTGTTTTTCACCGGATACGTGGACTTCTGTTGTACGATTGATTCCATAGCCGTACGTATTTCCGCAGTGGCAGGTGAAATTACCTTGGGTTGGATCTTCAGTAATTCTGCTGCTTCTTCCCGGGCTTTTCCCGATTGCCCTGCTGCATTATAATATTGTGCCAGTAAATACCTCGGGTAATATTTATACGGACTCATGTATTTGGCCTGCGACAGGAGATATTCGGTTCGGTCATTTTTTTTTGTATTATATGGTCTTGACAAACTATAATCCATGCCAAGGGTGGTGTAAATAGTGGGATCGGAAGTGAAAAGAAGTGCCCGTTCCAGCATTGGTGTACTTTCGTCATACTGTTCTTCCAGAGACAAGGATTTACCGGCAAACTGTAAAAACAAACCTTCGTTTTGCAGATCCGGATACAATTCCCGGTACAGGTAGTTGGCCATCGAGTATTCTTTGTTGGACTGATGAATATTGGCTGCTTTCCATTTTAGGCTCAAAGGAATATAATGCGTAGTCCAGTAAAATCCGTATCCGGAACAAGCCAGTAAGAATACACTAACCAGCAGTCTGAAAGAGAAAGTATTCCGGTCCACTGGACCTGATTTTTCCAGATCCCGGTGAATGAGGGCGGTATTGATCCCGGCAATGGTGACTGGGAGGATTACAGCAAGCGCCGGAATGGACATGGGGTAGGAGAACAGGGAAAAAGTACACCAGGCCACCGTCACCCCTGCGGCCAGGTAATGAACCGGCGTGTGCCGAAAGGTAGTTGACGGGTGGTCCTGCCATCGCCGGACGAGCAGGAATGCAATCCCACAGACAATCATCAGCCCTATTAATCCCATTTCAGCTGTAAATTCCAAGACTTCATTGAATCCGAATTCGACATGACCAGCCAGATATTTTTCGTGTTCATTGCCATGTCCCTGTAGAAAATAATCCGCCTGGTAGGTGTTGGACAACCTTTGAAATCCGTCCCATCCCCATCCTGTTAACGGAGCATCAGCAATCATTTGAGCCGTCACTTTGTAAATGAGCAACCGGCCATCGGCGGAATCCTTTTTTAGAAAATACAACCCCACCAGGCTGGCCAAAGTGACCGTCGCCAGGGCATATTTTACCCATCTGTGTCGCCAGATGGGCAATGACCGGATCTTTGGCCAGGCCGCTACTACTGTGCCCAATACGCACGCCAGTATTGCCGCTCTGGATTCTGCCGGTATTAATACCAGCGCAGCGCAGATCAGAAAGACCGTACCCAGGTAATACAGTGTACGGCCAGATGGTACTGAAGCTGTTTTTTCCAGTAGTACACCATAAACTGCAATGGGTAGCACAGCAGCCAGCCATCCGCTGAACGGGCCCGGATTGAAAAATGTACCCGTAATCGAAAACAAGCTGTGGTGGGAAGCCCAGATGCCATAAAGCTGCCCCAGTCCATAAAGGGCTTCCAGGATTCCGGTTATCAGTATGATGATCAGCAGTTGATGTAACCGGCGCATGTCAAATTGGGACCATAGGATCCTGGCCATGAAATAACTGCAAGCCAGGTAAATGATTTGTGTCCAGGACGACTGGGGAATGTGTTCCATCAGGATCGTTCGGCCAAATATATAAAAGAAGAGTAAAAGTATAATAGCGTCAATAAGGTTCCACCTGGTCACCCGGAATCGTCCGGATAATAATCCAGGTACTACAAACAGGCAAGCCACACCTAAAGCTAACCACCCAAAAAAGAAGGTGTTCTGGTACCAAATTGATATGCCTTCAATCGAAGCGGGTGGTGACAATAGCGGTGATACCAGGATTCCTGCGAGAAGCCCTGTGTATAATCTGGAACTTGTTCCTCTATATATCGCTTCTGAAGTCACGATTTACAAGATTTAGGGTTCAGTTCTGCCAGCCTACAAGGTAAGAAAAAGTTGCGAAAAAGCAAAATAATACCTAAAATAAAAAATTATTCTTTTTTTAGTACGACAGAAGTAAATGAAGATTAAAATGCCCGTTTTTAGATCAGGGGTTGTTTTGATTCTTGCCGGGGTCGCCTGCAAACGCTCAAAACCTTATAGAATCGATTACGACTCGATCAAATCGGAATGGCTTCAGGATATTTTGTTGTCAGGCAGGAAGGACATTAGTGCAGCCGTAGTGGGCTTTTTAATAACGAAATTCCACGCCAATTTCATTCTGAATAAGTGTGGAACCTGCTCGAAACCAAATGGTATACCTGGACGAACCGGACCTGTCTCAAATTGATTCCCCGCGGGCCCAATTGGACGGCTCCACTTGAATTCAGCTTGAAATGGTGGCGGATTGCGGTAGTTTGATCCATTGTGATTTTTGCGTGAATTTGGTGGAGCGTTAACAAAAAATTATTAACCATTTCAATAAAAAAAACAGAAATAAAATACAAATTTTTAATGTAAATTAAGAGAATTAGCTTATATTGATTCCAAATGAACCTAATGAAACGTTTACTTTTTTGGTTGGTGGTGGCAATTATCTGTCAATCCTGCGTTGACCATAAGATGCAGGAGCAGCCGGAGATCGATTATGGGGCAATTGAGAATGAATTGTTGGCAGATCCTGCGTTACAGGATAAAAAAGATCTGATATCATCAATTCTTGAATTGTATCGAAAGGAAATTCCCCGGCAATATTCACAACGGATTAGCCTGGGGATCTCAGGGAGTGACCTGGTATATCTTGATAATCTGGATGATATCCAGATTGATTCTATACGGCATCATATGGATGGGACCACCAGATTGCGGATTGGAAAAGTAAACGATGCTCAAATTGTGGATGGGGCTTATCTTGTCAGCAATGTCCGGAATTTGCTGGCAATAGCCGATAAATACCCCTGGAATCAATCCATTCCGGATAGTATTATTCTCAATTTTCTTTTGCCGTATAAAGTCATTCATGAATATCCTGATTCCTGGTGGAATTTTCTCAAACCCTATTTTCAGGACAGCCTTTTGATGTGGTCCTCACCATCCTTTAGCGGATTTGATGTAACTGATTCCCGTATGATACATCGCTTTACAACGGTTGCAACACGCAAATTACGTCAGTTTTGGAAATATAATGACCAAGCCTTAACTTTTACCAAATACCCCTCCATGAATGAAGTATTACTACTCCGGGAGGGCGGTTGTTATCTGGGAGGTATGATCAATGTGATGATACTGCGAACCTGTGGCATCCCTGCCACCATTGACGAAGTTCCATTCTGGGGATCCATGAATGGAAGTCATGCGGCTGATGTGTATTGGAGTACAGTGGACAACAAAATGGTGGGTGGTAACGGCCAGGAATTTTACATACCTGAAATCGGGCGCCGAGCTGCTAAGGTAATTCGACATACTTTCAGGTACACCGGAGTCTACACCCAAAAAATCGCGCCTAACCTAAAACAGGCTGACTTTCAAATACCTCAACTTAAAGGGGATTTCTGGTATGATGTAACGAAAGAATATACAACGGTTGATAACCTTAAATTTTTCGTTGATAGTAAAATAAGAAAACGATCGGACATTGGGTATATTTATGTGATGAATTACGGGCAATGGGTGCCATTGTTCTATGGCAGGGTACAGGACGATTCCATAGGTTTTACAGATATGGGCCGGGAAGTGTTGTATCGGGCAGGATTTCATTTGCGTGGTAGCGATCGCTTTATTACCCGACCCTTCATCCTGGATAAAGAGGGAAGGATCCGATACAGTGAACCAGATTACGATCGACAGGAGGTTTTACAAACCTATAAGATCAATCACGGAGAAAATTCCGACGTGGTAGCCGGACAATCGTATACTTTGCAGTATCTGGATATCGAAGGTCACTGGCAGGATCATGCGACCCTAAAATGCGAGCAGGATAGCCTATTGTCCTTCCCGAATGTGCCGTCCAACGCATTTTATATGTTGAAATCCCCATCCGATACCCGGAATCTGGCCCGAATCTTTCTGATCGGTGAAGATGGGGAGCAAGTCTGGTATTGAATTGTTGACTAATCAAACAATTCTCCCTGACCGCCCTTCGGAATGTCAAAATCAATCGTATCACCCGAATGGAACAACTCGTCCTGGCCTGTCTGCGTGTCATTCCCCTCATCACCCAAAGTATCTTCAGTATTCGTTGGTTCGACCGTTTCAGTACTGAGGATTTTAATCTTTCCTTCCGCCAGTTTGTTTCCGAGTGCCTTCCACCCTTTGACGTCGATAAATTCTTCAAATATAAAATCGGATTCATTTTTCCCGGAATCCTGCCAGGTGACTTTCGTCCGGGAATCTGTCGTAGCCAGAAGCATTTTGGAGCTGCGGTGATCGCTGATAAACTGGAAGCGCTGGCTGGTACTCGACGTTTCGATGTGAAAGCGCTTGACCATGGTCCATTTTTTGTTGCCTTCATAGTAGAGTACATTCCATTCCGTACCTTCTTCGTACCGGGTCACTTCATACACACTATCGACCGGCAGACGAAGGTTGGGATCAAAATCCAGCAATTCATAACTTCCATCCTTATGGATAATAATCAATCGATCAGCGCCTTCAAATTCTCCGACAAAACGACCGCGTTCCTCCATGTTCAGTTGACCGGTCGCAGTATCCATATAGACTTTAAGTGATTCAAGCGTCGAGCCTCCAAGGGCTTTCTGTTCGATTTTGCGAACGGCGTATTTGGTGAGAATATTCCCACTGGCCTGTCGGCCTTTGATTTCGAGATCTCCAAAATCAAATTCAAATACCTTTTTGCGGGCTCTCGAATTGGACGACAACGTGACCTTGATGACTTCCGATTCTCCATTGGGGTGAACGGAAAAATACAGCACTCTGGAGCCGGCAGATCCCCGGGTCAGATCGTATTCCCGGTCCCGGGTTACCGCTTTGACCTGAAACCGCTTGATGTAGGCTCGCTTGGTCTTTCCGTCAAAATAGACCATGTGATAAGTAGTCCGTTCATCACCGCGATACCAGATATCCGCGTAAAGAAGGTCTTTGCCCATAAAAACCTTATCGCCAATCCGGCTGACCTGAAAGTGGCCATCCTTTCGGAAACCAATCACATCGTCTATATCGGAACATTCCCGGATAAATGTGGCTTTCTTCAGGCCGGATCCGATAAAGCCTTCTTCATAATTGACGTATAGCTTGGAATTATTGGCGACTACCTGCTGTATCTCAATGTCTCCAAATGTGGTGATTTTTGTTCTACGGTCCTGCCCTTTACCGTATTTCTCTTTGAGATGCCGAAAATATTCGATACAGTATTCAGTCAGATGTTCCAGGTGGTGCCGGGTTTCCCGAATTTCCTCCAGAAGGGACTGAATGGCCTCTTCAGCCTTAAACTTATTGTATTTGGAAATTTTCTTGATCTTTATTTCGGTCAATCTCAGAATATCGTCCTGTATAAATGGTCGGGAAAGCACCAGACGGTCATCCCCGGTGGATAACTTTTCATCGGGATCGGCGATATATCGTCGCATTTCTGTGTCGATGATCTCCAGGACGGCCTCCCAGGTTTCAGCTTCTTCGATCTCGTGATACACTCTATTCTCTATAAAGATTTTTTCGAGCGAAGCGAAATGATATTTATCCAAAAGATCCCGTTCCTGGATTTTGAGCTCTGCCCGGATCAATTCTCGCGTATGGGCAGTAGATCGCTTTAGAATCTCCTTCACGGTAAGAAACATGGGCTTGTCATCTACGATCACGCAGGCGTTGGGTGAAATAGAAATTTCACAATTGGTAAAGGCATAAAGGGCCTCGATGGTCAGTTCAGGAGATTGGCCGGAGGTGAGGTCAATGACAATTTCCACATCGCGGGCTGTGTTGTCAGTGATTTTTTTAATATTGATCGTGCCTTTGTCATTGGCTTTGAGCACCGATTCAATCAGCGTAGATGTGGTCGTCCCGAAAGGAATCTCCCGGATGACCAGGGTGTTTTTGTCCTGCTTTTCAATTTTCGACCGGATCTTGATTTTTCCACCGCGTTCCCCATCCTTATAATCGGAGATATCCATATATCCCCCGGTCTGGAAATCGGGGTAAAGCGTGAAATTTTTACCCTGAAGTATTTTTATCGACGCATCGATCAGCTCGTTGAAATTGTGGGGGAGAATCCGTGTAGATAGTCCTACCGCAATACCTTCCGCACCCTGGGCCAACAGGAGCGGGAATTTTATAGGGAGGCGGATCGGTTCTTTTTTCCGACCATCATAGCTCAACTGCCATTCGGTAATGTCTTTATTGAAAGCCACTTCCAATGCGAATGGTGCCAGCCGCGCTTCGATATACCGGGGGGCTGAAGCGCTGTCTCCTGTCGCGATGTTTCCCCAGTTGCCCTGTTGATCGATCAGTAGTTCTTTTTGCCCCAGCTTCACCAGTGCATCCCCTATCGCCGCATCGCCGTGCGGATGGTATTGCATAGTCTGCCCTATGATATTCGCGACCTTGTGATATCGGCCATCGTTCATTTGAAACATCGCATGTAGGATTCTCCGCTGAACCGGCTTCAGCCCGTCTTCAATGGTGGGAATAGCCCGTTCCAGTATGACGTAAGAGGCATAATCGAGGAAATAATTTTCATACATTCCATCCAGGCCTATCACCGTGGATGTGTTGCTGTTCTCTTCGCTCATTAATCTGTTAATCTATTGTGGTTCAATGTAAAGTATATGATGTAAAAATCAAATGATGTGCAAATTTACAAAGTAGAATTGATCTTTTATAGGATGAGATAACGTGTTATGTAGAAGTTAAGGCAGCAAAGGAGGTTGTCCAATCGTTTTTTTATCGGTAAATTGTAAGGAAATTCCTTACCACAATGGATGTTGCACTGACTCTAGATCACAACGAAGAATCCATTATTCAGGCCTGCGTCCAAAGGGAAAAATGGGCCCAAAAAATCATTTACGAAGCCTATTATGGTAAAATGATGGGGGTCTGTATGCGCTATTCCAAATCGGAAGAAGAAGCTCTGGACATCCTGCATGATGGATTTATAAAAGTGTTCCGGTATATTGGTAAATATAAACCGGGCACTTCCCTATTTAGTTGGATCAGAAGGATTATGGTCAATACGGCAATCGATCACTATCGTAAAATGGCCCGACGACGGACCGAATCCATCGATCAGGCCTTTGACGTGGAAAACGATCAGCCGGGTGCCATCGAACAGGTAACGGAAAAAGAAATACTTTTTGCTGTACAACAATTGACACCAACGTATCGAACGGTTTTTAACCTTTATGTGGTGGAAGGTTTTTCCCACAGAGAAATCGCCGACAAACTGGATATCTCTGAAAGCACCTCCCGGTCCAATCTGGTCAAAGCCCGTTCCAAGTTGAAGGAAATGCTACAACATTTAAGTCCGGATCGGTAATGCTGAAAAGATTTGATCATATTGTTAAGAATGCACTGAGCAACCTGAATACCTCCTACACACCGGATTGGGAGATCTTTCATGACCTGCTGAAGTTGGACGAAGAATTTTCCGGATCCAGCGAGTTTAGCGAATCCCTGGATCAGGAACTGGGAGAAACCCTCCATAACCTGGAATATACTGCTATGGCCCCAGATTGGTCAATCTTTGAATCCAGCCTGGATGCGACATTCGATGATGAGGATGCTTTATTCGATCAGACCATTCGGGAAAAACTTGACCGGTTGCCCGAAATGACAGGGGCAGAAGCCGCCTGGGTGAATATGTCTGACCGGTTGGATGAAATGAATGCCAGCTTCGATGCCGAGTTCGATAAATCCATCTCGGATGCACTGGACGCTCTTCCCATAGCCTCCTGGCAGGAACGGCACTGGCAAATGCTTTCTTCCCGTCTCGACCGGCTCAACGACCGCCCCAGACTGCTGATGATGAAGATTGTGGAGGCTGCAGCTATCATCCTGCTGTTGATCCAGATCAGCAATCTGTATACAGACGTCAGGAAGAATAAAGATCAGGAACAGAATATGGCAACATACCTCGAGCATATTCTGAATGAAGGCACCTCAGCAGGCCAGCAAAATGACCAGCCAGAAGCAGGTCCACATGCTCCGATTCTCCGACCTGAAGATTCCGTTGACCTGACAGCCAAAGGGCAGTCCCAAGCCAGTGACCGTCCGGATGGAATTCAGGCTACTCAGGATCTCCATGTTAACAGAGCCAGAGAAGAGGGAAGTGCTTTCTCCCGGCAATCACTGGATCCGGAAGACCGCGTACGCTCTTCCAACCTGAATAGAACGCAAGGAACCAAACAGTCTATTGCCTCACTGGTGTCGGATGCACCGATTGCCATTCCCTACAGTTACCTGATGGAATTGAAGGACCGGTTTCAATATTTGCATCATTCACCTTATGAAGACCTGAAGGTCACTCCCCAGCTTCACAATGACCCCCAGCTGATTACTTACCAATATAACCCCGGCAGATCTCGCGATAGTTCTCCTCGCCTGGGCATCCGGGACATCAACCTTTTAGCCGATTCCTCCGTGGATAGCGTGTTGAACAGTATCCCCACCTTGCAGGTGATACGACCAAAAATACATAGTTCATTGGAAGTCGGTTTACTGGCCGATGCCACCAATGTGGAAATTAAGCAATATTTGTCGCTGAATGGGCCCTACAATGAATCCACGCTCAATCCGGGTGCGTATTTCCGGTATAAAATCCAATACCAGGATATTTTCGGCTCCCTGGGGACAGATTATGTCCAAATGAAATACAATAGTGGTGCAAATGAATTGGTTATGGTAACCCTGCCTATGGAATTGGGATACAACTTTGTGAACTTGTCGTCCTTCCGGATGTTTGTCAGTGGAGGTATAGCGGGCCGGTTTGTACCTTCAGCGAATTACAGCCTTGATAAGGCATACAACCAGGAATCCAGTTATAATACTCGATCTAGTAGATCATCCAACGGTTTGCTCCACAATGGACCCTTTGAAATCAATTATTACCTGTCTGGTCGTTTGAGCATGGGACTGGATATCAATATCAACAAAAAAACCAGCATCAGCTTGCGATATTCGCATGACCACTGGCTCAAAGGCCAGGGAATTGGTTACAATCAGGACAAATTCCGGTCCAATCATCTGTCGATTGGCGCTAATTTTCACCTGTAGGACTCGTAACTCTGAGAATCTTAATCTCTGAATCTGCGACGGAAATCACCGCGAAGCTGTATTCATTCATTCCACGTTTTGGATCAAAAATTTGGAATATGTCCTGGAGGATGTCTAATGGATTTTTTACGTCAGATTTCAGATTGAATTCCATGTATTAGTTTGTTATCAAAATTCCGATGTTTCATGGAATTTAATACCGGGATAATTTTCACGGGCCATCTGAAGTGACCAGGCAGTCTCGGGTAAGTAAACCAATTGCCCATCTTTATCGTGAGCCAGATCCTTCATCTTTCGATTTTGGAAATCACGGAATTGGGCCTTGTCCAGGACTTCAAGCCATATGGCTTTATGAATATTTACCGGCTGATAATCACACTGGGCACCATATTCATGCTTCAGACGGTACTTGATAACATCAAATTGAAGAGCGCCGACGGTACCGATCACTTTTTGGTTTCCGACCACCTGCGTGAACAACTGGGCTACGCCTTCGTCCATCAATTGCCGGATGCCTTTGTCTAGCTGCTTGAACTTGAGGGGGTCCCGGTTGAGAACCATCCGGAACAATTCGGGGGAAAATCTTGGAATTCCCTTGAAATGTAGCTCCTCTCCCTCAGTGAGCGCATCGCCGATTTTGAAATTACCGGAATCATAAAGACCGACAATATCCCCGGGGAAAGACTCCTCTACCAGTTCCTTGCGTGCGGCCATGAAAGTGGTCGGGTTGGAAAATCGCATTTTGGTGTCTTTCCTGACGTGGTGGTAGAATTTATTCCGTTCAAATTTTCCACTGACAATACGCAGAAAGGCAATCCGGTCCCGGTGTCGGGGGTCCATATTGGCGTGAATCTTGAAAATGAACCCACTGAAAACCTCTTCTTCAGGCCGTACGATCCGTTCTTCCGTGATCCGCATCAACGGTGAGGGCGCGAATTCCACGAACCCGTCCAGCATTTCCTTGACCCCAAAATTGTTGATCGCCGAACCAAAAAATACCGGCACCTGTTCGCCTTTTTGATATTCTCCAGGATCAAAATCGTCATACACTGCGCTGACGATTTCCAGTTCGCCCAGGAATTCTTCTGCTGCAGATTTTCCCACGTAAGGTTCCAGATCCTGTTGATTGAGTTCCCTGATCTTGATCACATTCTCTTCATCCTGTTTCCCATGGGCATCAAACAGGACCAACTCTTTTTTATACATATTGTACACACCCCGAAAGCGCTGACCCATACCGATGGGCCAACTCAGGGGCAGGACGTTCAAACCCAATTTTTCCTCTATTTCATCGAGTAATTCAACGGGGTCTTTACCTTCCCGATCTAGTTTATTGATAAATACGATCATAGGAATCTGACGCATCCGCGCCACATTGACCAGCTTTTCGGTCTGGGATTCGACCCCTTTGGCTACATCAATCACCACAATGGCGGAATCCACCGCGGAAAGCGTCCGATAGGTATCTTCCGCAAAATCCTGGTGACCGGGAGTGTCCAGGATATTGATGTTGAGATCCCGGTATTCGAACCCCATCACTGAAGTGGCCACTGAAATCCCCCGCTGCTTCTCTATCTCCATGAAATCGGATGTAGCATGCCGGTTGATTTTATTGGACTTGACGGCGCCCGCAGTCTGAATAGCCCCCCCAAAGAGGAGTAATTTTTCGGTCAGTGTGGTTTTACCCGCATCCGGATGGGAAATGATCCCAAAAGTTCTCCGTTTTTGAATTTCTTCCGTCAGTTTCATGATCTGATGTGGTTAAAGTCCACAAAAGTATGATTAATTATAAAAAAAAGGATGTTCACCAAAGCGTGAACATCCTTTCAATAATAAGTTTTTATAATTTCGGTTACTTCCCGTCTGCGTAATTTTGGGCTACCTGATCCCAGTTGATTATGTTGAAAAAGGCATCAATATAGTCGGGTCGACGGTTTTGGTAGTTGAGGTAATACGCGTGTTCCCAAACATCGATTCCCAAAATGGGAGTTCCATCACATTCCGTTACAGGCATCAATGGATTATCCTGATTGGGTGTGGAACATACGCTTACTTTACCACCTTTGTGAACACAAAGCCAGGCCCATCCGGATCCAAACTGCGTAGCTGCTGCGTTGCTGAATTCTTTCTTAAAGCCATCGAAACTACCGAAGGCATCCTTGATAGCTGCCCCCAGCTCGCCCGATGGTTCTCCTCCTCCGTCTTTGGAAAGGATCTTCCAGAAAAGGGAATGATTGTAATAACCTCCACCATTGTTCCGGACAGCAGCACTGCCCTTTCCGTCAATGCTGGCCAGGATTTCTTCGATTGATTTATCTGCCAGGTCAGTTCCTTCGATGGCATCGTTAAGTTTGTTGGTATAGCCTGCATGGTGTTTGTCATGATGGATATTCATCGTGCGTTCGTCGATATGCGGCTCCAGTGAATTGGCTGCATAAGGTAAGTCTGGAAGTTTAAAGGCCATAATGGTTTATTTTATTTTGTTAAATAATAATAGGGAAGAAGTGCCCGGCCGAGCGGACCACTCCATTTCATTAATAATAAATGAATTCTTTCGTGAAATGTTTTGCAGTGGACCGGACTTTTTTCCACAATTATGGTGTTTGGCGGGGAAGCCAATACTCAGGTGTGGCTGTTTATTAGTTTTTTTCAATAAATGAATTGGCCCAGATGAGATCCTCTTTTGTGTCGATTCCGATGGTGACCTGATGGGCGTCGATCAAATGGAGGGTCATACCCATTTCCAGAATACGAATCGCTTCGATCATTTCAAGCGATTCCAACGGAGTGGACGGCTGTGCGGAAAATCGCTCCAGGGCGTGCTTCCGGAATCCATAAATTCCGACATGCCGGTAGGTAGGCCATTCACCATCACTCCGACGGAACGGGATATTTGACCGGCTAAAGTAGAGCGCGTTGTTCTGAAGATCGGTGACGACTTTTACATAATTGGGATTGTTCCGGTCCATACGTTCGGTGATGGGATGACGCAATGACATTACATCGATGGCTTTGTCTGTATCGGTGTGGAAAGTTTCGATCATCCGGCGGATATCGGTCTGGCCGAGAAAAGGTTCGTCTCCCTGCACATTGAAAATGATATCGGCCTCAAATTGGGAGGCAAATTCTGCGATCCGGTCCGTTCCACAGGAGTGTTCTTTCTGACTACGCATTACCGGGCCTATGTCTTTCACTACAGATTCTATTTCATCAGAATCGGTGACGACGATGACCTCGTCAAACAATTCCATAGCCAGAATATTTTCCATTGTACGCCGGATGACGGGTTGTCCTCCGAGATCAGCCATCAGCTTGCCGGGTAAACGCGTGGATTGGTACCGGGCCGGAATTGCTGCAATGATTTTAGATTTACTCATATTGATTTCGATTTTCTGGCATTGGATAATAATATTTGAAAATCTGTACCTTTGCGTGCGGGGAAATTTAAAGACGTAAAATTAAGGAATAAATCATAACTATGAAGTATCGTGAGGAAAAAGACAGTTTGGGGCCGGTTCAGGTACCCGCTGACAAATACTGGGGCGCTCAAACTCAACGGTCACTGGAAAATTTTAAAATTGGCGGGCAGAAAATGCCGTTAGAGGTGATCCATGCGTTCGCCATACTGAAAAAAGCCGCCGCCATGACCAATCATGAGCTGGGTGTACTGGATGAATCCAAAATGGAATTAATAGACCGGGTGACGGATGAAATTCTGGAAGGCCAACTCGATGATCAGTTTCCACTCGTTGTATGGCAGACCGGAAGTGGAACCCAGTCCAATATGAACGTCAATGAAGTAATTGCCAACAGAGCCCATGTAATGGAAGGCGGTAATCTAATCGATCACGCAAAGGTACTGCATCCAAACGACGATGTGAACAAGTCACAGTCTTCCAACGATACTTTTCCGACGGCTATGTCCATCGCGGGTTACCAGAAGATCGTCCAAAAAGTATTGCCGGCTCTGGAGCAGTTGAGAGATGAACTGGCCCGTAAATCGGAAGCTTTCATGGACGTGGTCAAAATCGGCCGCACCCACTTTATGGACGCCACACCAGTTACCGTTGGGCAGGAATTGTCCGCGTTTGTCAGTCAACTCGATCATGGAATTCTAACGATTGAAGCCAGCCTGGATCACCTTTCCGAACTGGCCCTTGGTGGCACAGCAGTGGGTACCGGACTCAATACACCAGCGGGATACGCGGAAAAGGTGGCAGCCAAAATTGCGGAGCTTACGGGAAAGCCTTTTAAAACCGCTTCCAATAAATTTGAAGCCTTGTCGGCCCACGATGCCATTGTAAAAATGCACGGTGCGCTCAAGGTCATGGCGGTTTCGTTGATGAAAATCGGTAACGATATCCGTATGTTGGCGTCAGGGCCTCGGAGCGGAATTGGAGAATATACCATACCTGCCAATGAGCCGGGAAGCTCGATCATGCCGGGAAAGGTTAACCCCACGCAATGCGAAGCACTGACCATGGTCATGGCTCAGGTCGTGGGCAATGATACCGCTGTAACCGTAGCGGGTATGAATGGTCAGTTCCAACTGAATGTGTTCAAACCAGTCATGATTTACAATTTATTGTGGTCTGCAGACCTGATCGCCGATGCTTGTGATAGTTTCCGGGAAAACTGTATAGTGGGGCTGGAACCGAACCGGGACCGGATCTCTCAGCACCTAAACAATTCACTGATGCTGGTCACTGCGCTCAATACACATATCGGTTACGATAAAGCCGCGGAAATTGCTAAAAAAGCCTTCAAAGAAAATACAACGCTGAGGGAAGCCGCCTTGTCTCTGGGCTATCTGAATGGAGAGGAATTTGACCAGTGGGTTCGACCTGAAGATATGGTAGGGAAGTAGGGAGTATATAAAGAGGTCCGATGTCTGTACCCTGATATAGATTAACCGTTTACAAAGCGACTATCTGATCTCAAATTATTTACCATAATACAAATACAGTCTGAGTAACTTCCTGGTCCATCCAAAAATCGCTCGTTTCCACCCATCCCTAAAGGGCGCCAGGTGATTTTCGTTCGGCTCCCTGTGGGGTCATTGGGAGGGAGACCGAAAATCGGCAGAATTTATCAGGTCACTGTGTAGATAACAGTCTGAAAAAGACGTAGGACATACGACTGAAAGGAAACCGTATAGAACCACCCCTGCTATGGTCTATTCCCTACCTCCCGTCTCAACAATTCGTCAACTTTATTTTATTTAATGAAACTAAAAGCTTACCTTTGCGCTTCTGAATCAAAAAAGTTCTTTGTCATGGAAGGTTGGAAAGAATTGGTTTTGAGTTTACCGGGATTGCCGATGGGGGTTACAGAGATAAGAACAACGGTAACGACTGATTTTTTTACCCAGTTTGAGCAATCACCAATTGAAAAAGCATCCTACGAGGTACGGGTGCTTTTTGACAAAAAGCCCGGTTTATTTATACTCGATATTGATGCTGAAGGTTGGCATGAAGCAGACTGTGACCGTTGCCTGGTGCGGATAAAAATTCCCAATCAGGCCACGTGGCAATATTTTTTTCATCAGAAAGGACATTCGACGGAGACGGGTGATGAAGATCTGATCGTGTTAGATGAAGGTACGGTGGAATTGGATCTGCGGCCGATGGTTTACGAATCCATTGTGCTAGCAATGCCCATGATCAATATATACGATTGTCAGAATGAGGACCAGCCACCATGTGATTTCCGGGTATTGGAGATACTACGGGACAAGGAAAATGAAATGAAAGATTCAACGAATCCCTCCTGGGACGTGTTGAAGAACATAAAATTTGAAGAATAGTAAATAAATAAGCTATGGCACATCCAAAGAGTCGCATTTCGAAACAACGAAAACGTAAACGAAGAACGCACTTCAAGGCGCCGGTTCCACAAATTGCCACCTGTAAAACCACGGGTGAATCTCACATTTATCACAACGCCTATCAGGTTGATGGGGATTTGTACTACCGTGGAAGGATACTTGTGAAAGCTGATGAATCGGAGGACCTTGACTAAGAAAATCGTTAACACGGAAAAAGCCCCGTCTCCTGTCGGCCCTTACAACCAATCGATCACCACATCTGGTGCATTGGTGTTTGTTTCGGGACAAATTGCACTGGATCCGGCAACCAATAAGCTTGTCCAGACATCCATAGAGGACGAAACGCACCGGGTCATGCAAAACGTGGAAGCAGTTCTCCAGGCCAATGACTGTGTCATGGAGGATGTGGTTTCCTGTACAGTATTCGTTAAAGATATGGACCAGTATGGCCTGATCAATGAGGTCTATGGATCCTATTTTGACGAAGCCAGTGCGCCTACACGTGCGCTGGTGGAAGTATCGCGCCTGCCAAAAGATGTGCGGGTAGAAATATCGGCAATAGCGGTGAAAAAATAGTAATGCCTCAACCTACCATCCATCAGGTTTTGTCCCTCATCCAGCCAACCGGTGATATCCATCTGGGGAATTACCTTGGGGCGGTGAAAAACTGGTGCGATATCCAGGACCAATACCCTTGTATTTTTGGAGTAGCAGATCTACATGCGATGACCATGCCTTATCAGGCTGGAAAACTCCGTGAGAATACCTGGAAGATGGTTTATCAATTGCTGGCAGCCGGAATCAAAAAAGAGCATCTTTTCGTCCAGTCGCTCATTCCCGAACATATGGAACTGAGCTGGATGTTGTCTTCAGTATGTTCCTATGGTGAGTTGAGCCGGATGGTCCAATTTAAGGATAAAAGCACCATGCTCAGGGATGCGGGTGGGAAAGATGAGCTGGTGTCAGCAGCGCTGTTCTTTTATCCGGTACTTCAGGCTGCGGATATTCTCATTTACAGGGCGGGGCATGTACCGGTCGGTCAGGACCAGGACCAGCATCTCGAACTGGCGCGTTCCATAGCTCAGCGATTCAATAACACCTACGGAGTCGAATATTTTACGCTACCCCAACCGCTCTACACAGAGGTACCCAAAGTGCTCTCTCTGGCCAATCCCGAAAAGAAAATGAGTAAAAGTCTGGGTCCAAAACACGTAATCAATGTATTTGGTGATCCGAAGCAGATCGCCAGGCAAATCAATTCTGCTGTGACCGATTCAGGAGCATCAGATCCAGGGCAGATGAGTCCCGGTGTGGCCAATTTATTTCAGATATTACGGGTCAGTGGGGGACAGGACACTCATGATGAACTGATATCAGATTATTACGACGGAAAGCTTCAGTACAGCGCGCTGAAAAAAGCCGTATCCCAATCATTGATGACATTCCTGGAGCCTATCCAGGAGCGGTATACCCAAATTCTCCAGGATAAGAGAAAGTACCGCGATCAGATCAAGGAATCCTCCCTGGTGATCCGGAAGAAAGCACAACAAACCGTACGAGATGTCCGGGAAATTACTGGCTTGCAAAATGTCAGATATTAATGAATATATTCTGTGTCGGTCGAAATTACCGGGATCATGCCCGGGAATTGAACAATCCTGTACCCGAAAAACCATTGATCTTTTGTAAGCCGATGACGGCCTTACTACTGGATAATGCAGATTTTCCGATGCCCGACTTCTCTGAAGATATTCATTACGAAGGGGAATTGGTGATCCGGATCTGTCGGGAAGGTAAAGCTATTAAACCTGAAGAGGCTTCCGGGTATTATGACAAAATGGCGTTTGGTATCGATTTTACAGCCCGGGATGTGCAAGCCAATCTGAAAGAGAAAGGCCATCCGTGGGAGATCGCCAAGGGTTTTGACCGGTCTGCGGCGGTCAGCCGGTTTATCTCGGTTAACACCAGTCTGACGGATCCGATTTCTTTTCAGACCTTCAAGAATGGAAAGGTCGTTCAGACGGGAAATACTCACGATATGATTTTTTCAAATGAAGATATTATCGTTTATTTGTCAAAGTTTTTCACACTTCATGAGGGTGATATCATTTTTACCGGGACGCCGGCCGGGGTCGGACCTGTACACAGGGGTGACGTGCTGGAAGGGTATATAGATGGCCGAAAGCTGTTGTCCTGTCACATTAAATAATAAAAGAATGCCATATTTATTTTCATCCGAATCCGTTTCTGAAGGCCATCCGGATAAGGTAGCCGATCAGATATCTGATGCTATACTGGACGAATTCTTAAGACAGGATAGGTCATCCAGGGTGGCCTGTGAAACCCTGGTCACTACTTGTATGGTCGTCGTGGCTGGAGAAATCCGGTCGAAAGCCCAGGTCAACGTTGAGTCCATCGTCCGGAAAACCATCGAGAAGATCGGTTATGACAAACCGGAATACAAATTCGTTGCGGAATCTTGTGGTATTCTCAATATGCTGCACGAGCAATCCGCAGATATTGCCCGGGGGGTGGATCAGATCTCCGAAGACGGAGAACAAAAAACCGGCGCTGGTGATCAGGGCATGATGTTTGGATATGCCGTGAATGAAACCGTCAATAAAATGCCCCTGGGAATCGATTTGGCCCACAGGTTGCTGCAGGAACTTGCTGAATTGAGAAGAGAAAACAAGGACATCACCTACCTGCGTCCCGATGCCAAATCACAGGTGACCATTGAATACAGCGATGAGACCCATAAGCCCCTTCGGATCACAGATATCGTATTATCCACTCAACACGATGATTTTCACCCCGATGAGAAGGTGATGCGACAAAAAATAACGGAAGACATCAAAAACATCCTGATTCCCCGGGTCAGAGAACAGTGTCTGCCCGACATCCAGAACCTTTTTAATGACGAGATCGATTACAAGATCAATCCTACCGGAAATTTTGTGATCGGTGGACCGCATGGAGATACTGGTCTGACCGGAAGAAAAATTATAGTGGATACCTACGGAGGCCACGGTGCCCACGGTGGAGGTGCCTTTTCCGGAAAGGATTCTTCCAAAGTGGACCGTTCTGCTGCATACGCCTGTCGTCATATTGCACGGAATCTGGTGGCAGCAGGAGTGGCAGACCGCGTGCTGGTTCAGCTCGCATATGCCATTGGTGTTCCGGAACCGGTAAGTTTTTACATCAATACTTTTGGCACTTCCCATGTGAATGTGGCGGATGGAGAGCTGGCCAGAAAAGTGTTTGGCATTTTTGATCTCGAGCCGCAGGATATTATCAAAACCTATAAGCTGGATCAGCCCATTTTTTCTGAAACCGCTTCCTATGGCCATATGGGCAGGAAACCCGCTGTCAAATCCATTGATTTTGGAACAAATGGAACACCGGATATCAGAGAAGTAGAGACTTTTACCTGGGAAAAAGAAGACCGGGTAGAAGACATCCGCAACTTATTCAATCTATAGAGGATAAATTTTATCCCCTCGATTAGTCACTTCATCCCGGACCGAAGTAAATCACGCTTGATATGAATAATTTAAAAGGCGATCGATTGATCAATTTTGAGAACCGGCATATTGGGATCTCAGCAGCGGATCTACCTGAAATGCTGGCTACATTGGAGGTGGATTCGGTAGATGACCTGGTACACCGGGTGATTCCGGAGGATATCCTGACCAGTCAGATGTCGCTGAAGCTCGATGCCCTGACAGAATTTCAATATCTTGAACTGATTCGGGATAAAAGCTCCAGGAATAAAGTGTTCAGAAGCCTGATCGGACAAGGGTATTACGATACTCATACGCCCTCTGTGATCCGGCGGAATATATTTGAGAATCCGGGCTGGTACACTCAGTACACCCCTTATCAGTCTGAAATATCACAAGGTCGGCTGGAGGCTCTTTTCAATTTTCAAACTGTCATTTCCGATCTAACCGGCCTGCCTGTGGCCAATGCCTCCCTGCTGGATGAAGGGACCGCCGCTGGCGAAGCTATATCGATGATAGCTGCCTTTTACAACAAAAAAAATCGTAAGAATCCCCGTTTTGTCTGTTACGTACACGAAGCAGTTTTTCGGCAGACTAAAGCTGTTATAGAGACCCGGACAAGAACTTTGGGGCTGGAAGTAAAATATTTTAAGGACGTTCTGGACATTGACCGCCAGGAAGCTGTTGCGGCTGTTTTCCAGTATCCCGATGCCCGGGGAGATGTCTCCACTGTAGGGGCCGCACTCGATGAACTGACCGAAGCAGGTGTTGGCCTGATCGCTATCTGCGATCTGTTGTCTCTTACTTTGCTGAAATCCCCCGGCGAACTCGGTTATGATGTAGCCGTAGGCAATAGCCAACGCTTTGGGGTGCCGATGGGCTACGGTGGGCCACATGCTGCATATTTTGCGTGCAAAGACCAATTCAAGCGGTACATACCCGGACGGATCATAGGTCTGAGTAAGGATGCTTATGATCAACCAGCATACCGGATGGCGATGCAAACCCGGGAACAACACATCAAACGCGAGAAAGCTACTTCCAATATCTGTACGGCGCAGGCTCTCCTGGCCATTATGGCGGGGATGTATGCCGTGTATCACGGCCCGCAGAATCTAAAGCGCATGGCAGTGAAGATTCATTTGTTGGCTTCCGGCCTGGCTGATCAATTACGGAAGGGAGGATATCAGGTTGAGCAGCTGAGTTTTTTTGATACCATTTCCATTCTGATGCCACCCGATGAAATCGAAACGGTTCGGGCACGGGCAGTGGACGCCGGTTACAATTTCTTTTATTCAGAGGATGGAATCCGGATCTCGATGGATGAAAAATCGACTGCGCGGGAAGTCGATGAAATCCTGGATATTTTTCAGGTGTCCGTTGAAGGGGGGCTTGAATTTTCGGGGAGCCTTCCCGGAAACTTTCTTCGTGAAGATGCATTTATGACCCATCCGGTATTTCATCTGTACCGCTCCGAGACTGAAATGATGCGCTATATCAAAAGACTGGAAAACAAAGATCTTTCTCTGGTGCACGCAATGATTCCACTGGGTTCTTGCACCATGAAGCTCAATGCAGCCACAGAATTACTTCCCCTGGCCTGGACAGAATTTTCTGGTTTGCATCCCTTTATACCGGTGGATCAGGCTACTGGATATCAGGAGATTATTCAGGAACTAGGCGAATATTTATGCGCTCTAACTGGGTTCACCGCCTATACCTTTCAGCCCAATTCCGGTGCGCAGGGAGAATATACTGGGCTATTGATGATTCGCGCTTATCATGAAGACCGGAATGATCTGCAGCGAGATATCATTTTGATCCCCGCATCGGCACACGGTACCAATCCGGCTTCAGCCGTGCTTGCAGGGTACGAAGTGCGGATCGTCGAGTCGGACAAACACGGAAATGTCGATGTACGCCATCTCACCAGCTTAATTGAAGAATACGGTCCTCGTGTGGCCGGATTGATGGTGACCTATCCCTCTACCCACGGTGTGTTTGAACCCAAAATAAAAGAGATTTGCAGTGTCATTCATGAAGCCGGTGGACTGGTGTATATGGATGGGGCCAATATGAACGCCCAAATCGGGTATACCTCGCCGGGAGATATCGGAGCTGATGTTTGTCATCTGAATCTGCACAAGACTTTCGCGATTCCTCATGGAGGCGGTGGGCCGGGTATGGGACCGGTTTTTGTCAACGAGCGACTCGCTCCATATCTGCCGATGCACCCCTATGGTACGAAACCAGCTCATAGTAAAGCTATTAAGGCTGTAGCCTCTGCTCCGTATAGTTCTGCCAATATTTTACTGGTATCCTATGCCTACATTCGGATGCTGGGGTCCAGAGGCCTGAAAAACGTGACGAGATATGCCCTTCTCAATGCCAATTATCTGGCCCGGGTACTTTCAGAACATTATGATATATTATACACAGGTCTGGGAAATTGGGTAGGGCATGAACTGATCCTTGATCTCCGATCTTTTAAAGAGTGGGGAATTCAGGCAGAAGATGTGGCGAAGCGGCTGATCGATTACGGGTTTCACGCCCCTACTTTATCTTTCCCCGTTCCGGGAACGCTGATGATAGAGCCTACAGAGAGCGAATCAAAGGC
>CBFGVZ010000038.1:0-21313 GCA_965652315.1 uncultured Saprospiraceae bacterium | reverse complement strand
GTCAATTTGTGCCTCATAAAAAAAGTTTTCAACACTACATCGTTTTCGTAAAATTTTCAACATATGTAAATTTTATGTTTGGTTATTATTTCTATAGCTTTAAGGCAGGAAGTAATAATTGACGCAATTTTCGACGATTTTCGGGATTTAAATTCATACTTGAATATTATGTGGAAATACAATTTATTATTTCTGTTACTGACCTCAATCGAAATAATGGCACAAAGCCAGATTTCAGGAACCGTAACAGAAACTTTAACCGGAGCACCACTAATCGGTGTCAACGTAATTGTCAAAGGGACAACTACGGGTGCCGTCACCGACGTTGACGGCATTTACCATATTTCTGCTGAAATGCAGGACACTTTGGTTTTTTCTTATATCGGTTTCAAAACCGTGGAAACGATCGTGAGTGGTCCGGAGATCGATGTGTCCATGTTGGAAGATGCACAATCTCTGGGGGAAATTGTAGTCATAGGATACGGTACTGCCAGGAAAGAGGACCTTACGGGAGCCACAGACATGGTCACTACCAGAGATTTCAACCGAGGCCCTATAGTTTCCGCACAACAATTGATCGCTGGCCGTGTGGCTGGATTGTCAGTCAGTTCAGGCGGCGGAGCGCCAGGTGACGGACAGAATATTTTGATCCGGGGACTGGGATCGCTGACCCTCAACAGTGGTCCGCTCATCGTAATCGATGGGATACCACTGAACGATGGAGGTGTGGGTGGATCGAGAAATCCACTCAATTTACTCAATCCGAATGATATAGAAAGCATTGTGGTCCTCAAAGACGCTTCGGCCACCGCTATTTATGGATCCCGTGCCGCAAATGGCGTGTTAATGATCACCACTAAGAAAGGTCGCGAAACCGGCTTCACCTTCAATTACTCCGGGTCGGTCACTTCCTACCAACCCTATCTGAAGTCAGAAGTGCTCAATGCGGATCAATTCAGATCGGTGGTGGAATCTACGGGCAACGCCAACGCCATTGCCCGGTTGGGTAGTGCCAACACCGACTGGCAGGATGAAATATATTCCACTGCCCTGGGAACCGACCATTCATTCAGCGCACGGGGCGCCCTGAATGGTATGCCAATGCGGATTTCTGTGGGATATGCGGATCATAACGGGATATTGATCGGCGACAAATTTCAGCGAACTACCGCCTCCCTGAACCTCATGCCGTCCTTCCTGGACGATCACCTCACTTTTGAACTGAATGGCCGGGGTGCATATACCGAAAATGAATTTGCAAACCGGGGCGCGATCGGCAATGCAGTAGCCTTTGACCCTACCCAATCCGTATATGACCCGGAATCCAGGTTTGACGGATATTTTGCCTGGACCGGCGCAAACGGATACCAGATCAACCTCGCGCCTACCAATCCGGTAGCTCTGCTCAACCTGATAGACGACAACTCCGAAGTACGTCGGTTTATAGGGAATGCCAAGATGAATTACAAACTGCATTTCTTTCCTGACATCACCGCCACCATCAATGCCGGACTGGATCTGTCCAACAGTAACGGAAGAAGAAGCACATCCGAACTTATCCCCACAGCCGATCAATCATGGAATGGCTCGCTGACCCGGTATTCACAGGAAGCAACCAACAAACTGCTGGATATTTATCTGACTTACGAAAAAGGGATCAACAATCACAATATCAATCTGGTAGGCGGTTACTCCTACCAGGCTTTTGATTTTGATAATTACAACTATGACAGCGAAGCAGAAGAAGACGGCAACGTATATGAGTTCTTCGACCTGTCCAAAAACGTGTTGCTCTCTTACTTCGGACGTCTGAATTACAATTTTGATCAAAGATACCTGATCACCGCTACCCTGAGAGCCGACGCCTCCTCCAAACTCAATCCCGACGACCGGTGGGGATACTTTCCTTCCGTTGCCCTGGCATGGAATCTTCACAATGAATCTTTCCTGGAGGACGGGGCCTTTGATGAACTCAAATTGCGATTTGGATACGGAGAAGTGGGAAATGTCAATGGCCTGGGAGACTACAATTTCCTGACCAGGTACACCGGCAGCCAATCGACGGCCAACTACCAGTTTGGTAATCAATTTTATCAGACATACCGTCCCGAACCGGTGAATACCGATCTACGCTGGGAGGTAGGTCGTACGCTCAACGCTGGTATCGATTTTGCTCTGTTCACGCGTAGAATTTACGGCTCGGTGAACACTTACATAAAGGAAACCCGTGAGCTGATCAGCAACACCATTATCGACCCATTCACCAATTTTGGCAATCGGATTGCAGCCAATATCGGAGATATGGAAAACAAGGGGATCGAAGTTACCCTCAACTTAGTGCCTGTACGTACCGTAGATCTGGACTGGACCATCGGCTTCAATGCAGCCTTCAACCAAAATACCGTCACTAATCTGCCCGATCAGCAATTTGTCGGTGGCATTTCCGGCGGTACAGGCAACCTGATCCAGACCCACATCGAAGGACGCTCACCGTTTGCCTACCTGGTGTATAAACAAATTTACGACGAGGCGGGTTTCCCCATCGAAGGAGCTTTTGCCGATCGGAACGGGGACAACCTGATCAATGAAAATGATAAATACCTGTACTGGGATCCTTATCCGGATATTCTGATGGGACTGAACACTAACCTGTTTTACAAAAACTTTGATCTGCGTGTCAATTCACGGGCCAGTATTGGAAATTACAACTACTTCAATACAGCTTCCTACACCTCATACGAGAATAGAGCCACTGAAAACAATATCCTCACCAATCTCCACGCAGACTATCTCAATACCCGGTTTGTCACAAGTACAGAGGGTAACCTTCTCAGCGATCACTACATCCAGGAGGCTTCGTATTTCAAGCTGGATAATGTGACTTTGGGATATACCTTCCCGGCTTTGTTGGGAAATTCATCCCTCAAAGTTTACGGTTCGGTGCAGAACGTGCTTACCGTAACAGACTATGCAGGTGTGGATCCGGAAATACCCGGTGGAATTGACAATAACTTTTATCCGCGCCCCAGAACAATTGTTTTTGGTATAAATCTCGATTTTTGATGAAAACGAGCAAAAAAATATTGAGGATGCAGCAAACAGAAATAAGAATCATGAAAAAAACAATCATCATTTCCGGGATAGTCGGCATGATGGTACTGCTCCTGGCGTCGTGCCACGACAGTCTCAATCAGTTCCCGATCGATCCCGACAGTTTCACGGAGGAAGATGTATTCCTCAATCCTACAGAGGCTAAAGGTGCACTGGCAAAATTGTACGCTAGTCTGGCTGTAACAGGGCAACAGGGGCCTGCAGGTCAACCCGATATTTCGGATATAGACGAAGGGGCCTCCCAGTTTTCCAGGGTTTTATTCAATCTCAATGAACTGACCACCGATCATTGCGTGGTGGGTTGGGGCGACCCTGGTTTGCCAGATTTACACGCCATATCCTGGTCTGCGAGCAATGATTTTACCGAGGCCATGTACTACAGGCTGGCTCAGCAGGTCTCATTTTGCAATTCATTTATTACGAATGCAGAATCTTTACTGCCCGATGCGGATGTCGCCAATTACATCGCTGAAGCCCGGTTTCTTCGGGCATATGCATATTACAACCTGATAGACCTCTATGGTTCGGTCCCCTTGTCTACCATGGTAACCACCGAATTGCCAACCCAAAGTTCCAGAACAGAATTATTCAATTTTGTGGAACAGGAGTTGCTGGAAATTCAGGATTTGCTCAAGGAAAGCGGTACCAATGAATACGGACGAGTGGATCAGGTGGCAGCCTGGGCGCTCCTTTCGCGATTGTATCTCAATGCAGAAGTGTGGACCGGTCAGGCCAAATACAGTGAATCCCTCAACTTCTCCAATCAAGTGATCAATTCTACCTACTCCATCAACACAAACGACGGGAATGGGAGTGGCAGCGCATATGACGAGCTGTTTCTGGCGGATAACGACCGGAACGGCGCCCAGAATGAATTCATTTTTGCGATCAACTTTGACGGTCTCCAGTCACAGACCTACGGAGGTACAACTTTTCTAGTCCACGGTGCAATCGGTGGAAGCATGCCACCGGCAGAATTTGGTGTCAATGGCGGATGGGCCGGATACCGGGCGACAAGCGCACTGGTCAGCAAATTTGAAACATCGGTCACGCAGCAAGATGACGACGGCAATCCCATAGCGTGGGCTGATCAAAGAGCAATGTTCTACACCAATGGACAAAACTATGAGATCAACACCATTCCCAATGCATTCCAGGATGGATATGGGGTCACCAAATTCAAAAATGTGGATGTAAATGGAAACCAGGGAAAAGACTCAGGGGGGGATTTTGTAGATACAGACCTGCCGATCATCCGATTGGCTGAAGTTTATCTGAATTATGCCGAAGCGGTCCTGCGTGGCGGATCTGGTGGCGATATGACCACGGCTGTGAATTATATCAATGAATTGCGCGAACGTGCCTACGGAAATTCCAGCGGCCAAATAACCTCTGAGGACCTCACCCTGTCGTTCTTGATCGATGAGCGGTCCAGGGAATTGTTTTGGGAAGGGATGAGAAGGACCGACCTGATCCGGTACGGATTGTTCACCGGTGGAGAATACCTTTGGCCCTGGAAAGGAAATGCCAAAGCAGGTATCGCTGTGGACGAACACCGTAAATTATTTCCGCTGCCCAATAATATAATTGTTATCAATCCAAACCTGGCTCAAAATCCGGGCTATTAAAACCCTTGAAAAATTATTAAATCATGAAGAATATTAAACGAATCTTATCTACTAACATAATTTTTCTGACCTTCCTTGTCACCTTTTCTTGCATTGATGACCAGGGAAAATTTGAATTTATAGCGCAACCACCCAGCGAAGAAATCACATTCACCAATACGTTCCTGAATGAATACGTGTTGACCAATCAGACGGTGAATAATATTGCCGAACGATTTGTGTGGAACACTCCGTCGTTTGGGGTAGAAACGCCCGTTCAGTACGAACTTCAGGGGGCACCGACGCCAAGCTTCAGTGATGTGACCGTGTTGGGAAGTACCAGTGACAATCAGTTTGGTGTGACTGTTGCACAATTGTTTGCTCTGGCGGACAAAGCGGGTCTGGACAATGACCCTGACAACAACGAGGTGGTCGATGGAGAGCCCGTACCCAACAATTCCGGGACACTGTATTTCCGGATCAAGGCTTCGGTAGGGAGCCAAAGCAGCCTTGAAACCATTTCCGAACCACAAGGATTGAATGTATTGCTGCCGGAACCAGCCGGTGAAGAAGAAGTCGTGATTCCAACCATTGCGGTGCCTGGAAATCACCAGGGTTGGTCACCCGAATCAGCGCCAATACTCGCCGCTTCAGGAGTTGGAAAAACAGATTATGAAGGGTATGTCTGGTTGGATGGAGAATATAAATTTGTCGCACCGAATGATGATGGATTGTTCCAGTGGGGAAACCTGGACTGGGGCGATGATGGAACTTTTACAGGTAAATTGGTTGCGGATGATGAAGTCAACTGCAACATTGAAACCGGCTATTATTTCCTTCAGGTGAATACCGATGACCTGACCTATTCTGCTACCGGGTACCAGTGGGGACTTATCGGTTCGGCCACACCCGGAGGATGGGATACCGATACTGATATGACCTACGATCCGGCAACCGGTCTGTGGAGTGTAACAATCGATCTGATCGGTGGCATGGAAATCAAATTCCGGGCAAACGATGCCTGGGACTGGAATTACGGAGATGACGAAGCAGATGGCTCACTTGAGCTGGGATCAGCTAATATTCTGATCCCCGAAGGAGGAAACTATACCGTCATTCTCGATCTGACTTCGCCCAGAAATTACACTTATGAATTAATACTGAATTAAAGCAAACGTAGATACATAATCATGGCATGAAAAGATGAGGGGCAACCCTGGCGGTTGCCCTTTATTTTCAACGAATTTGAAAGCTTCGATTCTGTGGTCAACTTATATGTTTGCCGTAAAAGACCGTAGGATTAACCTGGATTATGTATGTTGTTTGTTTTTTGTTGATACGAGGCATGACCGTATGTAGTCCCAGACCAAAGATGCTAAAACCAACTTGATGAGGGAACTATGAAAGGACGCAATCCTGCATTGGCAAGGATCGCCCATACGGGACAGTGAAGGAATGCGAAGGTATGGGAAGCCTTTTGGGTTGGCCAGGCTTCGAAATAGTGTGCTTTTTCAAGGGGTTCTCAACAACATATTTCATTTATTTCAGACTTAATGTAAGCGAAAAATTCGGGTTAAATCGGCGAGTATGCATATCAGATATCTGATTCTTATAATTCTAATTGCGGTGAGTGGCAACGCCCGGGCCCAGGTCCAGGAAGCGGATTTTACCATCGCTCCGGCGGTTTTTGGACCGGATGATACTATTACTGTGACAGTATCGGGGATCGAAACCAACCAGTGGGGCGTTACCGATGTCTACCTCTGGGCCTGGTCGTACGATGAAGACGACGAAAATCCACGCGATGCCCCAGGCAATGGTACCTGGACCAGCTCTGGTGACACACACAAAATGCAGAACAAAAAAGAAGGGACCTTTTCGATTACGATTGTTCCGTCCGACTTTTTTGACCGGAAGGGAATCGGTAGAATCGGAATGCTCGCCAAGGCCAAAAACGGAAATGGCGACAAAAAAACGCAGGATTTTCTGGTGGAAGTCGGACGATTTCAGATCCGTCTCACATCACCCGCACACTCCCCATCCATTCTGGACTCTGCCGGCAATTTCCCCATCCGGGCCAGATCATCCCAGCAGGCATATTTTACACTCATTGCCAACGGGGATCCGATAGTCGAAAGTGACCATCAGGATACGGTTTTTAGTTACGAATATGATTTACAGGAGAATACACATTTCATCCTTCAAGCTGAAAACGGCACGGAACTTTTGACAGAAGAATTTTCAGCCGTGATTCGGCCTCAAACCGAAATCGCTTCCATGCCAGGTTACTATCCGGATGGTATCCATCCCCATATGCCGGACACCAATTCACTGATCCTGGTCCTGTATGCACCGGGAAAGGAATGGGTTCATGTCATGGGGAACTTTAATGACTGGCAGATTGACGATGCATATCTCATGAAACGTGATACTGCACTGGACCGGTTTTGGATCATTCTGACAAATATGAATTGGGGAACAGATCTGTTGTTCCAGTATCTGGTAGAATTTACCATCCCGATCGCAGATCCGTATTCTACTACCATTTTGGACCCCTATCATGATGCATTCATGGACAGTATCCTTTGGCCTGACCTGCCGGATTATCCCATTGGCAAAACAACGGAGGCTGTCACCTGGGTAAGAAATACGGCTACTGACTTCGAATGGCAAAATAATGGTTTTGTGCCCCCGACCCGGGAAGAATTGGTAATATATGAGCTCCTGATCCGGGATTTTGACGAAAAACACAGTTTTGACGCAGTCCGGGAACGGCTGGATTACCTGCAGGAACTCGGTGTCAATGCCATCGAACTCATGCCGATCAGCGAATTTGATGGGAATGAAAGTTGGGGTTATAACCCCTCTTTTCACAGCGCACTGGACAAATATTATGGATCGCCGGAGGCATTTAAAAAACTGGTCGATGAATGCCACAGCAGAGGGATGGCGGTGATCCTGGATGTGGTATATAACCACGCTTCCGGACAGAATCCATACGTACGCCTGTGGAACGATTGCAACGGCTGCCTGACTGGAAATCCTACGGCTGACAATCCATTTTTCAATGTGAAAGCACCGCATGCCTACAGTGTTTTTCATGATTTCAATCACCAGTCACAGGCGACCCGGGATTATGTCAAACGGTCAGTCGAGTACTGGATCCGGGAATATCGGATCGATGGATTTCGCTGGGATCTGACTAAAGGTTTTACACAAAATTGTGGAAGTGGGAATCAGGAAATCTGTACCAATACCTACCAGGCGGACCGCGTGGAGGTACTTAAAACCTATGCGGACATCCAATGGAATCAGAATCCGGAATTCCTGGTCATTTTTGAACATCTGGGTGTGGGATCATCCGCTGATGAAGAGGTGGATTGGGCCAATTACCGCCTGGATGAAAACTATGGCATCCTCCTCTGGAACAACCTGAACCATCCGTACAGTGAAGCCGCCATGGGGTATCACGATAACCACAAATCAGATCTGGCCAAGGTTTACGGGCCAAACCGGAATTTACCGGTAGGATCGACCATTTCATATATGGAAAGCCACGATGAAGAAAGGTTGATGTACAAAATGCTGGAATATGGAAACGGTTCCGGGAATTACCAGATACAGAACAATGCGACTGCTCTGAATCGGCTCAAACTCGCAAGTGCATTTTTCCTCACCATTCCGGGTCCGAAAATGATCTGGCAGTTTGGCGAACTTGGTTATCCATATTCTATCAACTACAATGGTCGCACGGGGAACAAACCCATACACTGGGAGTATGCCCAGGATCCGGAACGGGTAAAAGTATATAAAACTTACCAGGCGCTGCTCACATTGAGACAATCCAGTCCGGCTTTCACATCCCCGGAATCTACGGTACAAACCAGGCTTCAAAATGCAATCAAGCACATCACGATCCAACATCCTCATGCCGACGTCGTCCTCACGGGGAATTTTGATGTAAACCCCCAGGAAGCCACGTTTAAGTTTACACAATCTGGAAAGTGGTACGCTTATTTTAGCGGCGATTCGATCAGCATTTCAGACCTGGATACGATGATGGTGCTGAACCCTGGAGAATTTAGACTGTATACGACGAAGAAATTTGAAACTCCAGATGTAGATATTCTGACTCATAGCCGTCATGAAGAGATTGCTGTTATTGACCAGATTCGTCCGACCTTATATACCAATTCACCAAATCCGTTTAACCGTTTTACGAGAATCACCTACCATCTACCGGCGAGCGCAGAAGTCTTGCTGGAAATATATGAGGTCACTGGTCGTAGAATCAGCACCCTTGTCAACCAGGTCCAGTCAGCAGGAATTTACGAAGTAGATTTTTCTGCCGACGAACTTCGCCCTGGCGTGTATTTCTACAGGCTTGTGGCAGGTGGGTATTCAACAATTGAAAAAATGATCCGCCAATAGCGGGAATTAACAAATCCGCGGAACCTGTGCGGTGGGGTTGGCCTGCCCACCTTGCAGTTACTGCTGGCAGGTGAAGCGTTTTATTTTCGAATTATTCATCATATACTTCTGAACGAGGTGTTTTATTTTGAAAACCAATCTCGCCCGAATTGTTCACCAAATACAGTCTGAATAAGTTGCATTATATATTAAAAATCAATCTAGTACAATACGCCATAACTCCACACAAAAAATCAATTACCCCCTACTCCCCTTTCATATCTTCCAGATTTTCCTGTTGTTCCTCAGACGGCTTGATGTAAATTGATGCAACGATCCCTGTAGCCAAAGCGAGCGCAATCACAATAAGAGATACCCAGGCCGGTAAGTGGATGTATTCGACCAACAACATTTTCAACCCAACAAAACCAAGGATAAAGGCCAGGCTGTAATTGATGAGGTGAAATTTTTCCAGCATTCCTACGATAAGAAAGAACATGGACCGAAGGCCCAGAATGGCCAGGATATTGGAAGAGAACACGATAAATTCGTCTTGCGTGATGGCCAGTATAGCCGGAATGCTATCCAGTGCAAACATCACATCGGTCAGTTCGATCACCACCAGCGCCATAAACAGGGGTGTGGCGTATCGTTTTCCCATCTTTTTGATAAAGAAGTTGTGTCCGTCTATCGTGGATACAGCCCGAAACATCCTGGAAACTTTCCGGTATGTCCAGGATGTTTTAGGATCAAATTCATGATCGTCATTAAGCATGGTATAGGCCGTGTACAACAGAAAAATTCCAAAGACATAGATCATCCATTCGAACTTGTTGATCAGGGCCACTCCGAAGATGATCATCAGCGCCCGGAATACTACTGCTCCCAGAATACCCCAAAACAACACCCTGTGCCGGTACTTTTTGGGAATCTGAAATGCATTGAAAATAACGGCAATGACAAATACATTGTCAATACTAAGAGAAAGCTCCACCAGATACCCTGTAATATAAGTTATCACAGCATCCACTGGTGTTAAACCTGTCGGATTGGCAACAATTCCGTTTGAGAACAGCCAGTATATCACCCCGGAGAACACCAACGCCAGACTCACCCACACGGTCGTCCATTTTGCAGCTTCTTTGGTTTCTATAACATGATCTTCCTTATTGAAAACCCCCAGATCGAGGGCCAGGCAAATTATAATGAAGAGAATAAAAAGGATCCAAACCCACATGATAAAATTTTTGCAAAGATATGTAACCTGTACTATCTAGCGAAAACTACCATCATAAAACATTACAATAAAATGATAAAAATATTTGGAGTCGAAGCTATCAACCTTCAATAAGGATTTTCCATTTCTGCTGTGGGATTATGCTTCACTATTATACCGTTCGGTGTCATCACCACATTTTGCTTCAATAATAATCTATAATTCAAGTAAAAAAATATCCATTCACTCATATCTGAATATCAACACTTCATTTGGCTGCAATTGGATTTTACCAGTTTCTTCATCGTATCGTTCCGATACATGACCAAAGACACATCGCCACCTATTCAATGGAAAGTGCTCGCTGGCTTCCACAGTGGTATCCGACAAATTAACAAGTACAAGAGAACGATTTTCTCCCAATTCTCTCAGGAAAGAAAACACATTTTCCCGATCATTTTGGATATTCCGGTAAGTGCCACTTTGAAATTCCGGATACTTCTTTCGTATCTGAATGAGTTGTTTGTAATGATTCCACAGGGAGCCAGGGTCCGCCCTTTGTTCCTCCAGAGAAATACCATCATAGGGCCGAAGCCGGGAATCATCCCACCAGGGTCCTGTATTTCGGTACCACATAGCAATTCCCCGACCCGTGGTATCCGCGTACCATTCAAAAGCTTCCCGGACCGGTATTTCATTCCCGTCTGTAGGACCGTACTGCCCGCCGCTTCCGCGCATCCCGATTTCCTGGCCGTAATAAATCGACGGAACACCGGGCAACAACAAATTGAGGGCAGCTCCAACCCGAAGTTTCCCCGGATCATCATCCACAGAGGTCGAATAACGTTCTACGTCATGATTGGCGATAAAAACGATGTGATTTTTAGCGCCATCGAAGGGTTCCAGAATGTGCATCATCGAATCGAGTGATTCCGTAATCTGTTTCTTATCAAAGTTGCGAATACCGAAACCCAGTCGGAACCCAAATATCCAATCCACATCAGCTTCTTTAAGATATGCTTCGCCAAACGAAGCCCATTCTGCCTGTTCGGCCATAAAAATCAAATCAGGATTGAAGGTTTTCAAATCCTCGATCAGTGGGCTCCAGAATTTATTAAAAAGGTCGGTCAATTCGGGTTTATAGTCGAGATGGTCCATCATATGATCCAGCCGGAACCCATCCACTCCATCCGAAAATTCGCCGTCCCCATTAGGGTCCGCAAAAAATCGGAACAAATTTGTTGCATAATCCAATACCTTGTCGCTCCGCATATTGAGGGTAGTAATGCGCCGATACTCACTGTCGTACCCCAGCAACCCATCCAGATCAAAAATGATGCTGGAAGGTTGTTGATTCAGAGAGTCTTTCCACAGGATGTAGTCGGTGTATTCCGAAGCAGGATTGTTCAGCGCATCCCGGTACCATAAGTGGTCTTCTGTCACATATTGTACTTCCATATCCATATAGAGCTTCATACCGCGCCGGTGAATTTCACGGACCAGTGCCACATAATCCTCCATCGTGCCAAATTCAGGATCGATGGTTTTGAAATCGGTCGGAAAATAATTGTGGTAAAAGACGGATTCGTAAAGCGGGAGCAATAATATAGATGTAACCCCCAGCTCCTGCAAATAATCCAGTTGTCCCTTCAAACCATTCAGATCTCCGTGAAGATCTCCGTCGCTGTCATAAAAGGATCGTTGGACCACGTGATACATCACTTCACCATCCGGGGCCTGTAAATGATTATTTGTTCTACATCCCTGTATCAGACACCACGTGACCATTCCCAAACACAGAAATTTCATTAGGGGGAAGCATGTATTCATATTAAAATATATTAATTATGGAGTAACCTTAAAAATCGGTTTTACCTCAAACCTGCGACTTTGAACCAGGGTTTTAAATCGGAAACCAAAGCCGGAATTCCTTCATATCATATTGGACATTACAACAACAGTGGATTTAATTTAGAATCGACCAACGATCCAGGTGCTAGCCCGTCCAGCCAGGTATCCCGGTCCGCTTCCTGATACTTGTTCTGAGGTTTGGTAACACGTGCTCCATCAGCGATGTAAATAATGGTCATCACCGACCGCATCCGGTCCGAATCATTGCCGGGGGCATTGTGAATGGTATAACCATAGTGCCACGTCGCATCACCCGCATTCATCGTACGTGATCGGCTAATCTCATACTCTTTTGCATCGACATAACTCTGAAAAAGGTCTTCTGATTCATCTGAAATCTCTTTATCAAATACCTGGCCGTCGTGATGCGATCCCGATGCAAAAGTCAACATCCCCATAGCCTCATCAATATCGACAAGAGGCATCCACATTGTAATCGTATTGGTGGTATCTATCGGCCAGTAATACTGGTCCTGGTGCCAGGGAGTGGGTCCTCCGCCCGCTTCCTTGAATAAGGCCTGGTCGTGGTACAACCGGACATTATCCACCCCGAGTAATTCCGTAGCCACCATGGCAAACCGCTTAGCCAGTACAAAACGAGCCACTTCTTGATCCCGGCGCCATAAATTCATTATTTGGAGAAAAGCTTTCCCATAGGTGTCCCGGTCTTCCAATTTACGCGTTTCCTTATTGTATTGCATAGCCGTCCGGGCAATGACTTCACGATAATGGGAGGCCAATTCTCCGGTCAACAATCCGGGCGTAAGAGCATGTCCGTTGTGACGAAATTCGGTAATGAGTTTTTCCGGAATCTGATAAGCCGAATTCAAATCATTCATAATGTGCTTATTTTTTATTCATTAAAAATTTGATGTTTTTCAAACGGGATAAATCTACAGTTACAATTCCTGGAAAAATCAGGATATATTTTCCAAATTATGGGTTATTTTATCTATTATGCAGAATTAAGATCAATATTCAATTAAAATGAACCAAAAATGAAGGCTCTGTACGAAGCTCTTACTTTACCAGATGCTCTACCATTTCTGATCCGGGAATTTGACCAAACCGCATTTGAGGCACCCTTTCATTACCATCCTGAAATTGAACTGACGTTGATTCTCACCGGCCAGGGAGAGCGATATGTGGGATCTCATATGGACCGATTCGAAGCTGGCGACCTGGTTATGATCGGTGAAAATACACCCCACTGTTGGAAACTGGAACAAGGTGTTACCTCCTCTTCATGTATAGTGCTCCAGTTTCAGTCGAATTTCCTGGGGGATCAAATTTTCAGGCGACCGGCTATGTCATCCATTGGACAACTCCTGGAAAAGAGCGGTCAGGGAATTCGGGTCACTGGAAACCTGAGAAAAGACATTGCAAACAGGATGTGCAATATTGTTGGCAAATCTCATCCTACTGAAATGTCTATCCTATTGTTGCAATTACTATATCAAATTACTACCCACCGCGAATGGCATTTTCTTACCACCACACAAAATTTCTATGCGCGGAACACTACAGACCGGGACCGCATGCTCCGGGTTATGAACTACATCCAGCAACATTTCAAGGAACCTATTAAATTGGATGATGTCGCAGCTGAAATCAACCTGACCGCACCGGCTTTTTGCAAATTTTTCAAACGCAGTACCCGAATGACACTGATGGAAGTAGTCAATGGATACAGGCTCGATTACGCTACTAATCTATTGACAGGAACGGATCGCAACATATCGGAGATTGCATATGAAAGTGGATTTAGGGATCTCTCTTACTTTTACAAAGTTTTTAAAACACATAAAGAACGCACGCCGGCCTCCTATAGAAAGCATTTTTTATCGTAAGTGTTCTCCCACGCCGGCATGTATCAGATGCAGATCAACGCTGCAATTTATCTGGTTGATTCCAGTCATTTTACATCCGATTTATGGTCGGACATTAAAGTCAGCGGAAAATGGGTACGTTGCTGAGGATTGTAAAGCCTGAATACAAGGCAAATCCGGCTTACGGATTGAATTCCTATTACTTTTTAAACATAAAATAAACGGCCAAAACTATAAAAATAAAAGAATACAGGTGGTTCAGCCTGAAGGTCTCAGTTTTGAATACGAGTAACGTAAATACTGCAAACACGATCAGCGTAATTACTTCCTGAATCACTTTCAGTTGGATCAAAGAAAAAGGGCCACCATTTTGATTGAAACCAATTCGGTTAGCCGGGACCTGAAAGACGTATTCGAAAAGGGCTATTCCCCAGCTGATCAGAATTATCGAAATCAACCCCAGTTTCTGAAAACCACTCCAATTCGAAAATTTCAAATGCCCGTACCAGGCCATCACCATGAATGTATTGCTTAAAATCAACAGACCAATGGTCAGTAATGCCTTCATTTTCTAATCGAATATTGAGGAGAAACGTTTATTCGAATAGAAAAGTTTGGCATTTGCATTTTTCATGTAATAAAGATCGGTATCCCGACTCTCACACTAAATAATCAATCCGCAATCAACAATACAACATGGCTTCCGCATCGGCTTCCGAACCCCACACCCAATTTATATCGTCAGTCCGAAATCAGCAATCACCAATCAAATTAGTATCCCGGATTTTGTTGCAATTGTGGCGCTCTGTTGAGTTCGGCCTCAGAAATAGGCAACCAATACTGGCGGTCCTCCCAGGAACGGTCATCAGCCAGGATCTCGGTATTGTGTATATACATAGAGACACCATCATTGAAATGATACACATCCATGGGATAGTGGTCGCGCACGACATCGCCCGCGATCATCCATTTACGGATCATATACCACCGATCTCCTTCAGCCAGCATTTCGATCAAACGTTCATGCCGGTACCATTCACGTGCTTTCCCCTGATCCGATGTTATCCGATCCGGCAGACCGGCCCGGTTACGTATCATATTCAATGCATCCAGCCCTTCCTGGATATCACCCAGCTCTATACAGGCTTCTGCGTAATCTAATAGAACCTCTGCGTACCGGAATTCCAGCCAACTGTTTTCATTACTGTTCTGCTCTCCGTTGACACTGATATCCTGCATTTTTTTAAGGTAGTATCCCGTTTTAGTGCCATTCCAGGCCTGATTGGCCGCCGATCTTGTGTCATATCCGCCGGTAATAGAGGCTTCAAGGTCATCGATAGCATCATTTTTCTCACTCAGACTTTTCCCCATAAGTGGACCACCCGGGGCATCGACCTGAAAACTGGCCTCCACCTTGTTATCCGTTGCCGGACGTTCCCGCCAGGGTGCTCCATCATATAAAACATAGGCATAAAATCGAGGCTCCCGACCATTATACGGGTTACGTTGAGGATCATTCTCCAGCTCGGACGCTGTAAATTCGCGGTAAACCATGTTTCCTTTATCATATTTATCCCACTGGAACGCGGTTCCATCCTTCATCTCAAATTCCCGGACAAGACTCTCCAGTGGTTCATTATTTCCCCAGTTGTTATATCCGTTCGGTCCCCAGTACAAGTTATTACGCGCCTGGTTACCCTGGAGATTCAGATATTGAATGCCCCAGATGACCTCGTCGTTCCAGGTTCCTTTTTGGGTGAACAAATCGTAATACGTCTGGGCGTAAGCCTGAACGTCCGCATCCGTCAATTCCGCCGGGGGATCGCTAGTGGTTCCGGCCAGTGCATAGGTGCCGTATTGTTGATCAATTATTGCTTTGGCCGCATCCCGGGCCGCTTCCAGGCGTTGTGTGCGGCTTCCGCTCTGGAAAGAAACAAGCGGATTGGAGGCAGCATACCCTCCATTCATCAATTCACCTGTAACGAAGCTCAGTAACCGGGATTTGAGCGCTGCTGCGGCTCCTTTTGTAGCCCTCCCCTGCTCTATTTCATCTTTCACTGGCAGCCCCGAAATGGCTTTCTCCAGGTCAGCCAGTATAAAATCCACCGTTTCCTGAAGCGTGGCCCGGGTTTGCACCGAGAGATCATCCGCCAGTTCAAATTTGGTATCAACCAGTACCACACCCCCGTAGGAGCGTAATAAATTGGTGTAATTGTATGCCCGGATAAAATAAGCTTCAGCCTCAATCTGAGCCAGCAATTCCGCTTCGGCTGTGGTTGAAACCGGAACCTGGTCGATACTACCCAACAACGTGTTTACATTCTTAATACTGTTGTACATATTGGGCCAGTTGAGAAAACCATATCGCCAGTTTCCAAAATGTCCCATATCGTCCGCCGACAAAGTACCTTTAAGGAATTTTATTTCACCAGCGCGATGTATATTCAACAATTCATCCGTAGAGGAGGACAACAAATCTTCCCGCATTCCCAGCACTTCCTCCCGGTTGCCTCCCATCACGTCATAGCACTGCCACAGGAATGCCTCTACCAGATTGATATCTTCAAAAAGGGTCTGTTCATTGAATGAATCCACCGGCTTTTGTTCCAGATGGTCGGTCTGACACCCCGCCATCGCAAGTAAACAAAAAGCAATAAAACTATTTATAATCGTATTCTTTTTCATGACTTTTGAATTTTGTGAACCTGAGAATTAAAAGGTGACGTAGGCCCCAATCGCGAAGGTTTTCATCGCCGGATATGATTCCGGATCCCCGATTTCCGGATCAAAATTCTTCTGGCTGGAATAAATCAGGAACAGATTGTTCCCTGATAAAAACATACTCGCTCCGGAAATTCCGATTTGATTGGTCCATTCCGTTGGAAAGGTATACCGCAATACGGCGTTCTTCAGTCTTGCGTAAGCCATATTTTCATACCAGTAGGTACTGGCATTGCTCAGATAAGACCAGTATTGATCAGCGCGGTGAAATGGACGGGCATTGGGTGCATCGGGCGTTTCAGGCGTCCAGTAATCCGAGGCCATCCAGCTGTAGACATTCTGCCCAATCCCCCTGTTACCGCTGATCGTCGATCGCAAATATTCCCCCTGACCCTGTGCCAGAACGGATAAGGCCCAGTTTTTATAGTTCAACTCCAGAGATACTCCGTAGAAAGTGGTCGGAAAATCCGTCTTATCGAGTAAAATGCGATCTTCAGCATTGATGACACCGTCATCGTTGTAATCTTCAAAAATCACATCGCCGGGTTTGGCCCCGTTCCAATGCGGATACGCTTCCAGATCCGCTTCGGAACGAAAAATTCCAATCGCATTATATACCAGGGCAGCACCGTATGCATGACCCGTTCGTCGTTGCCAGGGCACTGCCCTTTCGGGTTCATCCATAAAAACTACCTTATTTTTACTCCATCCGATATTTCCCGAAATATTGAAATTCCAATCCCGCGTCACATCTGAAAAATACCCCGCCTCGATTTCAAACCCCCGATTATCAACCACTGCGATGTTCTCATCTGGTAATGCCAGGCCCGAATATTCCGGCACAGAGGCATTGCGGGCAGTCAGAATATCCGATCGTTTATTATAGAAGACATCGCCATGTAGAAAAAAGGAACTGTTGAGGAATTCCGATTCGAATCCTAAATTATAGGTTTTTTGTTTTTCCCAGGTGATATTGGGGTTGGCCAGGCTAGCCTGGGAAATTTTCGTTTTGATCTCCCGGTCTGTACCGATCGTCATCCCGGTACCCAGAGTGTATTTGTTGATATACTGGAACGCTGCACCAGGGTCCATCCCCATCTCTCCATAACTTGCCTTGAGTTTGAAATAGTTGATAAAGGACAGGTTCTGTTGCCAGAAAGGCTCCTCGGATGCCCTCCAACCCAGCAAAATTCCCGGAAAATTTCCCCAACGGCTTGCAGGAGGAAATTTGAGCGACCCGTCCCGGCGGAAAATGAATTCTGCCAGATATTTCTCCTGGTAGTTGTAAGTCAGACGGCCGATCCAGGAGGTTCGTGCATACACGCTTTGATATCCGTCGTTGTCCTTATCCTTTTCCCCACCCGCACCGATAGTTTGGACCAGGTCGGAGATGTAATACTTACGGAATGCACTGAACCCGTTGGACTTGATCTGGAACTGTTCAAAAGCTCCAAACAAACCCAGTGCGTGATCGCCAAAATTTTTCGAGTAATTAAAATTGAACTGGGACATCGTATTGATACTTCTTCCGTAACTGTCCGTCAGCTCGGGTGCTTCCAGTCCGCGTAACCGGGGCTCAAGTTCCATGCTAGTAATGAATCCATCCGAATTCCTGGTAGCTGTTTCCCAGAGCGGGTAATATAGCGTCCAGGGTTTGCGGAAATATTTATGAAAAGTATTATTGAGATCCAGGGTATAGAAGGCTCCGATATCCAGTCCCGGCGCAAATTCCGGCGAAAGGGTGGTTCGAAGCGTGATCTGGTTTTTGTATTCATTGAGTTCGTCATACCCGGCCACAAAACTGGAATTCACCACAGGATTGATTCCACCCTCAAAATCCGGGCCCGGTTCGCCAGTAGGCCAGAATGCTGGTTCAGTAGGTAGTGTCAGGGACGCCCATCCAACGATCTGATAGGTGGAAGTGGTGGGATATTTTCGTCCGGTGATGAATCCGGCGTAATTTACATTAGCAGACAACCAGTCATTGATCGGTACATCAACATTGGCCCGGAGGTTGTACTGCCGGTAATTTGTCGATTCCTGCGCATAAAATGCTTCCTCATTTTTGTAACCCGCTGAGATGAAATAGGACAAATTCTCATTTCCACCAGACAGCGAAAGGTGGTGCTTGGAAGTCGATGTCCAGTCCTTAACCAATTCATCCATCCAATCCGTCCGGGGGTGCTCCCATGGATCTTCCCCACTCTGGTACAATTCGATATCTCTGTCGGAATAAAGCCGTCCCAGATTTTCATAATCCTGATAATCGCTGATATACTGCGCATATTGTGCGGCACCCGCAGGTTTCGGCAAAATCGTAGGGGTGAGAAACCCTTGATAAATTTGATAATTGAGTCTGGTACCTGATTGCGTACCCTCCTTTGTAGTAACCAGAACCACCCCATTTGCTGCGCTGGAGCCATATATGGCTGCGGCGGCATCCTTCAATATGGATATGCTTTCGATGTCATTGGGGTCCACTTCATTGAGACTCCTGTTGGGAATACCATCGATGACTACAAGGGGGCTCGTCTGACCGGCTCCTCCCAGAGTCGTTCGTCCCCTGATCAGGATCCGCGCACTGTTACGACCGGGTTCTCCCGAACTCTGAACGATCACCGAACCTGGCAATCTGCCCGATATGGCATTGGAAACATCCGGTGCCGGAATGGCCACTACATCACTTCCAGAAATCGCCGTCACAGAACCAACGACATTTGCTTTCTTCTGACGGCCGTATCCCACAACTACGATTTCTTCCAGTAACTCTGCATCAGAGACCAGGGTGACATTTAACACCGTTTTGCCATCTACGGGAACTTCCTGTGTCTGGTACCCGATATACGAAAAGACCAGGATGGCATCCTCTGCCACATCCTCCAGGGTGTAATTACCTTCCAGATCTGTGGCAGTACCCTGAGTGGTACCCTTGACCTGGACATTTACGCCGATCAATGTTTCGCCTTCACTGTCAGTGACCTGACCAGTGATGGTAACAGGGGTATTGGTTTGCCCCCAGGTCGTCACCTGGGCTGTCAAAAATAAGATCGAAATCACAAGAGAGGTAAAATTTCTATTTCTCATCCTAATCGTTTTTTATAACTTTTCAAAATTCCAAAAAGACCGGGATCAATATAGCTGATACCCCATAGCATTTTTCCGGAACGAAAAGTGGACAACCCTTTTTATCCGAAATTGATGCATATTCGCTTCATGCTGGTTCCATGAATTTTAAGTTAGTAAATAATTCTATTATTCCTATTAATACGCTTTACCTACATATCGTCAATAAAACGTATGTACTGCGACCAATGTAACCGTTATATTTATTTTTTCACAATTGATGTTTGAAAATTGCCGCCAAATGACGATGCAAATGGCCTGTTAATCTCATTCCTTACACAAATAGATGAATTCAAGTCAAAATGAAAGCATGAATAAAACAGATTAGGAATTATCTTATAATCCGTAATAATAATAAGCATCATAGACAATGCAAATTCAAAATTACCAGTGATATTCATACAAAATCACAAACCATCCTGGCAACCAAAATTGACCGATAGATAATTTTCGAACGCAAATGTTAATGTTGGTTAACAATGGAGGTGGGTGGGCATCCAGGAACAAAAAAAAAATCAGATAAAGGACAATTTTATCTGTTTATACTGGGCAGCACCAGAAAAAATACTAATTTAACGTCCGATAATAAAATAGAAAACCATTTTACACCAGCAAAGGAGAATTCATGGCGCTTCACCACATCGAATGTATCACCTGTAAGGCCAGAAATTGTTCAATACTTGAACGCTGTGGAATGCAGATTCTCTATTCAATCAACGAAAACAAACATGCGGGAACGCTGGCAAAAGGAGAACATCTTTTTATGGAGGGAGATCCGGTCAAGGGCATTTATTTTATTAAAAAGGGCTTCCTGAAGATTGAGGTCAAATGTAACCTGGACAGACCACTGGTCATAAAATTTACAGGAAAGGGGACCATTTTCGGACATGAGGGAACAAGAGACAATCCTTTTCATCCCAGAACGGTCACTGCTTTATCAAAGGTTTCTTACTGTTTTATTCCACTAGACAGATTTAATACTATTGCCGCAAAAAACCCTATTCTCAAGCAGCATATCTTTGATCAGATACTACTGGAACTACGGCAGGCCGAGCAGAAAGCCCTCACGATCGCCTACAAATCTGTACGGGAAAAGGTAGCCGATACCTTATTGGCTATTGCGGAGATTTACGATTATGCAGAGAAAAGAAAGAGTTTCCGGATCTCATTTTCCAGGGCAGATATTGCGGAGCTTATCGGGACTACAAAAGAACAGGTATCCAAAATATTAAATGATTTTGGAAACGAGAATGTGATCAGATTTAAAGCCCGGAAATTCAGTTTTCTGGATCTGAATCGCCTGCAGGCCATCTCAGAAAATATCCCGCCAATTTAACCTTGTTTCCGAAGGTCTGAAATGATCAAACATCCGCTACATAGGTTGT